>QJWJ01000381.1 GCA_003235365.1 Deltaproteobacteria bacterium
CGTTGTTCTCGCCCAGAAAAAAGAGCCTGCATCACCATGAGAGGAATTCGCCACGATCGTTTCCGACCGCGACCCCAATGCGAAGAACGGCTGTTCCTGGAGGAAATCCAGCGGCGACACGCACAGAGCCCGTACGCGCTCGGGATCGCTTCAGCCGTCCTGAAATGAACAATTACGTTTCGCTCCTACGCCGAACGGTTCGTCCCCATTTCGCCGCGCCGCGCGCCACCCGGGAGCATGAACGAAACTGCGGAATGAAGCGCCTCACGTGCGCGATGTCGCCTCCTTCAGCCGCGATTGCCCCCCTCGAAGTCCAGATCCAGGCTTCCATAGCGGGGCGCAGTTGGTAGTATGCCGCCACGAATCAGCACGGTTCGATCGAGGAGAAGTCGCGGAATGACGCCAGGTGTCTATCGCTATCAGCGTGTCGATGTATTCACTGACAAGCCCTTTTGCGGCAATCCGTTGGCCGTGTTCACTGACGCGCAGGGCTTGGATGCCGAGAGCATGCAACGCATTGCCCGCGAACTGCACCTGTCGGAGACGGCTTTCGTATTCCCGGCACGGGAAGGTACCGAAGACTATCAGGTTCGCGTTTTCGCGCCGCGATCCGAAGTGAACACGGGCGGTGCACCGACGCTCGGGACGGTGTTTGCGTTGGCACGCGAAGCGAAGCTCGATCACGACGGTCGCGTCGTGCTCGAGGCCAGGACGGGACCGGTGTCGGTCACCCTGGTTTCACCGATGACGACGATGCGGCATCCCTGCCCGGAGTTCGGCGAGAAGTATACGGACTTCGACGCCGCAGCAGGCATGTTGTGCCTCACGCGGCGCGACTTGCTGCAGACCGCACCGGTGCAGGCCGTCCGCTGCGTGCTACCCTACACGCTGATCCCAGTGAGAGACGTCGCCGCGTTGAGCAGCATCCAGTTTCGGCGCGACATCTGGCAACGCACCATTGGCAAGACCAACGCGCCAGCAGTCGTCGCGTTCACACCCGAGGTCGCAGCCCCAAACACTGCCCGCGCTCGGGTGTTCGCGCCAAGCATGGGTGTCGCGGAGGACCCCGCGACACCACCCGCCGCCGGCTGCATCGCCGCATACCTGTTGAAATACGGACTCGTCGCGGCACGGAACGAAGCACACTTCATCATTTCCCAGGGTGTGGAGGTCGACCGACCCAGTGAGATTCACGTGACGTTCCAGGCCAAAGACAAGCAAATCGTATCTCTACGGATCGGCGGCGAATGCGTTTGGACCGGTCAGGGAGAGATTCACGTCTTTCCGCCATCGGCGGGCTGATCCCGGCCCGACGAGCGGAGCACCAGTGTGGGAGTGCCGGTTGCGTGGCGTCGTGTATGCTCGACACTTCGATGGGCCACGCACACGGCGCTTCTTCCGCACATCACCACGACCATCACCACCACGCGCCGCCCGACGGTTCGGTGGGGCGCGCGTTTGCCATCGCGACCGGCCTGAATGTCAGCTTCGTCGCGGTCGAGGCAGTGTTCGGCGTTTTGACCAACTCCACCGCGTTGCTGGCGGACGCGGCGCACAACGTCGGCGACGTATTGGGCTTGGTCATGGCGTGGGTGGCCTCTGCGATGGCGCGACGCAAACCGTCGTCTCAGCGCACCTACGGACTTCGAAAGACCACGGTGCTCGCCGCGCTCGCCAACGCGGTGCTGCTCTTGGTTGCGGTGGGCGGGGTCAGCTGGGAAGCGCTGATGCGTTTTGCCACGCCACAGCCCATCCCAGGCAAGACGGTCCTGATCGTTGCGGCGATCGGCGTGGTCATCAACGGGGCAAGCGCGGTGCTGTTCGCTCGCGGCGCCCACGACGATGCGAACCTGCGGGGTGCCTTCCTGCACTTGCTTGCCGACGCCGCGGTGTCGGTGGGGGTCGTGTTCGTCGGCGCGGTGCTGCTCCTCTACCCGACGTGGCTGTGGCTCGACCCGCTCGTCAGCTTGGTCATCTCAGCCGTCGTCGCCTGGGGCACTTGGCGTCTGCTGCGCACGGCGCTTCACCTGTCGCTCGACGGCGTGCCTCAACAGGTCGACATCACGGCCATCCGAGCCTGCTTGGAACGCCTACCAGGCGTCACCGCCGTACACGACTTGCACGTCTGGGCGATGAGCACGTCAGAAACCGCCCTGACCGCTCACTTGGTCGTCGACGAACGGACCGTGCTCGATCTCGCGGGACAAGCTGGCCGGCAACTCGAAGAGCACTTCGGGATCGCTCACTGTACGATTCAGCTCGACACGCCCTCTCAGGCCGAAGATTGCCACGTGTGCTGAATGACGACCGGATCGGGTCCCGCTCGGAACGGTGACGCGTCAACCGCCACAGTCGCCGTCGCCGAGCGCCGCTCGGCACTCGGCGGCCGTGCC
Source organism: Deltaproteobacteria bacterium (assembly GCA_003235365.1). Classification (GTDB taxonomy): domain Bacteria; phylum Myxococcota_A; class Polyangia; order Polyangiales; family Polyangiaceae; genus SZUA-265. The sequence continues at coordinate 2,394 of QJWJ01000381.1, forward strand.
GCCAGAGGTCAACACCGCATGCAATCTGCACGCAACCCCCGGCGTGTCTTCCGCCACCGTGGCCTGATAGCCCGAACCATCTTCGGCGCCGTCCTCGCTCGAACATGCTGACGAGCACTCCTCGTCCGTGGAGGTCCCGAACCGTTCGTCGAAAGCGCCCGAACAAATCCCTTCGGCCAAGGAACAGTAGCTCTCGCAGTTGTCGCCGCATTTTCCGTCGCCACCGGGCCCGGCAAAGGCGCAATTGTCTGCGGGCTCCTCGAGTGACTCGTACGCGTAGTGCAAGCGGCACCCGATGGTGTTGACCCCCATGCCCCGTGCGGTCCCCGGTTCGAACTCCGCACACGCGCGTTGGCACTGAGCCTCGTCGTCGTAGACGGCGTTCTCGTCGACGCAGGCAGTCATCACGACACTGCAGTAATGGTCGCACTCCGGCACGGAATCGGCCGGTAAGCCGCAGGGGCTATCGTCTTCCGGCGCGATGCTCGCGTGCCAGCAGTGAGTCTGTGCGGCGGTTTCGCTGAGGGCGGCCGAGCTGACGTGGACCAAGCGACACTGCACGTTGTCCGCGTCGTGATGCACCGTGACGTCGAAGGACTGCGCATCGACGAGCGCCGAACAGCGTCGCTCGCATTCGGCTTGCTCGAGAATCAGTTCATCGGTGCTACTGCAAGCTTGGGGTTGCAACAGGCAATACGACTCGCAGTTGCTGCCGCAACGAGCACGTCCACGCGCGCTCGACCCGCCGGGCCCCGCCGGCGGACAGTGCTCGTCTCGCTCGCCGGTCGACTTGGCCAACATGGCCTGCTCCAGCCGGCACGCGACGGTGTTGTCGCCATCGTCGTCTTCGAGGGGAAGCATCGCGCAGACGGCGAGACACGAATCGACCGAGGCATACACGGCAAAGTCCCCCGAGCAGCTTTCCATGACCGTATCGCAGTACTCCTGACACACGTCACTGCCCATTGGACCGGCGCCGCCCGCTCCGCTGGGTTCGGCGTCGTCGGTCGTCGAATCATCGGTCGTCGAATCATCTGCCTGGGTCGCCGCAGAATGACGATCCGCTTCGTCCTGATCGAAACGTCGTTCTGGCACGACACAGCCCGCAAGGCCGGCTGCGCACAATAGGGCAAGCGCCAAACGACCGCTCGCAAGGGGTTGAGCTCGCAGCTGCATCTCAGAACGCTCCCTGAAGAGTGAATCCGCCGCCGTGGGCAGACACTTCGGGTGTCAACCACGTCGAGTCACCGACGTTGAGCGAAGGATTGCCGGTCGGCGACTCGTCGGGCTGGACCGCCAGCACGACCAAGACTGCACTGGTGATGAGTCCGGCGGCGCCCACCGCGTAGCCGACGTTCGCAAGGAGTGCCGCGCTTTGTGCGTCCTTGCTCGCGGTTTCACCGCGTCGGTCGAAGCACGCGTTGCCCGTACAGTACTGCTTGGCGTCTTCGTCCAAGTTCTTGGCGCGGACGCCCAACGCAATACCGGCGCCGATACCGACGACTCCCACTCCGGCACTCACCCACGCCCACGTGTAGTCGGCACTGGGTTCAACCGCCGGCGCGCTGTCCTGGAGCGGTGGTGACGCGGGCGGCTCATCGACCGCCACAGGGGGCGCGACGGCAGTTTCCGGTTCCTGGGGTAACGCCTTCAGCGGCGGAATCGTCACGGTTTGGTTGCTGGGTTGCTCAGGCACGGACAACTGCAGTTGCCAGGATTCGTAACCGGGAGCGCTGGCGACGAGGCTGTGCACGCCCGGGTCGACAGGCACGGCCACGCCATACACCGCCGGCGCGATCGACAAGCCCTCGCGCGTCAACGTGAAACCGTCGACCTTGGCGTTGTCGCCCGGGTCGAAGGTAACCCGCGACAAACGCGCCTCCAGCCGCTGAGCGCGCTGAGCTCCGATGCTGGCGCGCTCGGCCTGCCCCTCGGCGGCAGCGACCGAAGAGGCTTCGCGAAAGGTGGCCCAGGCGCTGGCGACCTTGCCCGTACGCTCGTAACACTCAGCCAGATACAACAACGTGCCCACGGCGGGATCGATGCGTTGGCTCTGCTCGAACTTCTTGCACGCTTCGGCGAGCTGTTCTTTGCGCAGAAGGGCAAGCGCCTCGTCGAACAGCGCCTCGGCCGCAGCTTTGTTCTCCGCCGAGTCCTTGCTGACGGTCTGCCCCCATGCGTCTTGCGTGCCTGCGAGGACGGTGCTCAGGACGATGGCCGAAAGCACCACACCGATACGCCGCACCGCAAGCACCACTGAGCTCACCGCGGCGCTCGCTCGACCCACTCCTTCAACGGCCGCCGCATCTTTCGCCCACCGAGTCTGAGGCCAGAACATCGCGGCACCCTAACAACGTCCCGCCAACGGGATCAACTTGGGAGGCCCGCGCCGTGTCGCCCGGTTCGACGCGACTTCACGGCGCTGCGACCGACGCAACCGTCAACGCCGGCCGCCGAAATCCGTGAACCCGTTCGGGTCCTTCTTCGGAACGACGGCCTTGGGAGCCAGCGCAGGCTTGGGACGCGGCTTCGCAGCCGGCTTCTTCGGCTGAGTGACGACACGCTTCGCCGCCCCATTGGGGGCATTGTCGGCGGATGCAGTCACAGGTGCGACAGCGACCGGCTCTTTTGCCACGCCTGCCACTGTCGCAGCGCCAGCAGCCTCGCCCGCTTGGCCCTCGTTGGCTTCCGCCTCAGGTTCGTCCGGCGCCGCTTCGACGACGTCCACGACGGGTGGCTCAGCCTCCTGCGCTTCGCGACTGTGCTCCTCGGCGACGGGTTGCGGCACCACGGCCGGCTCAAGCGGCTGCTCTGCCCCGGCAGCCACCGCGTGACCCGACTCGCCCGCCGCCTGCACGTCGGGTGCGCCGTCCGAGCCGAGCCCCACCCACGCCAGGATCGCGCCACCCACCAACACACCGGCAACGATCAACGCAGTCGCGCGCCGAACCATCGGGCGCGGAGCCGTCCGACCGCCGTGGGTCGTGCCCCACGAGCCCACCGTCTTTCCCATCAGTTCGGGCGGCGGATCGACACGGGTGTTGGAGGTGTCGCCAATCTCACTCGCCTCGTCCATCTGGACGTCGAGACTCGTGGGGGGATTGGGTCCGCTAGCCGCTGAAACGGCGTCGACACTGGCATCTGCGCCGCCATCGACGCTTCCGCTCACACTGGGGCGGTCCATGGGTTGCGTGCTGGCCACCGGCAATCGCAGCGGGGTGTGCGCGGCCGAAGGCTGGGCCGACAACTTCAATACCCGACGCACTCGTTCGGCGTAGCTCTCTCCGTTGGGACAGAACGGCGCCAGCGCAGTGGCCAGATCCGCGACGCTCGCGAAACGGTCTTGGCGGTCGTGCAGAAGACAGCGAGCGATCACGTCGCTCAGCGCGGCTGGGACGCTGGGCTGCAGCTCATGCGCAGCAGGGAACGTCCCCTGAAGCACGGATCGAACGAGCTGCGGCAGAGAATCACCAGTGAACGGAACGCAGCCGGTAACCAGCTCGAACAAGATGACGCCGAGCGACCAGATGTCCGTGCGCTCGTCGACGTCGCGCGCCGACTCGAGCTGTTCCGGCGACATGTACAACGGTGAACCCATCATCGCCGCGGTCCGTGTCAGCGAGAGCTGTCCACTGGAGCTCGCTCCCGACTGAATCGACTTCGAGATGCCGAAGTCCAACACCTTGACGAGATTGGAGCCATCTGCCCCGGTGGTGCGAAACAAGTTCGCAGGCTTCAAATCCCGATGCACGAGGCCCTTGGCGTGGGCTTCCGCCATGGCCAAACACGCCTGCAGCACGAACTCGACGCCGACCTCGACAGGGAAACAGCCCTCGGATTCCAGCTCGGACTGCAGGTCACGGCCCTCGAGGAACTCCATGACCATGTAGGGCACGTCGCTGTCCATCGTGCCCACGTCGATCACCTTGGCGACGTGCTGGTTGCGGATCTTCACCGCGGCGCGCGCTTCGCGACGAAACCTTTCGGACGCACCGACATCGCTCGCAAACTGCGGCAGCAAGAACTTCACCGCGACGCGCTGTTCGAGCTCGACGTGCCAAGCCGCAACGACGACGCCCATTCCCCCCTGTCCCAGTACGCGCTCGACGCGATACTTGCCGGCGAGCATGTCACCGACTTGGACGGGGCAGTCGTTCATAGGCTCGGAGTGTAGCGCATTGTTGGCTGCGGCGAAGTATGCGGCGCCTTTCTTTTCTCACTGGATGCGCTTTTTTCGAGGTCGGGCTCGCGGATCGACCTCCTCCTAGGAGCTGCGACCGACGACATCGCGTAAGTCGTCGCACGGGCAAAGCCCGGCACCAGCGCTGCTGAAATCCCCTGCCCTACTCACCATTGCTGGGAGTTTCAGCGCGTAAATGGTTCACAGCCAGATGAGACGCAGGGGTTGATTGTTCTATTTTGTGTAGTCCAAAAGCGTCATCAGTCACCCATCGCGGGGTTCGGCTCGACGCCTCGGCCGCTGCCCTGGCGCTCGGAGGGGCCGGCGCGGGTTCACTCGCCGGGCGGGCAAGAGAAGTTCACGGTCCAATCTTCCACCGTCGGTGACTGATTGTCGCTGCTGGGATTGATCGTGAACTGCATCTGCAGGAACCACTTCTTCGCGTCGGCCTTGCCCAACCCCTCGTAGAGATCGATCGGGCAGTCGCCGGTCGGGGGAGCCATGGAGCAGTCGGGAGCCGTCGCGGACGCGACGGCCAGTTCGTGCCAGCTGGCGCTCTCCAACTCCACCGCGGTATTGGCCGTGCGCGCACGGAACGAAACGGTGCCGTCCGATACGGTGGTCGTGTCGTAGGCCATGAACGTCCACTGCGGCAGGTGCCCCACTGGGCAGTTGGCCTGATACTCGTGGGTAAACGTCGTGGCTTGTTCATTTCCGCCAGGGCAGGCCAGCTCGACCCAAACCTGCGCCTCGTTGTCGGCCTTGACGACCTTGCAGGTCTCTGGGCAGAGCGTCAGCTTGGACGGATCGTCGGGGTCGTCGTAGTACCAGCTCGCGGTCGACGTCCCGCACTGAGTGTCCGAGCCGACGCGCATGATCGTCACGGTTTCGCCGGTGCCCTTGGTGTAAGCGACCTTGGCCTTGTTCGGATCGGCGTCGTCCCCCTCCGGCAGACTGAATTCACAGGACGCCGCAGAGGTCTCGATCACGGCGGTGGCGATCTCGTTGAAGATCGCATCGAAATTCTGCTTCTGACAGATCGGATAGCGAAGTCCGCCGGTGAGCTTGCTCAGCGCCTGGTAGCCGGTGCCGGCGCCGACGATCTGCGTTCCAGACGGCGTACACATGTCACGCTGAATGTCGGCCGTCGACGGCCAGGGCACCGTGGCACCGTCCGGGTTGTTCTTGATGTTGATGATGCTGTGCCAGACGTAGTTGCGCTTCTCGGCGGTGCCGAACTGCGTGGGCGACAGTTTGAGCAACTCGGTGTCGAACTTGGCCGCGGCGGTCACCCCCGCCGCAACGGTGCTGACGTACGACGTCTGGGTCGTCAAGTTGTGGCAATTGTGCGGAAAGCCGTCACAGTTCGGCGTGTCGTCGAAATCATAGCCGTAGTCGTTGCACTCGATGTCGTCGTCACTGATCACGAGGAACGTCTTGAAGGCGTCCTCTCGCAACCACTCCTGCCAACCGCTTGGCGCCAGCGCCGTCCACGCCCGCGGCGTCGGGACGGAGAAGAAGCCCGCTGCGATGTCGTTCACTCCAACCTCGTCGGCGTGATTGAAACCGTGCAGCAGTTGGCACCAAGAGTCCCAGCTCTCGATGTCTGCAGAGAAGTGGAAGAACTTCGGTGCGTTGAGCGCGAGCTTCTCGGTCGATGGGTTGGTGCAGGCGTTGGCCCCGAGCGGTGGCCCGATGCAGATGGGTGTGGAACTCGTTCCCACCGGCACGTTCACGTCACCGTAGCGGGAGATCATGATGACGCGATAGTCGAGCTTGCTCTGCTCGAGGATCTGCGCGAGGTCTTCGTGGATGCGCGCCTGAACCTCTTGGATCTCGTCGCCCATACTCGGCGAGTTGTCGATGATGATGATGATGTCGACGGGCTTGTTCGTCTGCTTGGCCGCCGAGCTGCCCCCCGAACAAGACGGTTCACCGCACTCGCTGGCGCCGTGGGAGTACAGCGACCAGTTGTTCATGCAATCGCACTCGTCGACGGGACCTGAACCGGTGTTGATCTGTTTGCCGGCCGCATTGATCATGATCTCGCGGTTGCCCGCCAGCGGAGTCTTGACGCCGTTGGGATCCTTGCAGGCGTCCCCACTGATCGAAACACACTCACCGGGCGCGATCGGCTCGTCGATGATGCACGTGACCATGTTCGGATGCGTCAACTCGGGGGTACAAGTCGGCATCTGCTGTGAGTTGGCCGGAAAATGCATCACTTCGATCGGCGGCAATGCCGTCGTGTTGCCGTGATTGCAGACCGGCAGCACGCCATCACACGGCACTGAGACCGCCAGGTCGACGCCAGGGCAGGTCGGATCCGTTTCGCCGGGAAACCACGGGGAACACACGCCGGAACCATCCGAGGGTTCTCCCCCACAATCGAGACCACACACCTGACCGGCCAGCGCCACGCACTGGGCGTCCCATTCGCGTGGACCCGCAACTTCGACGGTTCCTTCCGGCACTTTCATCACCGTCGCCGGGCCTTCGCAAACCGAGTTGCGCTTGCGATTGTTCGAACCGCACGCGTTCTCGCCAGTCCACTTGTTCGAGTTGGCGTTCATGTACGCGCAATCGACGTCGTCACCGCTGATTGGCGAGGGCTGTGATGGAGCCCAACTGACGTACAGACTGCCGGAGTTGGCCCATTCGTCCCAGTCGCCGCTGGCGCCGTCGACCCAAGTCCACTTGCCGGCGTATTCCTGCAGGCCGATGTACTTCTCCTTGCTCGGCTCGATCCCGGCAACGACGTCATTCTCAGCCGAATCGCTGATGGTTACCAGAGACCAGCCACCGCCGGGGATCCCGGCACAGGCGTCTTTGGCGTCATCCCAGGTGCGCTGAGTCGTCTGGTAGGCGTAGCACGCGCCGTCATGCTCGACTTGACCGTCGTCACAACCGCAGGTGTTGCCACACACCTCTTCGACGGCGGTGACGCATTCCGCCGACCAGTTATCCTTCCACCACTCCCCCGTATTGCAGCAGTTGGGGTGCAGATCGCAAATGTCGCTGACGCAAGCGTTGCAAGAGCTCGCAAGCCCTCGCCCGACGGAGCACGGCGAGTGGGAGCAGGCGGCGATGTTGAGGTCGGCAACGCCGTTGATCTTGCCGCCCGGCTTGCCCTTCGTGTCTTGGCAACAACTGGCATCGGCCGCGCATACCATGTCGACGCAGTCGTTGCAGCCTGGGGCCAGCGGATCTCCTTCCGTGCACACGTCGTGCTTGCACGAGCCGTTGACGGGGTCTTTGCAACGTCGATTGAACTGGCAGTCGCCCGATGTGTCGCAGGGCTGCTGCAGCCCCTTTTTGACCAGACCGGAAGGGAACTCGGACAGGCTGCCTTCCTCCCAGGTGAAGATTGGGATGGCATCTTCCACTTCGTACGCGGTGTCGGGGACCTCCTGAAAAGTCTGACAATACGGATCGCACGGGTTGTTCTCGCAGGCTTCCGCGTCACCGAGGGACTGCAGCTGCATGCTCGACTCTTGCGGCGCCGGTGTCTCCTTGACCTCACCGTTGCCGCACGGTCCCCACTTGCCCGAGGCACACAGTTGGGTGCCGTAGTAGCAGCTCAGCACGCCATCGTGCTGGGACAACGTTACGCTGCAGCTGCGCGTGGAGCCATCCGAGCAGCCGCCGAGCTGAAACTCGGATGCCTCGCGCTCAGGCTGTTCGTCGACAGGCGCATCCTCGAATCCGGTGACGTCCTGGGTCTCGGACGACTCCCCACATCCCAAAGGCAAACAGGCGATCGCCGCCATGAGCAGCGGAAAGAACCGATTCGCGACGCTGACACGCAATTCCATATAGTCCTTGCTGATCAACGGATCCGACTGGATGCCCTTGAGAAGCGCTCGGCTGTGCCCTCGCGATTGGGACAACATCACCTCACAGGGGCCGACACACGCACAGAACCGAAGCGAGCCGTACCGTGCCGATTCGAATCAGCCCGGATCTGCTCACTACAGAAAGACGAAATCTCGACGCTCCCGCCTGGAAGTTGTCACCTCCCGATCGGAGTCGATGGCTGTCTCACAGAGAACGACCGCCTGCGGCAGAGCTTGAGCGGCTCGGCGCCGCCCGGACGAGCGAAGCCCCGAAACGAGACGCGCGCGGGGGAAGCGACGTCGGATGGGAGGCGAATTGCAGGGTGAGGTGCCGCGGATGGAACTGATGTATGGTCGCGCGCCATGGCTACGCTCCCCGCAGAAGACGCTCGCGAGAGATTTTGCATCATCGGTGCCGGGCCATCCGGGTTGGCGATGGCCGCTGCATTTCGAAAGCGCGGCGTCCAGTACGATCACTTCGAGCGGCATTCGTCCGTAGGCGGCATCTGGGATCTGAACAACCCGGGCACGCCGATGTACTCGAGCGCCCACCTGATCTCGTCGAAGACCCTCAGCGGCTTTCTCGACCAGCCGATGCCCGACGAGTTCCCCGATTACCCCAGGCGCGAGCAGGTGCTGCGCTACTTGGTCGAATACGCAGCCACCAACGGTTTGACCGAGTCGATACGGTTCGGTTCGACCGTCACGAGGGTCGAACCGAGGCCGACGAGCGCCCTCGTGCAGCTCGGCTCCAAAACGATCGAGTATCGCGGAGTGGTGTGTGCCTCGGGCATCAACTGGGACCCCATCGTGCCAACCTATCCGGGGGAGTTTTCCGGCGTCATTCGCCACGCGTCGAGCTACGTCGACCCGAAAGAGTTCGAGGGACAGCGGGTGCTGATCGTGGGCCTGGGCAACTCGGGCGCCGACATCGCGTGCGACGCGGTGCGCTCGGCCTCGCGAACCTTCGTCAGCGTGCGGCGCGGCTACCACTTCATTCCGAAGCACATCTTCGGCAAACCCGCAGACGTGTTCGCACACGAGGGCCCGCAATTGCCCTTGTGGCTCGAAACGTGGGTCTTCGGGTGGCTGCTGCGATTGCTGGTGGGCGACACGACCCAGCTGGGAATGCCAAAACCCGATCACCGCCTGCTCCAATCACACCCACTGATGAACGATCAGCTGCTGCACCACTTGCGCCACGGCGACGTCGAAATTCGTCGCGACGTGAGCCACTTCGACGGCAATCGGGTTCACTTCGTCGACCAAACCAGCGTTGAGGTGGACCAAGTACTCTTCGCAACGGGTTATCAGCGAAGAATCGCCTACCTCGACACTGCGGTGATCGACGGCAGTTGGGCGGCGAGCCATTGGCTGACGGCGTTCAGCCCCGCCTGGCAGAGCTTGTTCACACTGGGATTCGCGGAGCTCAACGGCGGCCTATTTCCGCATCTCAGCCGTCTAGCAGCTCTGATTGCGCACGTCGCTGAGGCCCAACTGCAAACGCCCGACGAAGCCCAGGCGTTCTTCGATTGGGCTTCGAAACAGCGGTGGCAGCTCGACGGCGGGCGAAAGCTCGTCGCGTCGGCTCGTCACGCCCACTACTGCGACGACGTGGCGCTTGCTGCCGCGACGAGACGCGCGTTCAAGCACATGGGTTGGCCGTGTCCCTGACTCGAGCTTCCAACTCGCGCGGAGAAACGGCGCCGGTCACCCCCCCGGTCGCTGCCGACCGCAAGCTCACAAGTGCTCGACACTCTTCAGCAGCTCGCCGACGAACTGCGTTCGTGGCCGCAACAGCAGGGTTCGCGCCGGCCGCGCACGCAAACGGATCAAATCACCGTCCGCCGACAGCTGCTCGCCGAGCAGGGCGTCGTCGCCGAACTGGTAGAAGAGATTCTCAGTACCACCCTCGGATTGAGCCCGAGCGGTGGAACAAATCAACGCGGCACACGCCGCACTACCGGCGATCGCTGCTTTCACAATCGGGATTCTGGTTCGAAACATCACGGGACTCCTTCGGGGCTCATTCACCCATGGTGGTGCCCCCTCGGACTCCGTCGGCGCCGCCGGCTTGGGACAAGATCGAAGCTTCGGCCTAAAGGCCTTCGATGGACAACGCCTGCTGCGATGCCCCCGCTTCGGCGCGCTATCGACTCGTTCGTCAGCGCGCACAGCGATCCGAAAACGTACGCACGACATGTGGGTTGTGACGGTAGGGAATGAACAATTCCACGCTCGCTGCCACCCGCCGTCTCACCGCCGCTCTGATCCGCTGCCCGTCTCCAGACGCTGCCGCGTTGGCGGGCGATGGGCTATCGTCGGAACATGCTTCTCAAATTCTGCAGTGGCGAGGGGCCGGTGGGGTACGCCTCGCAGTCCAGCGAGGACGGCTTTCACCCCTCGGGTTCGCGTCGAACGACTCGGGGCAATGCGCTTGTCGCAATCGCCGCGGCCTGCGCCCTCAGCGCCTGTGGCAGCGAAGAAGGACAATCCTCGGGCGCACCCGAACCGAGTGTCGCACAGCAAAGCCCATCGGCAGTACCGAGCGACCTGGCCGCGCAACCCAGCGTTCCCAGTAACCCCGCACCGCCGACTGGCACGACGCCGCCAACCCCCGTGGGCACGGGCCCAAGCATCGCCCCCGATCCCCCGGCTCCCGGCGCAACCGCGCCACCCCCAACTACTGTCAACTCACAGCCACCACCTCCCGGGTCGGGCACCGCGCCCATCCAGCCCGAACCCGCGGTGACGGCTCCCGCAGGCATCCCAGCAGCCACGCAGGAGGGCACCTTGCTCGGTGACGTCGCCCTGTCGACACCAAGTCAGTCCTTCGTGGGGCAGCTCGAGGTCGGACTGTCGACGAGCGTCGACAACGCGGAGATCCGCTACACGACCGATGGCACCCTGCCCACGTCGACGTCGACGCCGTACGGCGGAACGCCACTGCTGCTCGAAGGCACCACTCAAATCCGCGCGCAGGCGTTCGTCGATGGTGCGCCCAGTGGGTTCATGACCACGGGCTTGTACATCGCGCGCACTTTCGAGGCGACGTCGAACCTGCCGATCATGCTCATCGACAGCTACGGCAGCGGTAAGCCGACCAACAAGGAAGTCTACTTCCAGGCCGCGGTGATGGTATTCGAACCGAGTGACGGCTCAGCGACGCTATCTGCGCTGCCCACCCTGGCCACGCGTGCCGGCTATCACATCCGCGGACAGTCGTCGGCAAGCTTCCCCCAAACACCCTACAAGGTCGAGTTCTGGGACAACCGAGACGCCGACGTCGACTACCCGCTGTTGGGCATGGGTGAGGACTCCGACTGGGCGCTGATCCCGCCGTACTACGACAGGACGTTGATCCGAAACCCGTTCGTCTACGAGCTCGGTCGAGAGATGGGCCTCCAAGCTCCGCACTGGGTGTACGCGGAGGTGTACCTCAACTTCGACGGCGGACCGGTGACCGAGGAACACTACCAGGGCATCTATTGGCTGACGGAAACCCTCAAGAACAACAAGGTACGAACGGACCTCGCGCAGCTCGACGAGTCCGTGACGAACGCGCCCGAGATCAGCGGCGGCTACATCTTCAAGTTCGATCAGGCGGCAGCAGAAGAACCACTCATCGCGTGCACGGGAGCACCAACGCTACCTCCGTTCTCTTTTGGCGGCTTCGGGCGCGGGGGTCAAGGCGCGGACCCAACCGACCCTCCCGAGGAGATGGAAGAGGGGACGTGTTGGCTCGATCTCGAACTGGTCGACCCCGATCCTCCCAACGAACAGCAAGTGGCCTGGCTCGCGAACTACTTGCAGACCTTCCACGACGGTTTGCACGCGACCCCCATGGCCGACTATTCGACGCACATCGACGTCGCGTCCTTCGTCGACTACCTCATCGTCAACGAGCTGAGCTTCAACGTCGACGCCTACGTCCGTAGCGCCTACTACCACAAGGATCGCGACGGCCTGCTGACGGCAGGCCCCCTGTGGGACTACAACTTCGCGTTGGGTGGCGTCGGCGCTCAAACGGCAGTGCCCGAGAGCGACGAGCAGACCGGCTTCCGCTTCTCGGGAACGCGCAACGTGAACAACTGGTATCAGAGATTGACCAGCGACGCCGGGTTCATGGCCCAGGTGCGCGCGCGCTACGACGAGCTGCGTGGCGGCTTGCTCTCGGACGCAGCGGTCGAGCAACGCATGGACGAACTCACTGCGCCGCTGAGCGAGGCCATCGCCCGAGACTTCGCCAAGTGGCCGGTCGAAGACATCATCACCAGCGAAACGGGCTTCCTCGGTGGCCCCACCGCTCCCACCTGGGAAGGCCAAGTCCAGGTGATGCACGACTTCTTGATCGACCGCCTGAACTGGATGGACACCAGCTTGCCCTGAAACACGACGAACTCGCCGCGCCCTCCTACTTCAATCGTCGCCGCGCAGGCGCTCCAGCGCGCGTCGGTCGGCCTTCGTGGGTCGCCCAGCACCGCGGTCGCGGACCGCAATCAGTTCTTCTTTGGCCGGGGGCGGCGGCGAGTGATCTTCGTAGAGCTCCCGAGCCAGCGGTGCCGACAAGCGCTTCTCCCCCAAATCACGAACGATCAATACCAGTGACCCGCGAGGAGCCTCGGCGCGGATCTCGTCCCCGCGTTTGACGTCGTGGCCCGCTTTGACGGCGCTGCCATTGAGCTTGACCTTGCCCCCAGTGCACGCAACCTGAGCATCCCCGCGTGTCTTGAAGATGCGCGCGGCCACGAGCCACCGGTCCAGGCGAACGACCAACAGATCTTTGATCACGACTTTCGGTTACGCCCGGTGCCTGCCGAAAGCAAGCGTGATGTAATCGCTGCGCCGGCACGTCGGCGACGCATCCGCGAACGAAATACCCCCGAGTAGTTCCATTGGACGGCCAGCGCAGTAGTCTTGGCGGCGATGTCCCCTCACAACTCCACCGGGTGCAGGATCCTCGCGCAACGACCGCCGGTCGCGTTCGCCCACCGGGGATGCGCACTGGACTGGCCGGAGAACACCGAACTGGCCTTTCGAAGCTGTCAGAGCAACAGCGAGGTCGTCATCGAGACGGACGTTCGCGTCACCGCGGACGGCCAGCTCGTGTTGTTCCACGACGCCCGCCTCGACCGAACGACGAATGGGCATGGCGCCCTCGCCGGTCGCTCGCTCCAGCAACTGCGCCACCTCGACGCGGGCTATTGGTTTACACGCGACGGCATCGAGTTTCCCCACCGTGGTCGTGGTCTACGAATCGTCACGCTCGACGAGCTGGTCGAAATGACGCCGAATGCGAACTACAACGTGGAGCTCAAACCGGGCGCAGCTGGAGTTGCAGAGCGCTTTTGGCGTTGGCTGCAACGACGTGGTCTCCACGAACGGTTTCTGGTTGCCAGTTCGGGCCACCCGACGCTGTCGGCGTTTCGCGATCTCAGTGCGGCGCGCGTGGCGACGTCGGCGAGCCGACGGGAGGTGTTGTGGTTCCTCGCCGCGACGATGGCCGGGCGCCCCGCGCGTCCGCCGGTCGTCTACCAAGCGCTTCAGCTGCCCACGCGACTGGGATCACGACTGTTGATCGAACAACGGCTGCTGGACGCCGCCCGCGCGATGGGCGTCGCGGTTCACGTCTGGACAGTCAACGGCGAAGCCGAGCTGAGGCGAATGTTGGAGCTGGGCGTCGACGGCGTGATGACAGACCGAAGCGATTTCTTGGCGCGGATCCTTCGAAACGAAAGTGGATTCGCTTCGGGGCGAACCGACCCCTGACGACGCACGAAGAGCTTGCTCGGAGCGCGGGCCGCAACGTGGAGCGGCCTGGCACACGAGCAAGCGGTACCTGAAACTCGAGGCGCGTCGAATCACCGGCACGTCACGGTAGCGTCGTCTACACTCGGCCAGGTGAACTTCTTCGGGCATTGCGTGGTCGCGCACCTCAAATCCCCAGATCCCGCCTTCGCACTGGGAGCCATGTTGCCGGATCTGGTCCAGATGCTCGGTCGCCGGCGCATCCAGGCGAGCAACCCGAGCGTCGACGCAGGCGTACGCTTTCACCACGCCACCGACGCTGTGTTTCACGATCACACGCTCTTCTCTTCTCTGCAGAACGAAGCTCGGCGCGACTTGCGGCACCTCGGTGTGTCCCGCGGACCTCGGTTGGCGGTAGCCCACGTGGGTTTGGAGTTGATGCTCGATGCAGAGCTCGCCGCTGGCAAGGCGGACGTCCAGCACTACAGTCGAGCACTGAGCTGTCTGCCAACGTTGCAGGGCGCACTGACGATGGACGGCGACGCGGGCAACTTCGGCGAGCTGCTGCGCTTGCGCGAGCGCCTGGTCGAGCGACTGCCGACCCTGATACCCCGCACACCGGAGCAACTCGTCGAGCGGCTCGTCCGAATCTTGGGGCATCGCCCTGCCCTGTCGCTCGATGCGGCGGAGATCCCCGCGGTTTTGAGCTGGGCCGGCCCGACCTGGCAAACCGTGCGAGCGCGCCGCGACGAGTGGCTGGATCAGTTGAAGGCCGGCTTGCGCTTGGGAGTGGGAACTGCGAGATTGTCCGGCGATTCCGCGGCGGTTTCCCCTTTCGAGAGTTCCCCATGAACGACGACGAGCTAGATCCGAACGACTTGCCGCGAACCCCGAACATCGCGGACGCGATCTTCGAGGATCTGCGTAACCAAATCCTCAAGGGCCAGCTCAAGCCCGGGGAGCGACTGATCGGGGAACGCGAGCTGGCGACGACCTACGGTACCAACCGCAACACGTTGCGAGAAGCAGTGCGCAAACTCGAACAGGCCCGCTTGGTGAGCGTACGTCACGGCCGCGGCGTCACCGTTTCCGACTTCCGCAAAACCGGAACGTTGGAACTGGCGGCCCCGTTTCTCAAGAGCGGTCCGGACATGCGGGAGCTGGTCCGCATGCTCGAGGACATCTTGGTGCCACGCGTGCTGCTGATCGCGTACGCAACGCGGTTGGCGGCACGACGGGCGGAACCCGACGACATTCAACGCTTGAACGAACTGAGCGACCTGTTGATCACCGCGTTCGAAGCCAAGGACGCCAAGGTCGTGGCCAAAGGATTTCACCGCTGGTTGGACGCCCTGGTCGACGCCGGGCACTCGACCACCGTGCGCTGGATCGCCAATCCGTTTTTGCAGGCATTACGCGACCTGCTCGACCGGTTACCCATGCTGTGGATCCTCGAGCCCAGCTTCCCCGAACACTTGCGCAAAGTCGTCGCCGCCGTGGAGGCCGGGGACGAAGAAGCGAGTGAGCGCGCCACTCAAGAGTACTACGAACGGGTGGATTCCCAGTTGCTGGCGTTGTTGCGCCGTACCGTCGCTGGCGCCGGGGACGCCGGAAATCGCTGATGGGGCAAATTCTGATCGCTGGCGCGGGCGACATCGGTACCCGCGTGGGCCTGCAGCTGGTCGACGCGGGTCATCGGGTGTGCGCGCTGCGCCGAAATCCCGCCAAGCTCCCCCCCTCGTTGCACCCGATTGCAGCCGACTTGAGCGAACGCGATCAGCTTCACGCCATTCCGCAGGACGTCAGCCACGTCGTCTACGCTGCAGCGGCAGATGGCTCCAGTGACGAACACTACGAACGTGCCTACGTCACCGGTCTGAACAACGTGCTCGAGCATTGCAGGGCCGCGGCACTGCCAATTCAGCGCATCGTGTTCATCTCGAGCACGGCGGTGTACGCGCAAGCCGATGGCGAATGGGTGAACGAGTCGTCACCGACCGAACCGACTGGATTTGCCGGCAAGCGCACGTTGGAAGCCGAAAACCTCTTGAAGGACGCGGGATTCGATCACTGCATCTTGCGTTGCGGCGGCATCTACGGCCCGGGGCGCACGCGACTCGTCGATTGGGTCGAGTCGGGAACGGCCAGCTACGACCCAGACAACCCCGCCTACACCAACCGCATCCACGCCGACGACGTCGCCCGCGCCGCGATGTTCCTGTTGTTCCATCCCCAACCGGGGCGGCTCGTACTCGGCGTCGACGAGCGACCCGCGACCATGAGCGAGGTGCTGCACTGGCTCGCTTCCGAACTCGGCGCGCCGCCTCCCGTGGCGCGCTCGGCGAGTGCAGGCGGAAGCGCGCGCCGCTCGGCGAGCAACAAGCGAGTGAGCAGCGAGAGGCTACGCGGTCTCGGTTTCGAATTCCGCTTCCCGAGCTATCGCGAGGGGTACACCGCGTTGCTGCAAGCCCGACGCCAGTCCAACTGAACAGGCCCCACCGATCGCAAAGCTCCCGAGTCGACCGCAACTCCGCGACGACCACGGAAACTGAAGACCCCGCGGCGAGCCGCCCCCCAAGCCCCCAGAGCCCACCGCGCCGGTGGGGCGGTCGACAGCCGCGACCCCGAAAGGCGCCTTGCGCCGCTGGGGCGACTTTCGTGGCAATTTCGCGCGTTGGCAAGCTGATCGGGGTTTTGAGCGCGTGCGCTGGATTTTGGCGCAACCTTCCCTACAGTCAAGCGCATGCTTCGTGCTGCAGCGCCGCTCGCTTCCGAGTTGGTTGCTTTGCTGGGGCCGACCAACACCGGCAAGACACACCATTGCATCGAACGCATGCTCGACCACGAGTCGGGCATGATCGGTTTGCCCCTGCGATTGCTGGCTCGAGAGGTGTACGACAAGGTCAGCGCTCGTATCGGCCAGCAACGGGTCGCACTGATCACGGGGGAAGAGAAGCGAGTCCCGCCGCGCCCAGACTACTGGATCTGCACGGTCGAGGCGATGCCACTGGACGTCGAGGTCGACTTTCTCGCGGTGGACGAGATTCAGATGATCGCCCACCCGTCGCGCGGGCACGTGTTTACCCACCGCCTCTTGCATGCGCGGGGAATTCGAGAAACTTGGTTCCTAGGGTCGCACACGGCGTGGCGCTTGATTCGACACCTCGTGCCCACCATCAAGGTCAACAGCAAGCCGCGTTTGTCGTCCCTGCGCCATCGGGGCCGATTGGGGCTGGGCCAATTGCCGCCGCGCAGCGCCGTCGTCGCGTTCACTTCGGCCCAGGTGTACGAAATGGCAGAGCGCATCAAGCATCGCCGGGGAGGTGCCGCGGTCGTGCTGGGCGCACTGTCCCCCCGGACCCGCAACGCGCAAGTGGCCATGTATCAGTCGGGTGAGGTCGACTACCTCGTCGCCACGGACGCGATCGGCATGGGGCTCAACATGTCGGTGAGCCACGTCGCGTTTCACTCGTTGGAGAAGTTCGATGGCCGCCACTGCCGCGCACTGAGCGTCCCCGAACTGGCTCAGATCGCGGGCCGCGCCGGCCGCCACCTCAACGACGGCAGTTTCGGCACGCTGGCGCCCTGCGCCCCTTTGTCCGACGACGTGGCTCGAGCCATCGAGAATCATCGGTTCGAATCGGACAGGCATGCGGTTTGGCGCAACCACGACTTGAACACCGATGATCTCGACGCGCTGATCGATTCACTTCACGCGCCGCCACCGCGCCCAGGCTTGCGGTCGCTCGCTGGCGCGGACGACTCCAACGCCTTGACCAGTCTCGCCCAACGCCCTTGGCTGCGGCGCGCCGCCAATTGTCGCGAACGCGTCGATCTGCTGTGGCAGGTATGCCAGATCCCCGACTACCGCAAGCTGCTACCCGAGGCGCACGTCGAACTGTTGGGGTCGATCTATGCCCAACTCACCGGACCGGGTGAATGTCTCGGTGGCCGCTGGTTGAGCGAACGCATCGAGCGCCTCGACGACGACCAGGGCGACATCGATACGTTGCTCGGCCGCCTGGCGTTCACCCGCACGTGGACCTACGTCAGCCACCAAACGCGTTGGCTACAGCGCGCCAAGCACTGGCAACAGCGCACCCGCGACATCGAGGATCGTCTCAGCGACGCGCTGCACGAGCGGCTCATGCAGCGCTTCGTCGAACGCAGACGCGGCCACCTCCGAACCACTCAGCCTGGGCAACGAAGCGGCGCTCGATCAGCGGGCAGCCCCATCGCCCCGGGGCATGCTTTCGCAAGCCTGATGCAGCTGCGCGACGAACTCGATGGTAGAACACCCCAGCAACCGTCGATCGACATTCTCGTAGATGCCGCACACGAGTGTTTCACCCTGGACCCGCAGGGACGAATCGCCGTCGAGGGCACGCCGGTCGGCGTGTTGCGTCGCGGGACCTCCGTGTTGCACCCGGAGGTGAGCGTCGCGTCCGAGTTCAGTGGCGGCGACGCATTGCGCCTGGAACGCCGGCTGCGAGCCTTCGCCAAAGACGCCGTCGGGCAACTGCTGGGCAATCTCGCCGAGGATCGAGACGCGTCGGCCCCGGAACGCGGGCTACTCTACCAGCTGCGCGCCGGCTTGGGGTTGTGCACCAAGGTAGCCGCGGAGACACAGCTGAAGAGCTTGAGCAGTGAGGCGCGCGCGCGTTTGACGCGCCGCGGAATTCGCACGGGACGGCGCTTCATTTACTGCCCTGATTTGGTGCAGGGAGATGCGATGCGAATGCGCGCAGCGTTGCTTTCCGTTTACCACTCCCGAAACTTCGGCCCCCTGGCGGAAGGCCCCCGATCGAGCTCACAGCCCCCGAGGCTCAGCGACGCCGATCTGAGCGGCCTCGGCTACGTGCGCGTGGGGTCGAACGTGGTGCGATGCGACGTCCTGGAAACGTTGCTCACCGCAAAAGAGCGCGCCATCGACCCGACTGAAATGGCAGCCGTCATCGGCTGCACGACGGAGGAACTTCCAGCGCTGCTCGCCCTGATACCCAAGGGCACCAAACGGCGGCGTCGACGCAGAAAACGCCATCCAAACGCTCAACAAACTTCTGGGCAAAGTGGAAGCTCGATGTGAGCTTCTGAGCGAAACTGGTACGTCGCGCGCCCGGGGGTCGATCTGATGCCTGCGAGCAGGCTAACCTGCGCGTCATAGGAACGTGGCGATGGATGGAAGTAGCCTAGATTTTCTCGACCAGTTGGTCCCCGGAACTCCGAGCACGGAGAACGACACGGCCCCGAGCATGCAGCAGCGCGCTGGCGCCGGTCGTTCACTCCCTCCGCCACCTCCATCGGTGGTCGCAGCCTCGCAGCAGCGGGCCGGCACCGGCGCTGCCACCGACCGACGCAGCGGAGGAATCGACATCGACATGGACGGCAGCAGCCCTCACCACAGCGCCCCCGAGCACCCCGTGCCCGACGGCTTGGCGGAACTCGAAGCCAACGCCCGCAGCGCGACCAATTCAGCTGTCCCGCTACCGCCTTCCCTGCGACCCGGCCCCCCGCCGCCGCCCTCACTGAGGCCACCTCCACCAGCCCAAAACACGAGGGGTTCCGGTTCGTTACCACCTGTCCCCCCGTCGATGCGCGCGTCGGCCGGCCCGCCCCCGCCGCCGCGTCCGCGAGTGCCCCTGCTCGAGGCGGAAGACGCGGATGAGTTCGTCGAACCGGAAGAGATCACCGCACCTCCGGCCGAAGTCGAAGCCGACGAGGCTGCCACCGTTCCGCGCGAAGCCCGCGTTGCCGTCTACGAGGAACCGACCGCACAGGCGGCATTCGGGGCAGCGCACGAATTCGGGGCCGACGCCTTGCCGACCGGCGTTGCCCACGACGTCCCCGAGCCGCCCCCTCCCCCGGCACCGCCGCCGGGCGTCCAAGTTTCGTCGCAGGTTTGGAGCGTGGATTCCCTTCCCCCTTCGCCGCCGCCAGTGGACAACTCGGCGGCATCGTTCGAGGCATTTGGATCTGCCCCGTTGAATCCTCCAGCACCCGCCGCTGCGCCACCGATTGCCGCACCGCTGCCTGGTACGCCCCCGCCGCTATCAGCCCCACCACCGTTGTCAGCGCCACCGCTGGCCGCGCCACCAGCCGTGTCGATGTCGTCGGCACCGGCGTTCAGTCCCGGCATGAGCGCGCCGCCGCCGCCACCTGCGGGTGCCTTGGGCTCGTTGCCCCCGCCCCCCCCGCTGCCACCTCCACCGTCGATGCCTCCCCATTTGGGTGGTCCGGCGGTGGTGAGCGCGCCACCTCCGGCGACGTCCAGCGCGTCTGAGTGGGACGACGCCCCCACCACCGTCTACGAGCGTGACAGCCTGCGACCGAGCTTCCCCGGCGCCCGCGCATCTGCTCCGGCCGGCGCGCTGCCGGCCATGCCGACAGTACCCAGCGCTCGGGCCCCTCAGGCGCGAGATTTCGTCCAAGACCTCCTGCAGCGTCACGGAAAGTGGGCTGCCGCTGGAGCCGCTGCGCTGGTTTGCCTGATCGTCATCGCAATCGTCGCTTCAGGACCTGACGAGGGTGAACTCGTCGTCAACGTTTCCGGCCCCGACGCGGTGGCGGTCGATGGCGTCAAGGTATTCCTCGACGACCAGCTGGTTTGCGAGAACTCCCCGTGCCAGCTCAAGGAGGTCGAGGCCGTCGGACACGTCCTGCGCGTCGAAGCCGAGGGGTACCAAAGGTCGGCTCCGATGGCGCTGATCGTCAAGGCAGACGAAACGAAGATCCACAACGTCGAACTGCAACGTGAAAAGGGCGTCACCGGGCTGAGCGTGGATTCGGCGTCGGGCAAGCTGGTGTTGTACGTCGACGGCAAGGAGATCGGGCCGCTACCTCAACGCCTCGACGACCTGTCGCCCGGAGAACACCAACTGAAGTTCGTTGGGAGCGAGTCCTTCGAGCCGTTGCTCCAAACCGTGAATCTGAGCGAGGGTCAGAAGCTGAGTCTCGATCCGATCAAGCTGAAGGTGCTCAAAGGTATTGCGAAGTTCACCGCGGGCAAGAACGCGGCGGGGGCGACGGTGAAGGTGAACGGCAAGCAAGTGAAGCTGCCACACAGCGCCGAACTCAGCGGAAAGAAGTCCCACAAAGTCATCGCAACCAAAGACGGGTTCGAGCCCTTCGAGTTGGAGTTCGAGTTCGCGCCCGGTCAGGCGGAGCGGGAGGTCGAGATCGAGCTGTCGCCCCTGGATACGGAAGAGCTCGGCGAGATCGAAGAGTTCGAGGGTGACGCGGAGCCCGAAACGTCGGCGAAGACGGTCAACGCCAGCGCAAAGGCCGGGTCCGCCAAGAAGACGACGACCGCGCGCAAGTCCAAGGCCGCACGTTCGTCATCGAGCAAGGGCGGCAGCAACGGCAAGCTGACCTTGTTGTCGGTGCCTCCGGTGATGGTGATCCTCGACGGCAGGCCCATCGGCAAGACGCCCAAGCGCGCCATGTCCGTCTCGCCGGGAAGCCACAGCGTCGTCTTCGTCCACCCGAGCAAAGGTCGCAAACGCGCCTCGGCAAAGGTGGCAGCGGGCGGCAGCAAGACGGTCGCGGTTCGTTTCTGAGTCGACACGCCTCGGGACGTGACTGCGCCAGCGTTCGCGCACTACGTCCCGGCCGCTTCGACCCGTTCAAGCGATGGGATGGAGCGGCGCGGACGCCGGGTAGCCGCCGAAGCCACTGCCGAAGACGAGTGGCATCCAAGAGGGCCGATGGCATCGAGCCACCGCGATTCGCCCAGCGAGGTGCGGCGGTGTGAGATCGACGTAAACGTCGGGAGATGCGGCCTCCGGCGCCACCCGAGGCAGCCTGCCGTCGCGCAGCCAGCGCCTCAACGCACCCTGAGACGAGGGCCACAAGTATTGCTCCTGGTGGTAGTCCGCGTTCGGCTGCGGCTCGGGGGCACTCGTCGGCAGCTCTTCGCCCCACAGAAAGCCCGCCCGCTGCAGGAACTCGGAGTAGGCAGCAGCGGCGGCAGCCCCCCGTTCACGACGTGCCGCAAACGACAGACACGTCGGAACGTGCGGCGCACGGGGGAAGCCGACCGCGGCGACGACCGTATGCTCGCGCCAGCTCACTTGGCGCAGTTCCAGTTCGTACAACGACTCGAGGTGAGCCCAGACCGCCCGATCCGACGCGGGCAGCGGTTCGAACCCGAAGTCCGTCGCCGCAGCGTCGCTCCCCCACGCGGCGGGTCCGAACCAGCTGAGCAACACAGCGTCTCGTTCGACGGCTTCTGCCAGGGCGCGCTCACAGGCGCGCTCCCAGTCCGGCGCCAGAGCCACACCGTTGGACAGGGCGTGGCGCCAACGCGTCGGGTCGGCAGACTCGACGAACACCCGGCTGCGCTCGACGTCAGCACAGGGGACCCCAGCCGGGTCGCGCAACGTCAACGGACCGGTACCGGCCTTGGCGCTGACGATGCTCTGCCGCTCGAGCACTTCGTAGTAGGCGCGGTGCCAAGGCTTGGCGCCTATCGCCGCGGCGCTGCCCACGCAGCCTGCTCCATCGCACTCGCTGACCAGCCCCACGAGCTCGACTTGGGCGCCCCCGAGCTGCACCACGTCGGCGAAGACCTCCAAGGGACCGCTCCCTGGCAGCAGGGGTACACTACTCGACAGCGCCTGCAACGCCGGATCCAGCGCGACCGGAGAGGCTGTCGAGTCGGTCACTTCCTACCTACGTGCAGTCCGCACTCGCGGTGAGTTTCGGCCTCCCACCACCAGCGGCCCGCGCGTTCGTGTTCGCCGGGCCTCGTGGCTCGCGTACACGGCTCACAGCCAATCGAAATGAAGCCCCGCTCGTGGAGGGAGTTGAACGGAACATCGTTGTCGCGAATGTACTGCCACACCCTGTCGCTGGACCAGTTGGCGAGGGGATTGAACTTCCACAGCTCACCGGCGCTACCGGTGAAGGCCGGGTCGGCTTGGAGCACCGGCAGATCGGCGCGAGTCACGCTCTGATCCTTGCGCTGCCCGGTCGCCCAGGCCTCGAACGTCGACAGCGCTCGGCGCAGCGGTTCGACCTTGCGGATGCGGCAACACTCCCCGTGACCATCTTCGTAGAAGCTGAACAGCCCCTTTTGGCGGACGAACGGCTCGAGCAGTTCCGGCTTGGGCGTCATCAACTGGATCTCGGCGCCGTAGCGCTTACGCACCTCGTCGATGAAACGGTACGTCTCGGCATGCAAGCGCCCCGTGTCCAAGCTGAACACCGAAAACGGCAGGCCGAGCTTGCTTGCCATGTCGATCAGCACGACGTCTTCAGCTCCGCTGAACGAAATGGCGCAGCGCGCGCCGAAGCGACCCAAGGCGTAACGCAGAATCGCAACGGGATCGGTCTCGTCGAGGCGTTCAGCGGCGGCCGCCAAAGTGTCGTCCGTGCCGGGCGGTGCGGCTGTCGTCGCGGCGTCGGCAAGCTCCGCTTTGATGAACTTGATCACGCTGGTGTAGACCCGCGGCGATTGCCCCGGATCACGCGCAATGAAGAACGGCGCCAGCTCCACACCGTGTTCGGCGGCCAACTGCATGCCCGGCGAATCCGCGTCCCCCTCCTGCGCCCACACCACTTCGTCCAAACGCTCCCACAAACCCCGACCGCGGAGTACCTCTTCAGCCTGCTGGCACTTCTTGCAGGGTTCCCCTGAAAGCAGGCGTTTCTTTATCATCGTGAGTTTGGAAGCCATTGGGCTTCGCAACATCGAGCTGCGTCGAGCGTGGGTCAAGACCCGAGTCCTGGCAATCGACTAGCGGGTCGACCGAGTCGTCGACTCGCCCACCGACGCCATGGCTGTAAGGTGCCATGAGGCAACACTCCTCAGGACTCGCCCCACGTCTGTGCGGGACGGAAATGCGTGTATAGTTGCGCCCATGAAACGCGACCATCGGGGGAAGGTTTGGGGACTCGCCGCACTGCTCTTGGCGGCCTGTCAGGGTTCGGGCGCCGTGGCGCGGCTGCCTGACGCGCCATCGGCGGAAATCCCCATCAAGCGCGTGGTCCTCTACCAAAACGGCGTCGGATACTTCGAGCGGCAAGGGAGCATCGACGGTGACGTGCTCTCGCTCCAGATCCGTCCCTCGCAAATCAACGATCTACTCAAATCGCTGACGGTCATCGACACCGGCAACGGGCGCGCCGTGAGCATCTCGCTGCCCCTCGAAAAGAGCGGCGACCGAGTGCTGTCCGAAATCCCCGAGCAGGTTCGCAACGCCCGCGGGTTGCTCGAAGTGCTGTCTGTATTCCGAGGGGCGCGAGTCGAAGTGGAGGGTCGCTACGGCAGCGCAACCGGCCGCGTCGTGGGGGTCGAAAACCTCGAGTCGAAGAAGGGGGAAGAAGTCGTCTCCGAATGGCGCGTCACCTTGCGCACCGACGACGGCGAACTGCAGGTGTTTCCCATTGCGGATCTACGCTCTGTCGTGATCTTGGACCGCACCCTCGCCGTCGGCTTGGACGAGAGCCTCGACGTTTCGCTGAACGAAGGAGACTGGAAACCCATCACGCTGTCGATACGCCTCGCGGGCGATTCCTCCCACGAGCTGCGCGCGAGCTACATCGTCGAGATGCCGCGGTGGAAGCCCGCCTACCGCATCGTCCTCGACGAGAAGTCACCGCTGTTGCAGGGTTGGGCCGTCGTCGACAACGTCTCGGGTGAGCACTGGCGTGACGTCAAGTTGAGCCTCGTCGCGGGCGCCCCTCTATCATTCATCTACGACCTACACTCATCGCAATACACGGAGCGCGTCGACATGAGCCCCAGGGGGCGTCAGGTCGCGGCAGCGCCGCCGGTCGAGCAGGGCGGCACGCTCGAGATGGTCGAGGAAGCCGCCATGGAAGCCCCAGGGGACGATGCCGCCGAGGACGAGGACTACGACGAGGCAGAAGCCGAGAAGGGCTATCCGGGCAAGCGGGCGAAGAAATCGATGTCCGTCGGCAGCGGGGCCGGCAGGGCCGCGATGCGCTCGATGGCTCCGCCGGCACCCAAACCGGCCCCGATGAGCGAAGCGTTGGAGCTGCAGGCAGCCCCGCAAGTCGAGGTCCAGCAGATGGGGTCGCTATTTCGCTATGACATCGCCGATCCAGTCACCGTGCCCGATCGTTCGTCCACGCTGGTTGCCATCGTCAACCAGCGGGTCAAAGCACAAGAAGTGGCGTTCTTTCGTCCCGAAGAGCCCGGCGACCCCTTGGGTGAGCATCCCTACAGTGCAATCAAGTTCACCAACGACACACCGCTGACGCTGGAGAAGGGTCCGGTAACGCTCTACTCCAAAGGGACCTTCGTCGGAGAAGGGTTCTTGGATCGAGTCGAACCGGGCGCCACCCACTTCGTCAGCTACGCGATCGACGGCAAGGTCTCGCTCGACTCGGACTACGCGACGAAAGAGGAAGGAGGCAAGCTCTTGCGCATCAGCGACGGCCTGATTGTCAGCGAGGTGCTCCGAATAGAGATCACGACGTTCGAGTTGAAGAACCTTCACGATGAACCCATCACCGCATTCGTGAAGGTGGAGCGCCGATCCGACTGGGACTTGCGCAACAAACCCGCCGGTACCGTCGAAACGCCGACAGCCCTACTGCTCCCCGTCGAGGTGCCCAAGCGCGGCAAAGCCAAGCTTCCAGTCGAATGGGCCCGAAGCACGACACGCAACGTCGGCATCGACACGTCACTGGGACTGACCGTGCTGAAGGTGTACCTCGAAGGCGGCAAGGTCCCACCCGAGGCGGCGCAAACCTTGAAGCAAGTGCTCGAACTGCAATCCAAGTTGCAGGACGTGCGTACCGAAAGCGCTCGCTTGGAACGCCTGCGCAACGACTTGGGTCGGGATCAGGACCGCGTGCGGGCAAACCTCAACACGCTGCGAAAAACGACCGGCAACCAGGCTCTTCAAGCGCAGCTCGCCAAGAAATTGGCGCTGCAAGAGGAGGAGCTCGGCAAGCTATCCGGCAAGCTCGTGCAGCTCTCCGAGCAACAAGCGGAACTGCAAGCACAGATGAAGGCCCTGATCAAGACGGTCAGCTTGACTGGACAACCCTGAGGAGCGAGACGCTACCCAAGCGCGAGTCGAGGCCAGGTCCTCGACGAATCAGGTCAGCGCGCGAACCAACAGGCGTAGCGCCTTGCCGCGATGAGAACGGCGGTTCTTCTCGTCCGGGTTCAGCTCGGCGGAGGTGACCCCCAAATCCGGCAGCAGCAACAAAGGATCGTATCCGAAGCCTCCGTCGCCTCGCGGTGCGAACGCGACTTGCCCCTCGTACGTCCCGCGAGCCTCGGCGACGACCTCACCGCTGGGCTCTGCGACGCAGACGGCACAGACGAAGCGCGCGCTTCGTCGATCCTGCGGGACGTTCGCCAGATCGGCCAACAGCTTGTCGTTGTTCGCCTGGTCACGCTCGGCGCGGCTGCCGTCCAGACCGGCATAGCGTGCCGAGTGAACGCCTGGCCTGCCCCCCAACGCATCCACTTCGAGTCCCGAATCTTCGGCGAGACAGCGCAACCCGAGCTGTGCCGCGTAGGAGCGCGCCTTGATCCGCGCATTGTCTTCGAAGGTCAGGCCATCTTCGACGGGTTCTTCCGTCGACTGCTCGAATCGGTCGAGAGAGAGCAACTCGATGCCGAGCGGCTCGAGGATCTGTGCTGCCTCCCTCGCCTTGTGGGGGTTGGAAGTGGCGAAGACCCATTTCGTGATTGAGGGGGCGTTTTCTTCGGTCACTGCGCCGCCTTCTCCCGTGCCATGTCGTCGAGGGTCGCTTCGATGCGATCAAACACCTTCGCCATCATCTTTGCGTCGGGCAACAGAGTCGTGCGAAAGTGGTCCACGTAGGGCACGTTGAAACTACTGCCCGGTGCCACCAGCACGTGTCGTTCTTCGAGCAGCCGCAGCGCAAACTGCTGGTCGTCGAAGTCCGGGATCAACTTCGAATCGACCCGGATGAACGCATACATCGAACCGGCGGGGGCGACCACACTGAGGTACTTGCTTCGGGCAACGGCATCGAGCAAAACCGCCCGCGATTCGTACAATCTGCCACCGGGCGCGGTGAGCTCGAAGATGCTCTGATATCCGCCGAGAGCGGTCTGCACGGCCCACTGTCCCGGAACGTTGGCGCACAACCGCA
This sequence comes from Deltaproteobacteria bacterium, assembly GCA_003235365.1. Classification (GTDB taxonomy): domain Bacteria; phylum Myxococcota_A; class Polyangia; order Polyangiales; family Polyangiaceae; genus SZUA-265. Next base: position 29,262 of record QJWJ01000381.1, read on the forward strand.
AACTCGCCAGCAGCTCGACCGCAGCCAGGTATTCCTTGGCGTGGGTCCTTTCCCCACTGAAGCTGACCCAACCAACGCGCAAGCCACAGGCGCGATAGACCTTGGAGAGCCCAGAGAACGTCGCGCACAGAGTGTCTTTGACGAGCGTGGCCAGCGGGACGTACTTTGCCCCCTCGTAGAGCATCTCGTCGTAGATCTCGTCGGCAAACATGACCAAATGATGCTTCTCCGCCAACCGCGCGATCGCGCGGAGCGTCTGTTCTGAGTACACGGCCCCGGTCGGGTTGTTGGGGTTGATGACGACGATGGCACGCGTCTTGTCTGTGATTTGCGACGCCAGCTCGTCGATGTTTGGCTCGAAGTTCGCCTCGGGACGGCACTGGTAGTGTACGGCCTTACCGCCGTGTATCGTGACGGACGCCGTCCACAACGGGTAGTCCGGACACGGCACGAGCACCTCGTCAGCGGGATTGAGCAGTGCACGCATGCACATCATGATCAGCTCACTGACTCCGTTGCCGATGAACACGTCGTCAGCCGAAACGTCCATCACGCCGCGATCCTGCTGCTGCATCACCACCGCCTCGCGCGCGGGGAAGATCCCTTTCTGGTGGCAGTACGGCTCGGCGTTGTGGAGGTTTTCGACGATCGCGCGACGCATCGTCTCCGGCATGCGGAAACCGAAAGCACCGGGATTGCCGATGTTCAGCTTGATGATCTCGAAGCCGGCCCGTTCCAACTCGTCGGCGCGCCGCGCAAGGTTGCCCCGGATCTCGTAGCGGACATCGTGTAGGTGGTCACTGGCACGCAGCGTCGGAAGCGTCATGACGCAGCCTTTAGCGCAGCCGCTGCCCTCTGGGTAGAGTCCGCCCCGTGCCAGAACCAACATTTTGCGGCATCGGGGCTGGTTTTTCGGGGCCCACGTCCAGCGCGAGCACCCGACCACCTTGGCCGCCTGACGACGGCGGGAGCTTCCAGGAACGCGCCCACGGGGCGCACCGGGCAGCGAAGCACAGGACGTTCGCGCCAACTCCCAGGCGGTGCCGAGTCGCCCACACGAGGCGGACTCGGGCTAGGTGGGCGAGCACGATTGTCGGTCAGTTATTCAGGCCCCGGGTGAGGGCCTGAATAACCGCCCCGTTGCAGTCGCTTTCTCGACTCCATTCTCTGTTGCATCGGATGAGCGTTCGCGAATCGCGAACGCTCATTTCAGCCACGCCCCGCTTCGCGTCACTGATGCACGAACACAGCCTGCGCCGGCATCGGAGCTGGAAACTGCGCCTGGGCGAGAGAGTCCATGACCATCTTGTAAGAGTCGAAATAGACCTGCCAGTAATGGTCCGTGTGGCAGTAGGGACGTACGGCCAATACCGGTCCGACCAGTGTGAACTCCAGGATCTCCACATCTACCGCGGGCTTCTCCACGACGTTGGCGACCGTTCCGACCTTCTCGCACAGTAGTTTCATCGCCGCGTGACAGTCCGCAGCACCCGAGAGTTGCACCTTCAGGTCGACGCGTCGAAATGAGTTGGTGCTGAAGTTCTGGATGTTGTCGGCCAAGATCTTCCCGTTGCCGATGATGGTCATGACGTTGTCCGGCGTATCAATCGACGTCGTGAACAATCCGATCTCGCGTACCGTGCCCGTGACGCCACCGGCACAAACGTAGTCACCCACTTTGAACGGACGCAAGACGATCAGAAAAGCGCCCGCAGCGAAGTTCGACAGCAATCCGGACCAGGCCATGCCAATGGCGACGCCAGCGGCTGCGACCAGCGCCGCGAAAGTCGTCGTTTGAATCCCGAAGTAGCCGAGAATGCCGACGACCAGCAGCACGTTCAGGGTCACCGAGCCGATCGATCCGACGTATCGCAACACCGTATGGTCGACCTTCTGTCGCTCGAGCGAACTCTGAACGATGCGCACCACCAAATGGATGAGCCAGCGCCCGACCACCCAGAAGGCAATCGCCGCGAGGATCCTCATCCCGATGTCCGTCGCATACTGCATGAACAGGCTTTGATACTTCTCGATCAATTCCATCACATCCTCCAACCGCTGGGAGAGACGACTGCTCCCCTACAGCCAACACCCGGATAATCGTCGCTGTCCGCCCAACGCACCAGACAAATGGCAACCGACGCACGACCGAGTTCGCGGACGGTCGCCCGCCTGCCACGTCGATGCAGGTAGGCCGAGGTGCGCGCGAATGGTTCGTTGGACGAACACCCAACCTCCCAACCGCTGCGAACGGGAACCGGCGCGGGAGGCATCAACCGAGTCGATGCGGCGGCGGCCGCCGCCGCGACACGTCCTACCACGGCAAGTCGGCTCAGTTCTGGCGACGCGCCAGCATCAGTGGCGCACCTCGATACGACCTTCGACGGCGGCCGTGAATGGCTGGGGTAATCGGCGGAGGTGGTCGACCAGCGCGTCCAAGTCGAGCATGGCGGTTACGCGATTAGTCCCGCCACGCAACACCGTGAAGCGATCGCCTCCCGCGGCGGTGAACGAGTTGACGACGACGCGATAGGTTCGCGCCGGATCCAGTGGCTTGCCTCCGATCGACGCACCGACGATTCGATTCGTGCCCGCGGGTCGTGTCGTATCCCAAGTGTAGGTCAAACCCGAAGTCTTGAGGATGCGTGGCGCACCGGCCCATTGTTGGTTGAGGAGGTCGAGCAGTTGCCGTCCCGTCAAGTCCATCGTGACCAAGGAGTTGCCAAAGGGCAGAATCGAAAACAGCTCTCCCCAAGTGACCGTGCCCGCGTCCAGGTTGGCGCGGATCCCACCGGGATTGACGAACGCAACGTCTGCACCGGTCGCAGCGCGCTGGGCGTCCGCGACGAGGTTGCCGAGCGCCGATTCGCCGGCGTCGTTCTCGTCACGGCTGACGGGCATCGCCGCCCGGGCCACGACCCGGTCGACCAAGGGCGCAATTCGCTGCTCGACAGACTCGACCAATGCCGCAACCGCTGGGTGCGGCGCATCCCCGGGCGGCACGTCTGCATAGGTCACGACGATCTCGGCGGACTTGTCCACGACATCCCCACTGCGCAGATCGATTGTCAAGTCGATGTCGGCAAACGCGCTCCCCGCCGACAACGCTTGCGTCACCAAGATGCGTTTACCCTGCTCGTTCGGGACGAACGCATTGGTGAAAGCGTGAGCGTGCCCAGACACGACGAAGTCCACGGCGTCGTCCAGCTGCCGTACGATGTCGACGATCGGCCCGAAGAGGTCCTGACCGCCTCTGGTTCGCCCCGGATAGCGCGCTTGCTCGCCGCCCTGATGGATCAACACGCCAATCGCCTCGACCCCCCGCGCTCGTAGCTGCTGGACGGCGCGATTGATCGCCGGCGCTTCGTCGAGAAACTTCAACCCAGCGACGCCGAGCGGTGTGACGATCTCGGGCGTGCCCTTCAGAACGGCGCCGACCAGGCCGACCTTCACTGGACCGACGTCGCGCACGACGAAGGCTGGCAACAGGGTCCGCCCCGTCTCGGCATTCACGACGTTGGCACTGACGTATTCGAAGCGCGCTCCAGCGTAGGGCGCCTGTAAGAACGGGCCGCGCGCGTGGTTGCCACCACGGATCAGACGCAGCATCTCGGGCGCACCTTCGTCGAACTCGTGGTTGCCGAGGGTTCCCACGACGTTGCAACGCAGCATGCTGGGTTGCTCGGCTCGGCAATGCTCGTTGGCCAAGACATTGAGCACTTCGATCGCCGGTTCGTCCTGCATCAAGGCCGACGCTGGCGGCGACGCGCCCACATGATCGCCGGCATGGACAATCAGAGCGCGCCCGTCAACCCGAGCAGCTGCCGCTTCGAGGTAGGCAGCCATGACCGCGGCACCGCCGACCGGGCGCTCGTCGAGGCTGCGTTCGCCGTGAAGCTGACCATGAAAATCGTTGAAACCCAGGATCTTGACCGGAACGGAGGTCGACGCGAGTTCAGGAGTACGCTGGTAACCCTCCGCTGACAACGGAGGAGCCGGTGACGCGGAACCGCTTGGCGGGTGGGATGATGGGCGCTGACACGCGCCGCATGCAACGAACGCCAGCGAGAGCATCGCTACCCGCGAGACGAACCGGTGACCACCCGTCGTGATGAAGCCCAGTGGCAGCGTCGTACCAACCATGTCGGAGTCGACTGTCTCACAATCTCACGCCCAATGACGAGCAACGGCGAGCCGGACTTGCGCGAACCCACGATTCGAGCCCTAATTGGCTCATGCGCTTCTCATCGACTCAGTTGCTCGGACGCCTCGCCGGAGCCATCACCGCTGGCGGCCTGCTGGCAAGCACCGTCGCTTGCGGCGCCAACACTTCGAGCGACGGTGACGCCGATCGCTCCACCGGTGAACAGAACCAGAAGCCCGCCGACGATCCCAAGAACGACGAGCCGGGTCCCTCCGCCAAGCCGCAGGGGGATACCAAGACGACCGATCCCGAGCCGGACACGAAGGCCCCTGATCCCGCGCCAGACACAATGACCCCCGATTCCCCGCCGGACACGAGAATCCCCGAGCCAGACCCCGGCGTCGATCCACCCGGCCCCGATCCACAGCCCCCCGTCACGCCTGGCGATCCCGATCCCCAGTCACAGACACCGATGCCCGTGGAGCCGACGCCGGAAGTCACCGCCGAGCCAGCGCCGCCGACCGCACCGACAACGTGCGAGTTCGGAACCCCGACCACCTTCTGCGTCAACCGGGAGTCGATGGAGTTCCAGGCAAAGTATGGAACGGGGCAAGTCCTGTTGGATCCCCCACGCAGCGACGAAGAAGTCGCCGCGGCCTTCGACGCGAACGGCTGCATGAAGGCCGAATGGGTAGCGACAGGCTGCTGCAATCCAGCGCTCGGTCCGGGCGAAATGCAAGCCTCGGGCGAGTGTTGCTACGTGGCCTGCGAGGGCGCTTGTTGCGGCCGGCCACTGGTCATCGATGGACTCGCCGTGACGGCCCGAGCGGTTGCGTCGGAAGCCTGGAGCGAACCGCTCGATCTATCAGTTTCGCAGGATCTTTCGCCCACCCAAGCAGCAGAGCTCAGCCAAGCCTGGCTCGATGAC
>QJWJ01000005.1 GCA_003235365.1 Deltaproteobacteria bacterium
GGGCGTGACAAGTGATTGAAATTACGTAACCAGGCGTGACCCGGGCGACCCAGCCGTTACGTCGAAGTGGTGCGCGCAGTGGTGCTCCCGGGGGAGTGGAGCACCAGTTCCGCCTCCCCTTGCTGACCAGACCTCTCTGTCGTAGGGTTGTGGGAGAACGTGGCACAAAACGTAGACAGCGCCCCTCCCGAGAGCGAGCGATCTCCAGCAAGACAGCTCGTCCGCCTGCTGGAGCAACACGGGCTCGAAGACAGCCTGCGAACCATCCTGGCGAGCCTTGAGGAGCGGAGGTTTGGTAGTGAGCGCGGCGTGCGCGAACAGATCCTCAACGAGTTCCTGCTCGACGGCGAAGCCCCGCTGACGGAGGCGGAGCTCGACGAAGCCCGCCGCGAATGGCAGGGATAACGCTCGACACCGGTGCCCTGATCGGTCTCGAACGGCGAGAGCGGCGGATGACTGCTCGGTTCGCAACATGGACTGAAGGTGGAGCTATCGTCACGGTCCCGAGCGTTGTGGTTGCCGAATGGTGGAGGGGACAGCGCGGTCCGGTCGCACGCCTGCTCGACGCCTTCACAGTGGAGCCAACGACGCGCGGCATTGCAGCCGTTGCGGGTGAAGCACTCGCGGAACTCCGCCTTGCCAGTGAGCACACCATCGACGCGATTGTCATGGCTTCGGCCGCGATTCGCGGTGACGTTGTGTACACGTCCGACTACGAGGACTTGTCCAGACTGGCCGCGTACTTCAGGAGCGTTCGTGTTCTTGGCGTGTGATGGTGCTCCAACGAAAGAGCCGACTCAGGCCCGGCTTCTAACTGATTTTATTTGCTTATCATTTGCAGAGCGGGAGAAGGGATTCGCTTCCGCCCGAGGGAGCAGCCACGCTGCGACCGACCAGGACTCTGCGGAGCGCAGCGGAGCAATACACCCTCGACGTCAACCTTGGCAATCGCCCCAAATGCCGTTTCTGGTCGTTACAGGGCGTGCCAACTAATTGAAATCATGTAACCAGGCGTGACCCGGGCGACCCAGCCGTTACGTCGAAGTGGTGCGCGAAGTGGTGCTCCCGGGGAGTGGAGCACCACCGAAGCGGCGTGATTGGAGGCGCCAGTGGTCTCTCGCAATCGCGACGACTATACTCAGGAGCATGACAATCGCCCCAACAGGCAGCGTGCTGGTCGTCGAGCCCGCCGTCGAACAGGCGGCGCGCGATCTCGACCGTTCCGGGTTCTTGGTTCGTAGAGCGGAATGGCAGAATGCATTGTCGATGGCGGTAAGTGGAGCGTTCGATGTCGCGCTGTTGGACGTGACAATGCCAGCGGTCGGCGGGTTGTCGCTTGTTGCGCGGCTTCGCGAGCAAGCACCGAACATGCGAGTGGTGGTGCTAGTGGCGAAGCACACCAACGAACTCGCGGCTCGATCAGCGGAGGTAGGCGTCTTTCAAATGTTGCAGAAGCCCGCGGATTCTGGGTCATTGCTACGGGTTATTCGCGCCGCGATACTCGATCGGCAACGCATCGTCTCCTCTTCGACGCAGCAGCAGACCACGCCGCCTGTCGTGACGAGCGAACTCGACAAGATGGTCTCGCGCATGCAGACCTCTTCCGGACGTGCGGCTGCTCGTGGTCTGTTCGACGTGACCCCTGAGGCTCTTGGGGAAGCCGCTCTCGCCGGAGCAGCGACGGAGCGTGACTGAGCCCGCACGCATCACGGTGATCGCTGGCGTGAATGGGGCGGGCAAGAGCAGTGTTGCAGGCACTGCTCTGAGACAAAGCGGTGGCGAGTACTTCAACCCCGACGAAGTGACTCGGGCAATCCTGTCTGCGGCGCCCGCCCTGAGCGAGGAAGAGGGAATGGTCGCGCCTGGCATGAAGGTCGACAACGGCTTGAGACGGCGATACGTGACCATGCAGAGTACGCGTTTGAAACTACTCTCGGTGGAAGGACAATTACCAACCTGCTGTTCGAAGCGATGGACGCCGGTCTAGAAGTTGCGGTGTTCTTTGTGGGGCTGGCTGGCGCGGACATGCACCTAGCGCGAGTCCGGTCGCGAGTTGTCGCCGGTGGGCACGATATTCCAGAGGCGAAGATTCGGCAGCGCTACACGTCGAGCATGGCGAATCTCGTTCGCTTGGCACCGCGCCTGACAGTGCTGCGTGTCTTCGACAACAGCACCGACGCCGATCCGAAGCTAGGTCAGCGCCCTGAGCCCAAAGAGATCCTACTCGCGAGAAACGGCATCCTGCAGCGACACGTGGAGCCTGCCGATTGCCCCCAGTGGGCGCGACCGGTTCTAGAGGTGCTGCTTCAGTCGTAGACGTACAGCGAGCCCGGCACGGGCTGCCATGCTCGACGTTGGAGGCAACGCAGGATGCGTGCGACGGGTGACTCTTGCAGCACGTGGCCGACGTCAACCGATCTGGCGCGCGCTGCCAAGGTGGAGCAGCTCATCACCAAGAGCATCCCGGGTCACGCCACGGACCGCACGGTCGAGCACTACAGCACCGTCAGCGGGGCTGAGCAGCGCGAGAGCCTCGCCAAAGTGGTGGGCTTGCTCGACAGGAGGGTGGCCTGAGATGGCGCCGTTTTCGGAGCACCACTCGGTGCCCAAAACGACGCCGATTCGGGTGGTTTCGCTGCGCTTCCGGGGGAGTTGGCCCGTCGCAAATTCGTGTTCGTTTGCAACGGTTCGGGGGGATCCCGCAAATCGCAGCGGAACGCAGCCTTGTCCACGCGGGTGAGCCTGGCAAACTCATGCGATGATGAACGCCCGCCTCGGCTGCTCCGCATTGTTCGGATGCGCAGCGTTGGTGCTCAGCGGGCTGGTTGAAGCGGCGCAGCCGTTGCCCACACCTCCAGAGACGTGCTGGGTCGCCGCGGCACCCATCGCCCAAGCAGTGCTCGACGCCTACTCGGTAGTGCCCAGCGACAGCGTCGTGCTCATCCCTTACTCGTACGAGAAGACTCCGGAAGCGGCCAGCGCCCTGATCGCCGGCGTGGTGAATACCGAGACTTTGCAAACCGCGTTGGAACAAACGCCCGTCGAGGTCCTGGACGCCGCCGGCAACCCGGTTGCTGGCTCGATCACAGCGGTCGATGTGTCGCGTCACGTGCGGATCTGGACGCCGGAACAACCCCTCGATCCCGGGGTGTACACCGCAAACCTCGAGGCTGGAGGCGCGTTCCACC
>QJWJ01000055.1 GCA_003235365.1 Deltaproteobacteria bacterium
TGCACTAACACCGCCCACACCGGCATCAACGCCGACGGTGTCAACGGCGCGACATACGTGTTCGCTTATGGCGACTCGAAGGCCGCCGCTTGCATGGTACCGACGACCTACTGCATCGACGACGGCGGCACGCCGGGCAACATCTGCTTCCGTGGCGTCGCGGCCGAAGCGATGTCCGACTACTCTTGCTACGGCTCGGGGTACGGCATTCAGATGTCGGCCAACGAAGAAGACGGCACGTTGGTGCAAACCTGGGACGCGACGGCGGCAGGTGTCGCTGGCGTCAAGTTCACGGTCACTGGCGTAACCGGTGGTCCACCCGTTCGCGCTCAGATGTCCATCGACGGCTTCGGCGATGACCAGGCGTTCGTGCACGGCGGTGGCTCGAAGGACATCAAAACCGACGGTGAAATGATCCTCATGTTCGCCGATTTCGTTCCGCCGAGTTGGGCGAGCGACGACTTCGCCGAAGCAATCATCGATCCGACGAAGGTCAAGGCCCTGCAAATCCAGGTCACGACCTCGACGAGTGCTCCAGCCGAGTACGACTTCTGCCTCAGCGGCCTGACGTGGCTCGGAACGGACGGCGTTACGCCCGTCAATGTCACGCCATTGATGCTCCCCTCCGACGGCGCTGGCGGCTCGGGCGGCATGCCCGCCGCAGCCGGTGGAGCGCCTGGTGCGGGCGGCGCCGGTGGCGCCGGTGGCTCGACGCCTTCGGCCGGCGGCAGCACCGCCACGGGTGGCACGTCGGCGGCAGGCGGCAGCACCGCAGCTGGTGGCTCGACGGCTGCTGGCGGCATGGGTGGCATGACCCCCTAAGTCCGAGCCATCCCGACGATGAAGAGCCGACCTCGCAAGGGTCGGCTCTTCTCATTTCAGACGTATGCAGCGCTCAGAGTGACGGAGACACACTGTCATCACACAGCTCGCGCACCCGAGCGAGGAGGCGCCCCGAGTGAAACGGCTTGTGCAAGAAGGCTGTCTTGCGCTCACCCAAACATTGCTGCGCGATGTCATCGTCGAAACCGGAACAGAACAGGATGGGGAGCTCGGGCTGCAGCTCGCGCAATCGACGGAACGTGAGCGAACCGTCCATGCCGGGCATGATCATGTCCAAAATCACCAAGTCGTACTGTTCACCCAGCTCCTGCAGACGTCGCAGGGCTTCTTCTCCTGACGGCGCCGTGTGTGCACTCAATCCGACGCGTGCGAGGATGCGCGCCGTGGTCTCTGCCGCCGCGCTGTCGTCGTCGACGACCAGCACCCGACTGGCACCGACTGGCCCCGTCCGATTCACCTTCGCGGGTCGCTGAGGTCGGGGTGCTTCCGTTTCGGGGAAGTAGACAGTGAACGTGGTCCCGCCCGCGGCGCAGTCGGTCATGCGAAGCCCCGCACGGTGCGCCTTGACGATCCCGCACACTGCGGCCAAACCGAGGCCGCGACCCGTCTGCTTCGTGGAAAAGAAGGGATCGAACACGCGGTCCGCAATCCCGTCCGGAAGCCCATCCCCATCATCCCGAACCTCGAGCCCCCAGTAACGGCCGGGGGTCAACTTGTCGGCGACGATCAAGTCGGCAATTGCGTCGGCATCGAGCGACGCCTGAAACACACGCAAACCGATCCGCAAGGGCCGCGTCGCGCTCTCCGAGGCGTTCTGAATCATGTTCAAGATCACCTGGCGTAGTTGGCGGGCGTCCGCCTTGACCCAGGCGTTCTTCACATCTAACTCGAAGCTCAGGCTGTTCTTCTTGCCGGCGGTGGCGCCAAGCAACGGCCGCATCCCTTCGATCAGATCGACCAACTCGGTGGGCGCGATGTCGATCCGCCCCTTGCCCGCATACGCCAGCAACAGCTGAGTCAGCTCCGAAGCGCGTTCCGCCGCATTGCGAATGCGAACCGCTGCGTCTTGTACCGTTTGGTCCGATTCCCCCTGAACCAACAGGTCCGCCTCACCCAGCATGACCATCAGCAGATTGTTGAAGTCGTGCGCGATGCCACCAGCGAGAACGCCGAGGCTCTCGAGCTTCTGCATGTGCAGCAACTGCGCTTGCATACGCGCGCGCTCTTGGTCGGCAGCCACGCGTTCGCTGATGTCCCGGCAGTTGGCCACGACACCGCGAACCGACGGATTGTCGAGCTGGTTGCTCGCGATTGCCTCCATCCACAGCCAACGCCCGTCCTTCGTCTTGTAGCGATACTGGACGGTGTGAACGGCACCAGGCTCACGCAACACTTTCTGAAACACTTCCCCGACCGTAGCGCGGTCGTCTGGGTGAATCATCGCGAAGGTGTCGATGTTCGCCAGCTCGCCCGGAGTGAACCCGTTTATGCGAATGGTGGCAGGGGAGTTGTAGAGCAGCTTCCCCTGTTCATCCAACAGCGAGATGATGTCGCCGGAATGGAGGGTGAGCGCCTCGAGCAACTGGGCATTGGCCTCAATCTCATGGGCAGACGTCGACAACGTCGCTTGCTCTGGCTTGACGGAAGCGTCGCTCACCAGGGTGAGTCTAACCAGCCGGTATCGCCCCGCAAAGCCACAATGCGTCGAGATCCACCGCGCGTTGCCAGAACGATTCGGTGGCGTGATTTCTCACGCTGTTTTTGTGAACTGGTGCACATCATACTGGTTCATATGAACACCAAGGCGCTAATCGACGGCCTCGTCCGTCAGACCACGGTGCTGATTGCTCACGTCGCAACCTCTGCGGGATTGCGCGCGCCCTTGGCCCACGTCGCCAATCAGGTGTTCGTCGACCTGACGACGGAACTGGAACGCCAAGGCGTCGGGCAGAAGGTGATTGCCGACATGTTCGGTCTCGCGCTGCGCTCATACCAGCAGAAATTGCGTCGCCTCTCGGAGAGCGCGACCGACCAAGGTCGCACCTTGTGGGAGGCCGTGTACGAATTTCTCTCAGCAAAACAAGCAGTTCGACGTGTCGACGTGCTGCGACGCTTTGCCCGAGACGACGAAGGAAGCGTGAAGAGTATCCTCAAGGACCTGTGCGACAGTGGACTCATCTATCGCACAGGGCGAGGGGACGGCACCGTGTATCGAGCAACGCCACCAGAGGATCTCTACGCCGGCACCGAAGCGAACACGCCGGGCATCGCCGCCCTGCTCTGGGTGATCATTCACCACGAAGGGCCGCTGAGTCCCGCCGAGATGGCCGAGCGGCTCAAC
>QJWJ01000499.1 GCA_003235365.1 Deltaproteobacteria bacterium
CCGGTACTTCGTCAAGAGCCCTGTGTGGTTCAACCCGATGCCCCGTATTCGCGGTTTCCGTCCGGGCAAGGCGCCGCGCATGGTTCTCGCACAGCTTTATGGTCCGTGCGTCCTACAAGACGTCGTTCAAGCTCTGGTCGATGAGACCTACCCCAAGGCGCTCGAAGGTCAGAACGTGCAGGCTGTGAGTCAGCCCGCGATCGAACCCACGCCGCTCAAGGACAACGAGCCATTTTCCTACAAGGCTCGCGTGGAGATCGTGCCGCAAATCGAGTCGGTCAAGTACGACGGTTTCGAGGTCGACCGACCCAGTGTCACCGTCTCCGACGAGGTGATGGCCAAGGAACTCGAAGGCCTGCAGCGCGCCAACTCGACGCTCGAGCCGCCGAAAGAGAAGCGTGGCGCGAAGGAAGGCGACATGGTCACCATCGACTTCGACGTCGTGGTGGATGACCAGGCGATCGATGGCGCGGGTGCGAAGGACTTCGACGTGGAGCTCGGCTCGGGCTCGCTCCTGCCCGAAATCGAGCAGGCTGTCTTGGGCAAGCAAGTCGACGAAGAAGCCGAAGCGGAAATCGAAATGCCCGCGGCCCATCCGAACAAGGAACTCGCCGGCAAGAAGACCGTCTTTGCCATTCGCGTCAAGGACATGAAGGAGCGCGTGCTGCCGGCTCTCGACGACGAGTTCGCCAAGGACCTGGGCGACTTCGACAATCTCGACGGCCTCAAGGCAGAGCTGACCAAGGACTTGGAGAAGCGCTTGGCGGAAGAAGCCGACAACACCGTAGCGGAAGCGCTGGTTGCCAAACTCGTCGAGGCCAATCCCATCGAGGTGCCGCCCGCGCTCGTTCGGCAGCAGACGCAGATCTCCGAGCAAGAGCTGCTCAGTCAGGCACGTGCCCGCGGCCAGCAGGCGCGCAGCATTCCCGAAGACGTCCGTCAGCGCCTGGTCGCAGACAGTGAGGTCAAGGTGCGAGCCGGTTTGCTCATGGCGGAGATCGCCAAAGCCGAGCAAATCAAGATCGGCGACAAGGAACTGGAAGAGGGCATGGCCGAACTGGCCGAGCAGTCCGGCAAGAACATCGCGAAGGTTCGCGCGGAGTACCGCGATCCGAAGAAGCGTGAGATGCTCATCGGCATGATCTTGGAGAACAAGGTCCTGGACATCATCCAGGGCAAGGCCAAGATCAACCAGCTCGACTGACCCGAATCATCCGGAGGGAACGTGACCAAAGTACCGCAGACTCGCGCTCAGGCGCTGGACATCCTCGAACGACGCACTAGCGCTGCGGTGATCTACCCGCACGTCGTGGAAACGACGCACCGCGGGGAGCGGACGTGGGATATCTTCAGCCGGCTACTCAAGGACCGCATCATCTTCTTGGGCAGTGCCGTCGATGACGACGTAGCGAACATCATCGTGGCGCAGTTCTTGTTCCTCGAGAGTGAAGATCCCGACAAGGACATTCAGCTGTACATCAACTCCCCCGGCGGGGTGGTCACGGCGGGCCTGGCGATCTACGACACCATGCAGCACGTTCGCTGTCCGGTGAGCACGATCTGTATCGGTCAAGCGGCCAGTATGGGCGCGCTCTTGCTCGGCGCAGGGGAGAAAGGGCGCCGCCATGCGTTGCAGCACTCCCGGATCATGATCCACCAGCCGTTGGGCGGCGCGCGTGGTCAGGCGACCGACATCGAGATCCAAGCACGTGAAATCCGTCACACCAAGGACGTCATCACTCAGATCTTGGTTCGATCCACCGGCAATACCGAGGAGCGCATTGCCGCCGACATCGAGCGCGACTTCTACATGGGGCCCAAGCAGGCGAAAGAATACGGGTTGATCGACGAGGTATTCGAGCCCAAGGCGCGCACCAAGGCGAACGACAAGTGACCGCACCCACTCCCGCCAGCGCTCCGAAACGGGCCAGGTGGGGGAGGGATGATGGGCATCACGAGGCTCGCCCGGGGTCTTGCTGTGGGCTGCTGGCCTGCACGGTAGGCATGCCGGTCGACGGTCCGTTGTGCCTCGTGAGTGACGGAGGCTTAGGCTGGCGTCCATGCTAGCCGTTTGCTTGCGAGAGGCGGCGGCACGCTCTAGACTCCCAGGAAAATTGCTCCGGAAATTCGCCGGTTATTCTGGCTGTGTCGGTTTGTCAGGTGAATTGGTTTGGTCGGTTTTCTGGGGCTCTGGCGCGAATGAAACGGAAGCGGACGGCTGGATGAGGTTTGGTTTCGAAACAATGGGTGACTACGAACGGAGTGGTTCGCCTTCGGCACTGACCCCACCGCTGCTTCACGTCCACGGGTTTGGCAGTAAGCGCAACGCAAGATAGGAAACAAAAGTGGAGCGACGACGCGACGATTCGAACGGGAACCTTTGCTGTTCTTTCTGTGGCAAGTCCCAGAAAGAGGTGAAGAAGCTCATCGCTGGGCCAACCGTCTACATTTGCGACGAGTGCATCGCCCTGTGTAACGACATCATCGCCGAAGAGGTCGAGAAGGACGAGCCGCACGGCGGCAACGAGCCGATTCCGCGTCCCGACGAGATCAAGCACATCCTCGACGAGTATGTCGTCGGCCAGGAGCGCGCCAAGAAGATCCTCAGTGTTGCGGTATACAACCACTACAAGCGCATCGATTCTCGCGTCACGGCGGACGACGTCGAGTTGTCCAAGAGCAACATTCTGCTTCTCGGTCCGACCGGTAGTGGCAAGACTCTGCTCGCCCAGACGCTAGCCAAGATCCTCAAAGTACCGTTCGCCATTGCCGACGCAACGACGCTCACCGAGGCGGGCTACGTCGGTGAGGACGTCGAGAACATCATCGTTCAGTTGCTGCAAAATGCCGACCACGACGTCGAGCGGGCCCAACGCGGCATCGTCTACATCGACGAAATCGACAAGATCAGCCGCAAGAGCGACAATCCGTCGATCACGCGGGACGTTTCCGGCGAGGGTGTCCAGCAGGCCCTGCTCAAGATCATCGAAGGTACGGTCGCCAACGTGCCGCCGAAGGGTGGACGCAAGCACCCGCAGCAAGACTTCCTCCAGATCGACACGTCGAACATCTTGTTCATCTGCGGTGGCGCGTTCGTCGGTCTCGACGAGATCATCCAGCGCCGCATCGGCGAGAGCCGGCTCGGCTTCGGTGCCGACATCAAGAGCAAGAACGAGATGAAGCTGGGCGAGTTGTTCGCGCAGATTCAACCCGAAGACTTGCTCAAGTTCGGTTTGATCCCCGAGTTCATCGGACGTTTGCCGGTGATCGCCACGCTGCACGAGCTGAGCGAAGAAGCGCTGATTGACATCCTCAAGACGCCGAAGAACAGCTTGGTCAAGCAGTTCCAGCGGCTGTTCGAAATGGATGGAGTCAAGTGCACGTTTACGCAGGGCGCTCTTCAAGCCGTTGCCCGCAAGGCGCTCGCTCGCGAGAGCGGTGCGCGCGGACTGCGCGCCATCATGGAAGAGAGCATGCTGGAGATCATGTACGAGATCCCCTCGAAGATCGGCGTCAAAGAAATCGTCGTCAACGACGACGTCGTCGCCAAGGGTGAGCGCCCTCTCATCGTTTACGAGAACGAGAAAGAGGCGGAACTTGCCGGCGCCTGAGGCGGCGGTTCGGCTGGTTCGAGAGCTTCGGCATCGGGCGGATCTCAGCCCACTGACGCCACGGAAGGCTCCCTCGGTGCCGCGCCGGGGCGAGCAACGTGTCTCACGGGCGGACCTGGTTGTTCGGTCGGCGACGTCCTGCTCCCGTGGGCGGGCGGCTGGACTGCGGGTCGGCGCGGATTGTCCAGCCTTCAGCAGTTTTTCGCGGCAATTGTCTTACACTGATGGTGGTCAACCGACCGCGTTCGGTGGTCAACTACAGGCGAGTCTCCATGTTCTTCAAGGGTGATAACGACAAGTCGGCGGGCGTTGGCCGCCGTAGCCTTCCCGCGTTGCCGCTGCGCGACATCATCGTGTTCCCGCACATGGTCAGCCAGCTTTTCGTCGGACGCGAGAAGAGCATCGCGGCTCTCGACGAGGCAATGGGTCGGGACAAAGAGGTCTTTCTCGCGGCTCAAAAGAATGCCAAGACCAACGATCCGACGCCGGAGGACATCTACCAAGACGGCACGGTGGGTACCATCGTTCAGCTGCTGCGGCTGGCAGACGGCACTGTCAAGGTGTTGGTCGAGGGTAAGCACCGCGCGCGAGTCAAGCGCTTCGTGGAGACCCGCGACTACTTCCTCGTGGAGGTCGAAGACGTCGGAGAGAACAGCGAAAGTGGCGTCGAAGTAGAGGCGTTGATCCGCAGTGTGCAGAGCACCTTCGAGGTTTACGTCAAGCTCAACAAGAAGGTGCAGCCGGAAGTGCTGATGAGTGTCCAGAGCATCTCGGACCCCGGCAAGCTCAGCGACACCATCGCCGCCAATCTGCCGACCATCAAACTCGTCGATCGGCAGACCCTGCTCGAGATGACCGACGCCAAGGCGCGCCTGAACAAGCTGTACGAGCTGATGCAGGCGGAGATCGAGATCCTCCAAGTGGAGAAGAAGATCCGCTCGCGCGTCAAGCGTCAGATGGAGAAGACGCAGAAGGAGTACTACCTCAACGAGCAGATGCAGGCCATCCAGCGTGAGCTCGGGGGTGGTGAGCGCGACGAGTTCAAGAACGAGTTGCAGGAACTCGAAGACAAGCTCAAGGCCAAGCCCTTGAGCGAAGAGGCGCGTGGCAAGCTCGAAAAGGAGCTGAAGAAGCTCAAGATGATGCATCCCACGTCGGCCGAAGCGACGGTGGTGCGCAACTACATCGACTGGGTCCTCGCGTTGCCTTGGGCTGACGTCACCGAAGAGCACTACGACATTCCCGAAGCCGAGCGCATTCTCGACGAGGATCACTACGGCCTTGCCAAGTGCAAGGAGCGCATCATCGAGTACTTGGCCGTTCAGGCGCTCACGCGGCAGCTCAAGGGGCCGATCCTGTGCTTCGTCGGTCCTCCCGGTGTGGGCAAGACGAGCCTGGCGCGCAGCATTGCGCGTGCGACGGGGCGCAAGTTCGTGCGCATCTCCCTCGGCGGCGTTCGAGACGAGGCAGAGATTCGCGGGCATCGACGCACGTACATCGGTGCGATGCCCGGCAAGATCGTGCAGAACCTCAAGAAGGTCGGAGCGAACA
This sequence comes from Deltaproteobacteria bacterium, assembly GCA_003235365.1. GTDB lineage: Bacteria > Myxococcota_A > Polyangia > Polyangiales > Polyangiaceae > SZUA-265. The sequence continues at coordinate 5,163 of QJWJ01000499.1, forward strand.
ACCCGCTCGTGCTGCTCGACGAAATCGACAAGATGAGCCAGGACTTTCGCGGCGATCCGGCCTCGGCGTTGCTCGAGGTGCTCGACCCCGAACAGAACGCCACATTCAACGACCATTACCTGGACCTCGACTACGACCTGAGCCAAGTGATGTTCATCACGACCGCCAACTCCCTCGGCGGCATTCCGATCCCCTTGCAAGACCGCATGGAGATCATTCAGCTCAGCGGTTACACCGAGTTCGAGAAGCTGAACATCGCGCGCAAGTATCTGCTCCCGCGCCAACAAGAGTCGTGCGGCTTGCAGGACGTCCAGCTCGACGTCAGCGATGCGGCGATTCGAACGGTGATACATCACTACACGAAAGAGTCGGGCGTGCGCTCCCTGGAGCGCGAAATCGCGAGCATTTGCCGAAAGGTAGCGCTGAAAGTCGTGCGCGAGGGCGAGGGCAATCGCGACATGGACATCACCGTCGCCGCATCGGAGATCCCGACCTATCTCGGTGTGCCGAAGTATCGCCTGGGCAAGACCGAGGAGCACGACGAAGTGGGGCTCACTCATGGGCTGAGCGTGTCGGACTACGGCGGGGACATTCTCGATTGTGAGGTGAGCGTCGTCAGTGGCAAGGGCAAGCTGTCGATCACCGGCCTGCTGGAGAAGGGCATGGAGGAGAGCGGTCAGGCGGCGATGAGCTACATTCGCTCGCGGGCCCACGTGCTCGGCATCGACACGGACTTCTACCAGAAGTCGGACGTGCATGTTCACTTCCCGGACTTCGTCCGCAAGGATGGCCCCAGCGCGGGTGTCACGATGGCGACGAGCATCGCCAGCGCACTGACGCGCATCCCCGTGCGCCACGACTTGGCCATGACCGGCGAGATAACCCTGCGCGGTCGCGTGATGCCGATCGGCGGCGTCAAAGAGAAATTGCTTGCCGCTCATCGTGGCGGAATGCAGACCGTGTTGATCCCGAAGGACAATCGAAAGGATCTGCGCGACATCCCGCGGCGTGTCTTGAAGAACTTGCGAGTCGTGCTCGTCGACCACATGGACGACGTGTTGCGCGAGGCCTTGGCCATTGACGACGCCGATCGCATGTTTGGCCCACGTCGGTTGATGATGGAGTATCGTGGTGGCGAGTTCTTCGAAGAGCCGGTGGCGAGGCCCCCAGCTTCGGGAAGCCCACTGGGGCGTCCCGCGTCGCAACTGCCCGGGAGCGGTGACATGCCTCCTGTCGGCGAGATCCAAGACCCGTCCGAACGCCCTCCGGTGACTCAGTAAACGGTGACTCAGCAAACGGTCATTCAGTAGCCGGTCACTCGGCAAGCAGGGTTCGGCAAGCTGTGGTCCGGCGGGCCGCGGTTCGGTAACCGGGCGACCCGGTAGTTCGTCGCCGAGTGGGTCAGCAATCGGATGGCTCGCAGTCGAGCAGCTCGACACGCGGTTGCTCACGGCTCGCGGGGCCGACAGACGGTGCGGAAGCAAGACGGCTCAGTGCGTCATCGTGCGTGGAGTCGGGTTATCGAAGTCGAATTGGCGTGGCCCGTCGCCGCAAACGGCGTCGAAACGAACGCTCGCGTTGCGACGGTAGGCTCAGTAGGATGGCCCGAGCTGCGTCGTTGGGGCGCAGGCGTGTACTGATCTCGCCATTGGCGTCACGGTCGGGAAGGACGACGGTATGGGAATCACGGCAACTCGTTGGTCGCTGGGAATTGGGGCCTTGGGCGTGGGGTCGCTTGGGCTGATCGCCGTGCTGGGTACGGCGTGCTCGAAGGACGAGCCCAAGCCTGCTCCAGAACCAAAGCAGCCAGCAACCAAAGCCCAGCCAGCGGCGACCACGGCCGCCAGCGCACCCGCCGCAGCGGCGGCTGCCGTTCCCGCGCCGCCGAAGAGTCTCGGCGCCTTGAAGATCCCCAAGGATAACCCACTGACCGCGGCAAAGGTGGCACTCGGGCAGAAGCTGTTTTTCGACAAACGCCTGAGCGTCGACGGCAGCCGCGCCTGCTACTCGTGCCATCAGAACGAGGACGGTACCGGGGGGCACGAGCCCACCGCGATTGGTGCCAAGGACGTGAAGCTCACCCGTCACGCCCCCGCCATGTGGAACGTCGCATACCTCCCACGCTTGTACTGGGATGGGCGCGCCGACAGTCTCGAGGCACAAGCCAAGGGCGCGTGGGCTGGGGGCAACATGGGCGTCGGCGCCGACAATCTGACGAAGAAGGCTGACGAACTGTACGCGCTGCCGGAGTACACGGCGCTGTTCGACGCAGCATTCCCCGGCGAAGGCGGAACGGTGGCGACCGTGACGCAAGCCATTGCGTCCTACGAACGCACGCTGTTCTGTGGCGACACCGCCTACGACAAATTTGCTGCGGGGGACACCAGCGCGCTCAACGAAGAGCAGAAGAAGGGATGGGAGCTGTTTACCGGCAAGGCGAACTGCCACAGCTGTCACACGCCGCCGTTCTTCTCGGATGCGTTCATGGCGGAGCAAGGCGCGTACCACAACATCGGGATGGGGCTCGAGGGCACCGCGCCCGACAAGGTTGACCCCGGGCGGCAAGCGATCAGCAAGGTCGAGTCCGACCAATCGGCGTTCAAGACTCCGAGTTTGCGGAACGTGACGCGCACGGCGCCCTACTTCCACGACGGTTCAGTCGCCAAGCTCGAGGATGCGGTGGCGTTCATGGCCAAGGGAGGCTTCAAGAACGAGCACCTCGACCCGAAACTGGTCGACAAGAAGCTCGCCCCGGAGGAGCTCAAAGCGATTGTGGCGTTCCTCGGCGCGCTGGAATGCGACGGCAAGTTGGAGCCACCGGCAAACTGACGGTCGGGTAGGTGCCACGCGTACCGTGGTGCAGGTTGATGCTCGCGCCGGGTGGACACGGTTGCTGAGCAGAAGCGAATCGGAAGTCGCTGAATGGCGGAAGGCCCCGTGGCTTCCGCCGTACTCCGACGCCGCTTGCAACTGCAACTCCGCCATGCGCCTGCGGATTCTGATCCCAGCGTGGCGAGCCGGCTCATTGGTGAACGGACGCCGTGAAAGTCGCTACGGCAATTCCGATGTAGTCGAAGGGGGCTCACCAGGCGCGTTGGCCCATGCTACTTTTCAGGCTTCTTGCTTCGAGGCCGATGGCCTCGCCATTTCGGAGAGTGGAACATGAAGGTCTCGAATCGTACGGGCGTCGTCCTGGTCGCAGCGCTCGCCTTTTGGTCGTGCGAAGCGGAGAAGCGCAGCTTGGGGGGCGAAGAGCTGCCCGACGCGAGTGCGGCTGACGCGAGCGTCGACGACTCTCCGGGTCCCGGCGGTACGGGGGACGCAGCAGCGACCGACGACGGTGTGGGCCCCGCGGAAACGGACGAGGACGGAAAGACCGACGAATCGAGCACGACGGACGACAGCAACGCCCCCTCTGGCGGCGATGGCGGTTTGGGCACGACGGACGACCCCGGCGCCACCGATGACGGACCGGGCCCGCGTGACGCGGGGCCGCCCGACGAGCCCGGATCGGACGCGGGTCCTTCCGTAATTCAGTCTTGCGCTCGCGATGCGGAGTGCGACGACGGCAACGTCTGCAATGGCGACGAGCTGTGCATCGAAGGCGAGTGTCATTCCGCCTCCCGCGTCGATGACGGCACCGTGTGTACGATTGAAGGGCGCGATGAATGGTTGCATTGTGTCGCGGGCAATTGCATCGCGTCGGTTTGCGGTGACGGGTTGGTCGACCCCCGCGGAGATGAGCGCTGCGACGACGGCAACGCCATCGATGGTGACGGCTGTGAAGTGGGATGCATGCTCTCGTGCGAAACCGCCGAGCACTGCGACGACGGCAACGTGTGCAACGGCGCCGAGTCCTGCAATACCGACACTCACGTTTGCCAGGCGGGGCAACCCGCGGCTGATCAGACTTCGTGTGGCACCGATCTCGAGTGCAACGACGGGCGTTGTTTGCCGGTCGGCTGCGGCGACGGCACTCAAAGCTCCACCGAGCAATGTGATGACGGAAATCTCGACGATGGCGACGGCTGCGACAGTGACTGCACGTACAGCTGTGAAGTGGACGCTGATTGTGACGACGCGAGTGTTTGCACTGGCACCGAGACGTGCGACGTGAGCACTCACAGGTGTGTGGCGGGTGAAGGGCTCGCGTGCGACGACGATATTCCGTGCACCGACAACGCTTGCGATCCGGTCAGCGGTTGTTTCTATCCGTTGATCGACGTCGATGGCGACGGGCACGCTTCGGATCAACTCGGCGCCTGCGGTGATGATTGCGACGATGACAATTCCAAGGTCTACACCGGTGCGGCCGAGCTGTGCGACGGCCTCGACAACGATTGCAACGGCAAGACGGACGACAACAGCCCGGTCTGGTACCCCGACTGCGATGGCGACGGTTTTGCGGAGCAGGGGGCGACGGGCGTCACTCAGTGTGACATGCCCACCTCATCCCCGTCCGGTTGTGATCGCGGCCTCGTGGGCACGTGGACGGAAGTCAAACCCACTGGGGGCTACGACGACTGCTACGACTCCAACGCCGATGCACGACCCCGCCTGACCCAAACGGAGAACGACAAATCGTGGAGTACTAGTGGCGACTTGAGCCGACCGACAGGTGCACGCTTCGACTACAACTGTGACGACGTCGAAGAGAAGCACTACACCGCCGTCAACATGGATCCAAACGCGGGCTGTGGAATCATCTTCATCCCGCCGCCGGTGATCGGTCCCGTGACGACGTTGCAAGCCCAGGGAGTGTTCGCTCCCATCATCTTGGACGAGCAAGACTGTCTGGGAGCCCGCGGCTGGACCGGAAGCACCGTTCCCGCTTGTGGTAGCTCCGCCGAGTTCACCTACTGCTCCAAGTACGGTGACGACGGTACGTGCGCGCGACGTAAGAAGTCTTCGGCGCAAGAGTGCCGCTGACGCTCTGCGCCTCCGCCAGCGGACTAGGCTGCGAGCATCGGAGTGACGTTTCACGATCTTGAACGCGTCACTCCGGTTTGCTACGCAACCCGCATGGACTGGCGCGTTGGGGGGCTGTTGGCACCGGGGCTGCTTCTGCGAATAGGATGCTCGCCTGACGACTCCGATTGTCGATTCACGGCGACCTGCGCGCCGCTCGATCAGGGAGACGCTGCCGCC
>QJWJ01000204.1 GCA_003235365.1 Deltaproteobacteria bacterium
CCCGCATCTGTCCGTTGGTGCGCCAGGCTCAGCCCCACGAGCTGGCTCGGCCGCTTCGCCGCGTGCCGCTTGAGCAGTCGCTTGCCCGCCGGCGTAAGCGCTTGCACCGCCCACAGCCGCCCGCCCTTCGTCTCGTCCTGCGCGTAGTTGTGGCCAATCAGGTAGTACGCAAACAGCGTTTTCACCGCGCGCTCGCTCATATGCACGAGCCTGCGGACCACCATCCCGTAGCGTTCGAGGTCGTTGAAGTCCGGGTCCGGCGGGGGGCTTCGTTGCTGCGTCGCCTTCGGGTGCACAGTGCGATCCCGAACCGGAACCCACTTGTGCCCGGCCTTCGGCACGTGCCCGCTCCCGTGGCAGGTCTCGCACGGCTCATCCCACAGCATGCCGCCCGGTGACTCTTTCGGCACCTGGCGGTAGCCGCGTCCCCGATGCTCGCCTGGCTTCAGGCACAGCTTGCACGGGCGTGGTACCTCGGTCTCTGTCCGCGGCTTGGTGAACCCATCGGCGCAACCGCAGGGCACGATCTTCACCGGCGTGAAGCATTTGCCTTTGCAGGCCGGGCAATCCTTCGCGCCCACCCCAAACAGGTAGAGCTGATCCAACTGCGCTTGCAGGTTCGATCGCTCGAACCGAGTGATCCCAACACCGAAGTACCAGACGAGTGCTATCTCGTCGTCGGGGTCGAGGGTTGTTTTGGTCTTGACGTGATCGGGCATGCAGGCAACACTCCTTACTCACGCAAGGAGGCGGCACCCACCGTCGGCTTTGATCCTGTCAAGAAAGGCCCCAGCTCAACCGGTTGGGGCCTTTCGCTATTTGGTTGGGCTGGGGTCTCCCTCCCGTCGTTCGGTGCACACCCCGCGCACATGGTCGCTCTGCATAAACGACTCAGCTGCGCCCTTGGTTCCGAACCGCGCGGCATGCAGCGCGTTGCCTGTGAAGCTCACCCCATCCCAACACAGGTGCCACCCTTTGGACGCCCAAGTGAATCCAAGTGGTCCACCTTTGAGCGTGACGGGGGTTGGCGGCCGACCAAGTCCGGGGAACTCCAGTACCCCATCCGTGAACTTGTACTCGCACCCGAGTTCGCAGTCACCGGCAGGATGCCAGATAACCCCATCCTGCGAGCAGACAGGCTCACTTGGCAAAGGTGTTCGGCCTGTGATTGTTGCTTCCCGCTGCGGAACCTCAATCACGTCCGCGTCTTCCCAACCCGTTGGCAACGTCGCTTGCGGCTCAGGCCTCGTCAGCCTCTGCACAACCGCGTTGGCCTCGCCTAGTGACATCGGCGGCATCGTGAGTGTCCCGTCGCGGATGTGGTACGGACAACGGTTGCTGCAATACTTGGCGTTGTGCCAGTACACGCCATCCCTTGAGCAGTAGTGGCCTTCAAGCATCGACATGTTCAAACCACTCCAATTTTCTTGCTCCGGCAATCCGGGTTAACAGGACTCTCACCGAATCCTACGCTGATGAGCTTCATCCCTTCTGGTGGCGCGTACTGGTTTGGCAAACAAGTGCTCCACAGCGGCGCTACCAATGCGCCAGTGCTCATCGCAAACCTTGTCGGAATGCGCGTGGTGTCAACCTGCGGCAACGCCGCGCTGCGCACGCAGGAACCCAGCGCGGTCAGGAAGCTTCGTCTGGTTTGGTTGGTCATACTCGAAAGAACCTTTCGCACCCGTGAACCACAATCTCGTGGTCGCCCACAGCTGAGTACAGCCGCTGATCCTTGAATGGCACGAAGCCGAGCATTCGGTCATCGCACCTGTCTTCCTGGTAACCACTGAAGCAATCCAACACCGGAACCTTGCACAGCTGCGGCGGACCCCATTGGCCACACTGAATGAGTGAAAGCGTTTCCGAGGGTAGATTGTCGCAGAATAACACCTCAGTCATGGTGCCACATCCTCCACGAACGGACTCGGGTATCGTCGCGGCTCCTCACCGGCTTGAGCGCAGGTGTAGAACTTCCAGAACTCCAACCGGAAGCCGAAGGTGCCCGCCTCAAGCAGGCTCTGTCGCCTCTGGCACGAAGCGTCCTGCTCATGCGCCGAGCAATAACTCAGAGGCCCCTCGCACAATCGACGCGCTGGCTCCTCAATTCCCGCCGCTGTGGATGGCGTGGTGCAGAAGTAACGCGAAACGCCGTCACCCATCGCCATCACCCAGCTTCTTCAGCGCCTCGCAAGCGAGTTCCCAGTCTCGTAGGCGTTTGCCGTGGTCAACCGCCGCAGAGAGCACCGCCCCGAGACCCTCCCAATCGGGCACGACGCAAGCTGGCGCCGTGCGGTTTGCGTAGATGCTCCCATAATTGGGCGCAACCGGCGGCACTGGCGCCAGCGTCACCTCGTACTCACCAGGCGGAAGCCCGCCCTGCACGAGCTTGGCGTTGCCGTCCCAGGATACTGTTAGGGTGGTTTTCATGTGGCATCGCCCCAGTCGTCTTCATCGTCGTATAGCGAGCGCTGTGCCGGCGGCAGCAGTGGGTGAGTCGGCCTCGGCAACAGTCGCGACGCTGCCTTGCGCGCAAGCTCTTCAGTGGTCGGGGTTACGCAGTAGATTGCCTGCCCGCCGTAGAACTGAGTAGTGAACGCGTCGCTCTCTCCCGGGATGTCGATGCGCATGAGCGTGGCGCCAAAGCGCTGCACCTCCGTCACGCGTCCCGCCAGGCTGCGGTGACCCATCAGCTCCACCAATGCCCATTCCTCGGTTGTCTCGTTCGCTTCTGTCGTGTCCGTCATGTTGCCTCCTGTGGCTCGTCTGCTTGTTCTTGACCGCTGGGCTGCCCACTGACGCCGAACTTCACAAGCGCGCCATCGGCTTGCTCGACGCAAGCGTGCACTAGTCCGTACCCACTCGGCAGACACCCCGTGATGCCGTTGAGCACCCCGAGCATACCAACACTGTCTTGGCTGTCTTCGTGGTGATATTGCAACGTCGGATGCTTCTTGGCGGTCTCACCATCGACTGGAACCCGTTCCAACATCAGCCGCCCAACCGCGTCGCGCACGTGCTCGTTTTCGATGAGCATGTTCAGCCGGCGCACGAGTTCTTGCGCGAATAGCTCGTCGCTAAAGGTGACCTTGGTTGCTTGGCGCTTACTAGGTTCGTGTTCCGCGTCCCACTTTGCCTCCAAGAACCGTTCCAGGACACCGACCTCATCAGCTGTCAGCTGCCTGTGCACTAGCGGGACGAACGTCGTCTCGTATTCTCCAGGCGGTAACTCAGGCCAACCACCGGTCCAGCTAGGCTGACCAGTGTTGTCCACCGTGAGCATGGTTTTCACATCGTCATTCATCTCGAATCCCTGCCTTTCAACTTCGCTCGCAGCGCGTCAATCTCACTCTGCAGCTGCGCAGCCAGTTCCGGTGTGCAATTCCCCAGGACCGCCTTCTGTTGCACGAGCAAGGCGTCCAGTTCACGCCTTGCGGCTAGTTCGTCCTGAGCGCCTTCGATGAGTACGGGTTCCCATCGCACGTTGGCTAGGACGTTGCGGTAGGCCTCGGCGGCGCCGCGGTGGTAGGTCGCTGCGTCCGCAGCGCTGTGGTCGTACTCTGGCGTTTCACCCATGCGGCCCTCGGTGGCCTTTTGCTCGCGCTCATGTTCGTTAGCCTGCTGCTCTAGCCAGGCTTTCAGGTCTTGGGCGCTCATGGGAGAACCTTTCCGCCTTCTCGGTCTGCTAGCACCTCGAAGACAACATGGTAAACGACCGGCGGGTCCGGCATGTGCATCCAGTCGCGCTCACAGAACTTTGGTTTATACACGTGGGTTACCTCAACGAGGCGCCCTGCGCCGTTTCCAATTATCTGGCGCCACTTGTCTTGAGCCACCTGGTGATCGCTGTGGTCTGGAACCGTTGTTTCGGTTTCTCGTTCACTCATCGCGCAACCCCGTAACGTCTTCGCCTGCGGCTTTGAGAGCCTGCCGTGCCTGGTGTGCTTTGCGCATCTTGCGCGCAAGATCGCTTGCCCAGTAGTTTCTTTGCTTCTTCGTTCGTCATGTTGTCCTCCTAGTTGTCCTGCCAGTGTTGGCGCGGTTCCAAATTGTCCCATTCAAACCCATCGTCGATGCCTTCATTTAGCCGGCGCCCCTCTTCTTCAAGGCGCCTTTGCTCCGGGTCCTCGACATCATCGAAGCACGCAGAGTTCTCGTTCCACCCAAGCCGCACGAAGCGCTTGGCTGGCCCTGCCTTGTTCTTGTCCAGCAGCAAGTACTTGTGTCCCTTTTCGAACAACGGCTCGTCGCTGTCAGAGCCGCCTTGCCTAGCGACGTTCGCGTCTGGGCAGAAGCCAATCGCTACAACCTCGGCCGCGTTCGACACATCGCGACTCTCACGGATGTTGTGCTTGTTCGGAACTTTGGTTTCCGTGGTGATCGTCAGCTGTGAAAGGATCATGCCGGTCTTGTTGTTCGAACGGATGACGTCGCGCATCACTGAGCTGATGTGCTTGAACTTGGTGCGCTCGTCTTGGTGTCGCTTGTTGGACTGGAACTCCTGCAGGTAGTCGTAGAAGACGATGTCGATCCCCTCGCTGCGGATTATGACGTTCAGCTCTTTGGCGATCTGCTCTATCGGCTTAGTGCCGGCGAAGCAGTACACTGGCTGATCCTCGGCCCTAGCTTGCACATGCCAGATTGCTTCCCTCTCTTTTGGGTTGCACTGACCACGAGTGAGCCGTGTGAAGTTTACACGGGAACGCCTTGCCAGAAGCCGATCCCCATACAGTTCTTCAGGGTCTTCAACGGACACGATTAGGGGACGCTTATTCCGTTGGATGTTCGCGTCCGATATCGCTGTGGCGAGCGTGCTTTTCCCAAACGACGTGTCCGCGCCAAACACCCAGACGAACCCGGGCCGCATCCCACCGGTATGTTGGTCGATCTGGTAGTGCCCTGTGGTGCACGCGTCCTCCAGCCGCTTCGGGTTGCACGCCCGCTCTGCCGCACCATCTAGGAGGTGACGCACAGAACGCACATTCATCGGAGCGGCCTCAGCCTTGCGCCGCGCTGCCTCATTGGCGGGAACCGTCCCGTCCTTCGGGTCCTTCGGCAACGTTCCGTCGCGCAGCTTGTCGTTCAGGTCTTTGCTCACGACGCCATCCTCCAGCTGGGGTTACTCCGCAACGTAGACAGGATCTGCTCCGCGTAGCGATCGCCCGCCTCGTCGTTGTGCGTGTTCACGACGACCTCGGTGCCTCGCGGGACAGTTCGCGCAAATTCCTCGTTCCAAGAGCCTGAAACGATCCCGATGCTCGCGTTGTCTGACCACGCTACCGCGGATGTTAACCAGTCGGGCTCACCTTCGGCTATCACCAACCGCGTTGGGCACCACCGGCGCCGCAGCATCAGCCACGCTGCTTGGTTGACCATCACCAAGTCGCTCGCTCGACACCCACCCGGCGGCAAGCGCTTTGGCGAATCCCCATCGACGATGCGCCAAGCGCGAACGCTACGGGCGGCGCCTGAGGCGTCGAACATCCGCACGAGCAGGCGGTGCCCAGTCTGAGTCCAGGTTCGACCACGATACCGCGCCCAGTGCGGGAGTGATGCGTCCCGCGGGATAACTCTCGCCAGGTTGTAGACGAACACGGGACCGGGTTGGATGCCACGCGACAGCAAGTGCGCACGGCACTCGTCGTCAGATGTCACCGGCTTACACGCCTCCCAAAGCGCGTCCACTTCTGCCTGCGGCGGGTAGTCGACTTCTGGACGCGGGGCAGGCGCTTGCACTGGCTTGCGCTCTGGCAAACGCTCGCCTCCCAGAATCTCGTCGCGCAGCTGCAGGTGCCCGGCTATGTCAGCGCCCGCGGCCAACACCTGCTTGAAGTCAGAGCGCAGATCCAGCCCGTGGCAGGCGGCGATTAGGTGTAACGCATCACCACCGAAGTCGCACGCGAAGCAGCGAACCCGGATCGTCCCGTCTGGGCCGATCGTGACTGAGCACGAGGCATCCTTTTCGCCGTGCACGGGACAACACACCAGTAGCCCCGTGCTCTGGCGCTTCGAACCGTCAGCGATACCCAGCGCCTCGCAGAGCTTCTGCGGGCTGGTCAACGCGTTCTTGACCTCGCGGGCGTGCTCGGCGCGGTTCACCCGTAACCTCCGAGTTCGTCTTCAGACAAGACCACGGTTCCAGGCTTGGACGGAGCCGCCTTTCCGCGCAACTCATCGAGTCGGCCGGGGTCCTTGAATAGCTGCGGCAACGGCTTGCCCTTCCAAAACTCGTGGCGCGCAGCGAGCTGGATGAGTTCGATAAGTTCCGCTTGGGTGTAACCATCAGCGAATCGCTCCAGCGTCACCCTGACCCGAGCGTCGTTGTCTGTGCGGACATCCATTTTTCCACCGAACGCTTCGAGCACCTCCAGCACCTCAGGCCACTGCTTGGCATCTCCGTGGCTGAATCGCACGTCTTGCGCTTTGCACCCACCAGCGAGCAGGTGCTTAGCCCTGGTTGGCAGATCTCCGTCTCCCCCCACACCCCCCTTAGAAGATAGAAGAGAAGAAGATAGATGATCTCCGTTGCGAACTTCGTTCGAACGTTCGCCGGATGTTCGCTTTTCGTTCTGCTTCCTGTTCGCGCGAACTTCGCGCATACGATCGCGTGCTTGTTCGCGTTTCCTTCGTACCTTCGATGCTGAGTCCTGCCATCCAAGGAAGTCGACTATCTGCCAGCAAGTGTTAGACTTTTGCTCCCACAGCCCAGCGTCGATCAGCTCCTGAACCACCCTCTTGGTCCACCCAAAAGCCCCACCTTTGGACGGGATTCTCCTGAGCGCAAACGAGTCAATCTCGCCATCAGTTAGCTCTTCACGGGCGTAGTCAATCGAGCTCGTCCACAGACGAAAAGCGGCGTCAGAAAGCGCGTGAACGCGTCGCTTTCGTGTGAATCCGACGGCAAAACGAGAGAAGCTCACTCAGCCCTCCACTGGACTCGATTCCCAGAACTGGCCCACGCCTCAGCCGGATCGAACACCCCAACGTGCTCGTTTCCGCCCCCGGGGTTACACCCGCACACGCGACAGCGCCAGTTGCCACCAGCTGGCTTCACAGAGACCTTTCCGCAGTTCAGGCAGAAGAACAGCTCTGCATCGTCCCAGTCGAACACATGTTGGCCTCGGGACAGGAACGAGCCGATCAGCGTGCCCTCGATCTTCCCGGGGGCGACGACCGCTTCGTGCTCCCAACCAGACATCTCGATCTTGAGCCGTGCGCCGTCCAGCTCTTCGCGCATGCCCTTGACCTCAAAGAGCAGAATCCCGGGTTCGAAGTCGAGCAGGAAGTCTGGTATGTATCCGTCGGCGTCTACCGGCTCGTACTCCCACGGCCAGTCCAGCTCATCGAAGAAAGCGGCGTAGCGCGCCTCCAGTCGCGAACGGAAACGCACGCCCCTGTAGAGCGTTGGAATACCGATCCGTTTTGGTCGGCTCAACGGCTTTGCAAAGCCAACAACTGTCACACCGATACCCTCCAGCCCCCGCCAAGAGCCCAGCCAACGCGGTTGGGACGAAACCTCACCAGCCAGTGCCGGGGCAACGTCCAGCCCCGTGGCGCCCGCGCTGGGCGGCTTGCCCGGGGGCGTAGGCGTGCCACGGCTTCGCGCGTCCAACGCAGGTGGCGTTCGTGCTTGGACTCGGTCCTGGCCAGTGGGAAGCGGCGCTCGATTCGCCGCATCTCGGTGGCCCAATCGATGCGCTCAACGAGAGTCCACACGGGTGCCGTGGCTGCAGCACTCGCGCTTACCGTCGTCACGATGACAACGGGAGGCGGACTCGCGGTTGCACACTCGCAAAAGAAACCGATCAACTCACCACCTCCGCTTTCTTCCGCGCCCGTCTCTTAGGTGGCGCAGGCGGCTTCGGTCGCGTCACCGTAGGCAGCATCGACACCCGCCCGAATGCACGACGGTGCAGCACGTTGGCCTGCACAAGCGCGTCGGCAGCATGTCCCTTGATGTCTCCAGACCACTTCAGTTGAGCGCGCACCGCCCGTATCACCTGCGCGTCGGTTGCAGACAGATCGATGCCCATCATCGCCCTACCGGTGGCTGGTTGGGACTCTAGCAATGGCAATCCTCTGCGGCGACAGATGAGCCGCACTGCGCCGACCACCTCAATTACTCGGGTTGCGTTGGCGCTCGTGCCTCCGACTCGCTGTGTACCAGTCTGGGCGCCGCGCTGGATCTCCATCGCCACGCCGTCAACAGGATTCGCGTCGAGGAACCGCTCCAGCTCATCCACGATGCATCCAAAGCGTTCTTCGAACGGGAGCGATGCATCAGTGGCGACCGTCAGGGCACGCACCGCCACACCGTCCTTCAGCAAGCCGAGGCCGAAGGTCGCATAGCCGGGATCGATTCCAAGTATCCGCATCGCTCCCAACCGCTCAAGCTTCTGGGGTACCGAAGAAGAGTGGCAACGCCGTCTCTTTTGATGCCGACTCACACGCCTGGTGGAAGGCATCTTCTAGCACCTTCGTTGGTCGATACAGGTCGTATCGCCACTTGATGCCATCGGTTACCCGATAGCGCAGCAGCACGCCGAGTTGAACCTCCTCGCCCCGTTCGAAGATCGGAATCTGCACCACGAACGCGCCAGGAACAACGACGGTCTGGCCTCCGCGTTGAGCCGAGTGCTCGGTCTTGAATTGGATCTCACACTCACCGGTTTGCAGGTTGGTTTCGTTTTGCACCTCACTTCGCACGTGCACACGGAGCCCGCGAGCTAAGGCAACCAAGTCCAGTGGCTCAGCAATGACGCGGCCAAGACGCTCCATGGCTGCCCTTACGTCATCTGGCGCCTTGTCCGAACCGACGATGTCTCGCTCCCGATCTTCGAGAAACGACGCAAACTCGGATTGGCTCATCCACGTTGCGTTCTCTTCCTGCCACGCCAACCACTCTTCGGAAGCCGGGCACGAGTAGACCCCAACGTGATCGCCGTGCTCCGGCAGAGCATCCCCACTTGGATGGTAGTTGAGCACGCAGCGCAACTCGACACCTTCGCTTGATCGCGTTGCCCATAGCGTGCTGGCTTCGTTCTTGAAGCGGTTCACGTGTTGTTCGAAGGACGTCTGGTCCGTAAAGGTCGCTGTGCCTTTGCGACGTCGTGGACGGGGCAGGTAGTCGTCCACCAAACTCCGGAGCTGAAGCAGTTCCCCACCCGACACAACGAACGGCACCTCAATGCCATCCGCCTCAAAGGCCTTAACCTCAGGGCGCGTCGCCAGAAGTCTTTCGATGTAACTGATTACCGCCTGCGCGTTTGATTCGTTGCTCATGATGACTGGTCTTCCTTTCGAATTGGTCGAACTTTCTCGTTGTTGAATAGTGGCTCAGCCTCCTCTTGTGGCCGCTCCGTGACGAACTCACCGTCTCTGCTGATGAAGAAGTTCCCGGGTCGCCGAAGTGGCGGCGGCTCGACTCGCTTGATCTCGTATCCGATGCTTGCCAAGACTTCGTCTTCGCCGTTGGCTTCAGCGACCAGGACGAACGTGACGGAGATCTTTGCCTTCTGCTTTACACCGCTGCGGATCGCTTCCTTTCGGAGCTTCATGCCGGTGATTTGCAGGTGTTCGGTCAGTTCGTCGTTTAGCGACCCGCGTCCTGCCGTGCGGATCACCTCGTGTGCTTGCATCTTCTGTTGCTGTTTCATGCGGTCATTCCTCCAAAAAGCCCTTGCTGGGCGCGTGATGTTGTTACGTCGGACTCGACGGCGTAGGCGCACGCCGCGAGTCGCTCTCGTGAAAGCTCGATGCTGGCTGGGCTGAGGTCATTGCCGGCGAATGGTCGGTTCAGTTCGATGGCTGCAACACCGACCGAAGCGGAGCCCATGAAGGGGTCGACCACGAGTTCACACTCGACGGTGCTCTGACTGACAAGCGTGCGCATGACCCCGACAGGTTTTTCAGTCGGATACCCGCCGTGCACCCGCTTGTGAGAAAGCACATCGGGGATTGCCAGGTTGTTGAGCTTGCGCTTCCCCTTCTCGAAGAAAAGGATGTACTCGTGCTGCGCACGGTAGTGGTAACCCATGCCGAACACTTGCTTTTCCCAGATGATATTTTTCCAGAACTTGAAGCCAGCATCTTCCCCCATCGGCTTCGCGACGAACATCGTCTTGCTGTCGCAAAACATGTAGAAGTGCGTGTCTGGCTTGAGCACCCGGTACACCTCACGGAACAAGTCGGGGAACCGCGAGTTCGGAAAGATCTCGAACCAGTCATTGCTCGACGCGTCGCTGTGCTTGAGACGGGTCGTTGTGC
>QJWJ01000160.1 GCA_003235365.1 Deltaproteobacteria bacterium
CGTCGGGACGCCCAACCGCGAAGGTTTCAGAAGAACTGCCTGGGTATTTCGGCGAGGCGCAGTGTCCGCAATGTTGCAACCGTGCGTACGCCAGTTGTACGAGTGTTTCAGCATGTGTGTGCAACGACTCCCCGACATCGCAATAAGTCCCGAGAGGAACGACACTTACACGCCTTGGAAACGTTCGAAGCGTGACCCTCGGCCCGCGATTTGAGCGAAGCCCCTCGCTTCGTTTTTTCCTGAGCGCCATTGGGCGCCAGTTGCTTTGAAGAAGGTTCAGATGAATACGCATAGACCCATAACTGCTCTTGGCATCCTCGCAACGACCCTGTTGGCTGCATCGGCTCAGGCGCAAACGCCGCCTCCCGCCCCAGCGCCCGCACCTGAGGCGGCTCCTCCGGTCGCGCCTGCCGCACCCCCGCCCGCGGCGGCGCCGGAGGCCCCAGCTCCCGCGCCAGAGCAGCCCCCGGCCGAAGCGCCCGCGCCCGCCGAGGTTGAGCCGGCACCGGAAGTGGCAGCGCCCGCTGAGCCGGCGCCCGCCGAGCCGCCGCCGGCCGAGCTCGCACCTCCGCCGGAACCCGAGGCGGTACCGGTGGCACTTGCCGAGGAACCACCCGAGGAACCCCCGCCTGCGCCTCCGAGCGTCACCCCACTGACGATCACCGGCTCGGTGTTTAGTCGCTACGAAGCTCGCGAGGGCTACGAAGAGTTGGGGATTGCCCCGTCTCGCGTCACCCGTGAGGGCGACACGTTCGTGTATCGCGCGCGCCTCGGCATTGCGACCAATCCCGTCGACGTTGGCGGTGGAAAGTCGGTGTCCGCGATGGTTGCCCCTCAAGCAGCCGGCACTCACTCGACGCAGGGCACTCCGGAAACAATTGGCGACGTGCCCAACGTGGGCTTCTACGAAGCTTACGCGCGATTGGCCGGCAGTGGTTTCGCCCTCGACGTGGGGCGCTTCCGTATGGACTATGGCGATGCCCTGGTGATTGGCGATCTCGGCTGGAATGAAACGGCGCGCGCGTTCCAGGGCGGGCGCGTTCGCTTCAGCGGAGAATCCGGCTTCTACACGGACATCTTCGCGACGCTGATCCGCGAGGGCTCGGCTGCCACGCAGGCGATGTTCGACGGCGATCAGTACTTTCTCGGCGTATACGCCGGTCTCGGCCCGCTGATTGGCGCGTTGGATCTCGATGTCTACCTGTTGAGCCTGACCACGGCGAGCATCCCCGGCGACGCGATGGCGATGACGACGGACCAGGAAGGGTCGAGTTTTTTCACCTTCGGCGCCCGCGTCAAGCAGACCATCGACATGTTCGACTATCGTCTCGAGGCTGGCTTGCAAGTGGGTACCACCTCCGTGCCTCAGGCCGACGCCAGAGACAAGCTGGCCTGGCAGGTCGACGGCGGCATCGGCATTTCACCCGTCAAGGGCTTGCGCATCGGTCTCGGGGGGCTGGCCGCTTCCGGCGACAAGGCCTCGAGTGCCGACAAGGACGAAGGTTGGAATCAACTGTATCCCACCGCCCACAAGTTCCTCGGTCTGGCGGACGTGTTTGGCGGGCGCACCAACGCGGCCAGCGGCAACTTCGACATCAGCTTCAAAGCGAGCGACGCGCTGGTGCTGAAGGTCCAGGGTCACGCCCTGTCTCGCCTCGAGGAGAACGCCGCGGGAGAGAAGTATCAGGGTACTGAGATCGACACACACATCATCCATCCGATCGGTGGCGGTGCGGCGCTGCGAGGAATGTATGCGGTGTTTCTGCCGAACAAGGACTACTACGCCGGTCTCGACGACAAGGTGCACTTCTTCGAAGCGCAGTTCGGCTACAATTTCTGACCGCGCCCGACCCTGACGCGGCCACTCGGTTGCGTCGTGCCCACAAACGAGAAACCCCGCGGTATGCGCCGCGGGGTTTCTGCGTTGGGTCGTTCGGTCTCAGGGGGTGCGTTCGAGTGCCGGTTGTTCGCTCTTCGGCGAAGCCCCATACTCCTGGAGCTTGTACTGGATCTTGCGCACGCTGATGCCCAGCACGTCGGCGGCGCGGCTCGTCGATCCGCCTTGTGCTTCCAACGTCTTGAGGATGGCGTAGCGCTCGATGTCACTGAGGCTCCAGCCGGGGATTTGCGGGCCAGGGGCCTCCTTGTTCGCCGGCTTGAGTTCGGGCGGCAGATGCTGGATGTCGATGCATTCGTCCTGGGTGAGTACGACTGCCCGCTCGACGACGTTCTCCAGTTCGCGAATGTTCCCCGGCCAATCGTAGTTCAACAGTCGACCGAGAGACGCGTCCGAGAACCGGGTGACGGACTTTGCGTTCTCCGTCGCGTACTTCCGCATGAAGTGATCGGCGAGGGCGGCGATGTCGGAACTGCGCTCCCGCAGCGGGGGCATGTGCAGGTTCACGACGTTCAGTCGGTAGAACAAGTCTTCGCGAAACAGTCCGCGGTCCACCATTTCCTTCAAATTGCGGTTGGTCGCTGCGATGACCCGCACGTCCGTTTGGATGGTTTGATTCCCCCCGACGCGTTCGAACTCGCGTTCCTGCAATACCCGAAGCAGCTTCACCTGGACTGCCGGGGTGATTTCGCCAATTTCGTCTAGAAACAAGGTGCCCCCGTTGGCGACCTCGAAGCGTCCTTCGCGGCGCCGGTCTGCGCCGGTGAATGCGCCGCGTTCGTGGCCGAACAGCTCGCTTTCCAACAAGCTTTCGGCAAGAGCTGCGCAATGCAGCTTCACGAATGGGCCGTGTTTGCGCGGCGAGTTCTGATGGATCGCTGCGGCGATCAGTTCTTTTCCCGTACCCGACTCGCCGGTTACCAGGACGGTCGCGCGGCTGCCGGCGACCTGCTGAACGGTCTTGAAGACGCGCTGGATTTCGGGGGAGTTGCCGATGATGTTGTCGAAGCTGAAACGAGCATCCAATCGTTCGCGCAATTGCCGCGTCTCGCGGCGCAGCCGAAACCGCTCCAACGTCCGGGCCAGCACGACCAACAGCTCATCGGCGTTGAGCGGCTTCGTCAGATAGTCGGCAGCGCCTTGCCGCATCGCTTTGACTGCGCTGTCGACTGCGCCGAACGCCGTCATGATGACCACGCCGACCTCAGGGTCGTGCTCGTGAACCTTCGTCAACAACTCGACGCCGTCCATTCCCGGCATCTTCAGATCGGTCAGCACGACTTCCGGCGAGAAGTCTCTGAGTTTGGGCAACGCTTTGAAGCCATCGGCCGCCGTTTCGACGGCGTAACCCTCGTCGCGCATTATTTCCGCCAGCGCGTTGCGGGCGTTCGCTTCATCATCGACGATAAGTATCTTGCCTTTTGCCATCTCCAGCCTCTTCGGGTTGTCGACCGCCGCCTCGTGCGGTTCTCTGTCGGCTTTCTGCATCAGCCGTGCCACACCACCTGCACGGATTTGCGCCGATCACGGGGCGGGGGGCGCCTAAATTTGCGTCAACCACGCATTGTGGCGCAAATATTGCGCGTTGCGAGGCTCGATCAGCTGGTTTTGAGGGATGAGTCCGACCTTCTCGAGGACGCGGGGTACGGCAGCTCGATGGAGAAGCTGGTCTCGCCGCGTTCGCAGCGGACCGTGACCGCTCCACCGTGTTCGCTCACGAGTCGATGCACGATAGCGAGGCCGAGCCCCGTACCGGAATCCTTGGTCGTGTAGAAAGCGTCGAAGACGGGGCTGTCCTCCTCGAATCCAGGGCCGTCATCGATGACCTGCAGCAGGACGAATGGGGAGTCCGGTGCGAGCCGAGTCCGCAGCGTGATGGTGCCGCCGTCGCTCAGGGCTTCGAGCGAGTTGCGGATCAGATTGAGCAAGACCTGCTTGATGCTCTGTGAATCGAGTGGGATCCGATCGAGATTGGCGTCGAGATCCGTCACCAGCTGCACGTTGGCCGTGGATGCTTCGAGGCTGACGAGCTGCACGACGCCGCGGACGAGATCGTTGAGATCGGCGGGGGTAGGCGTGATCGGCTTGGGTTTGGCGAACGCGAGAAAATCGCTGACCAGCGCGTCCAGTCGCTCGAGCTCCGACTTGACGATGCGGACGGTGCTTTCCACCGACGTCTCGTCGAGTTTTCCCTTGGCCAGCTTGCGCTCGAGCAACTGCAGTTGCAGCGTTGCCGAGTTCAAGGGGTTGCGGACCTCGTGAGCGAGCCCGGCGGCGAGCGTTCCGACCGCCGCCAGGCGTTCGGCGCGCATCGCGCGTACCTGCATTTCTCGCTCTTCCGTGACGTCGGTCCCTACGGCGTAACGCAATGGTGGACGCCCACCCGCCTGTGGCACCACGGCAGTTTTCCATGCCACGGAACGGTGCCCGCCGCCCTTGATGGGTAGCCGCACCGCGTGCTCGTGGTCGATGACGGCCAAGCCGTTCTTGCCCAACATCTCTTCGCGTGTGTACCCGGTGACCTTTTCGAGCTGTTGGTTCCAGACCACGATGCTCCCCGCCTCGTCCAGGGCGAGGATCAAGCCAGGTGCCCGATCCAGCACTTCGCGATTGCGCCGTTCCGACTCCTCCAGCTGAACGCGCAGCGCTTCTCTATCGCGGAGCAGATGTGCACGCTCGATGGCGTTCGTCGCGGTTTCCGTCAGTTGCTGCGCCTGGAACGGCTTGAGCACGTAGCCAAAGGCGCCCTCTTGCAGGGCACGTATCGCATTCTCGATGGTGGAGTCCCCGGTGATCAGAACCACCTGGACGAACGGCAACTTCGCTTTCAAATCTGAAAGCAGCTCGAGGCCGTTTCCGTCTGGGAGGTGCAAGTCGACTAGGGCCAGGTCGAACGACGTCTTCTCCGCCGCGGCGAGTGCACCCTCTCGGTTGCGCGTGAGCTCGCATACCAGCTTCTCTTCTCCCTGAGATTCGGCGAGGATCTCGACGATGTTTTCGGCGAGTTCCAGATGGTCGTCGACGATCAGGATACGGGCCGGCCCTGTGTGCATCTCCATGTCCCCTTCGTTTACCGCACTGCCGTGTCCGAAGACACAGGATCCGACGGTGTGCGCCCTTTGCCAGAGTGGTCGGTGTGGCCGACTCCATCGCGGGGCGGTGTGGTTTCGTCGTCGTCGTGGAGCATTCGCAATGCTGGCGTTACCAAGTCGTCCATCTGTCCTTGGCGTGCGCTCCACACGAAAGCTGCGACGGCAAGCCCTGCCAGCAGCAGCGCTAGCGGGACGAGCAGGTACATGATGCTCATGACGGATCCTCGAACGTTTGCGAACGGAAAGAGTTGGTCAGCACGGTGAGGGAGGAAAGTGGCATCAGCACGGCCGCAATCAGCGGGCTGACGACGCCGGCAACGGCCAGGGCGGCGGCGGCCAAGTTGTAGATCAAAGAGAATCCGAGGTTTCGGTAGATCACGCTCATCGTCTTGCGTGCGCCGCGAACCATCATCAGCAACGGGGTCAAACCAGACTGGGTCGTGAAGACGTCGGCCGCAGCCAGGCTTGCCTCCGCACCGCCCTGGACTGCAATGCCGACGGTGGCCGCCGCCAGCGCTGCCGCGTCGTTCACACCGTCGCCGACCATGTACACCACGCCGCGGCGGCGCTCGTCTTCGACGAAGTGCAGCTTGTTCTCGGGCGATTGCTGACCGACCGCGGTTCGGAACGGCAAGCCGAGCTGAGCAACCACGTGGTCCACCACTTCCTGACGATCCCCGGAAAGAATAGCCAGCTCGTAGCCGCGCTGGCGTAACTCCAGCAGACAACGCCGTGCGTCCGGCCGAAGTGTGTCGCCAATTCCGACGCAGGCGCGCAACTGTCCGTCAACGACGACGTAGACTGGCGATAGCCCCCGGGCAATCAGCTCACGCGATCGGCGTGACGAGCGGTCCAGCTGGCAGTGGCGTTCCGCGAGGCGCGCACTACCAACAACGACCTGCTTGCCGTCGATCGTCGCGACGACGCCGAGCCCGGTCTCCTCGCGATGTGAGCTGGCCACGAGTGCTGCGCTCAATGGCAGATCGCGCAGTAGCGCTTTGGCCAGGGGATGGGAAGAGTGGGTTTCGGCGGCACGAATCAAAGCAGCGGTTTGCGCATCGCCGTCGTAGTCGACCACTGCCAAGCCGCCGGTCGTCAGTGTGCCGGTCTTGTCGAACACGATCAGGCCCGGCTTCGCCAGGGCTTCGAGGTACTGCATGCCTTTGATCAACGCACCGTGTTTCGCCGCGCGCCCCAGCGCGACGCTCGCAGCAAGTGGTGTCGCCAGGCCGAGTGCGCAAGGGCAGGTGACGATGAGTAGGGCGATGGCGTGTTGCAGTCCGTCCTCGATGCCCCAAATTGCCAAAGTGACGGCGGCCAAGGCCATCACGACGACCACAAACACGCCCGAAAGGCGGTCGGCAAGCATCACGATGGGAGCTTTGCGCGCAGCGGCTTCTTCGACCTCCTTGACGAGCTTGGCCAGGCGTGTGTCCCGCCCGGTGCGGGTCGCGCGGACCAGAAGCCGCCCACTGAGGTTCACCGTTCCCGCGTTGACGACGTCACCTGTTCTGGCGCGCACCGGGTTGGATTCACCGCTGAGCAAGGATTCGTCGATTTCGCTGCTGCCGTCGATCACGACACCGTCGACACCGATGCGCTCGCCGCTGCGCACCTCCACGAGGGCATCGACGTCGACGGTGTCGGTAGGTACCTCCTTGATCTCGTCCCCAGCGATGACACGCGACGTGGATGGCGCCAAGGCGAACATCAAGTCCGTCGCTTCGTTGGCAATCCGCTGCTGGCGACCTTGCAGCCATCTGCCGACGAGCAGCAGGAACACCAGCATCGTCACCGTATCGAAATAGATGTGGCCATCACCGCTGAAAGTGGCCCAGGTGCCCCAGCCCAGCGCCGCGAGAATCCCGATGCTCACGGGCAGGTCCATGTGCGGTGTGCGCGTGACGACTGCAGATCGGGCGCCGCGCAAGAACGTCGAGGCCGTCCACAGCACGCTCGGCACGGCGATGAGAAAGCTCAGCCAGCGGAAGAACTGCTCGGTCGAGGCACTCATGCCTTGAGCCTCACCGCTGTACAAGGCGAAGCTCAGTAGCATCACGTTGCCGAAGGCTGCCGCGGCCACTCCAATCCGCACCAGCAATGCGCGATCCAACCGACGCTGCGCTTCACGATTGCGCCCGTTGCCGGCAGGATGAGGGGGGTAACCCAACGAATCCAGCGTTTGCGCAATTTCCGAGAGCTTCGAGCGCCTCGGGTCGAAGATCACCCGCAGGCGGCCTTCGGCGAAACTCGAACGGGCTTCGAGCACGCCTTCCAGGAGTGTTGGGAGCTTCTCGACCAGCCAGATGCACGCTGGGCAATGCAGGCCTTCGAGGTACATCTCGATCTGCACGAGATCCCCCCGGACCGTTGCGTGGCTGCTGATGAACTGCAGATCGTCGAAGTGTGCGTAGCTGTGTTCGGTGGCACGCCCTATCGCTGCGCTTGTCCCCTCCTCGAACGTCGAGCGCTTGGTGTAGTACGACAACAAGCCGTGGTCGCTGAGCGCAGCGTGGACCGTGCGGCAACCGGAGCAGCAGAACTGTGGCTCGTCTCCCGCCGTCAGCAGCTCGTTGGGGACCGGCTGTAGGCAGTGAGCGCACGTCGCTTTGCTGCCTGGCTGGGTGGCGGGGGCGTCGTTGTGCATCGGGTAAACGATCGATTGTCTTCAGTGGGAGTGGTGGGGGCAGGACGGGGAACCGTCGCCAACGGCTTGGCCGTCTGAACTGATCACCGCTTGCGTTGAGTCCAGTGACACCGGGGCGTGAGCGCGCATCCACAAGTTGGTCGCGCCGATACCGACGAGCAACACGGCGCTGAACGCCGGCAGCTTCGGCCCCAGTCTGGAGCGTAGCCACTGCGCGACGCTGCCCACACCGAGCAACACGGGTACGCTTCCCGCCCAGAATGCCGTCAGCACCAGCGCGCCGCGCACGGGACTAGCCGTGCCGGCCGCGCTCACGACGAAGGCGTACAACCATCCACAGGGGAGCAACCCCGTGCTGACTCCCAGGACCAGCGAGCGCAGGGCGGGGGGCCAAGCGACGACCCTGCCCAATGCGCGCGAAAACCAGGACCGACCCTCGCCGCTCGTGTCGGTCCAATGCGGCCACCAGCGCCGAGGAAGCAACGTGGCCAGCGCCCACAAGACGAGGGTCGTGCCCGCCAGTAGCGCCGCAACGTCGGCCAGGCCCGTCAACGAGCCCGCGAGATTCAACACCGAACCCAGAGCTCCGGCGCCGGCACCCAACGCCGTGTAACTCAACAACCTGCCTCCATGGTAGGCAGCATGGGGTACTGCTCGCGAGGGATGAACGATTGGCAAACGACGGGGCACGCTGTTGCCGCTGCCCGTGCTGAACGCAACGATGCCGCCGCACATCCCCGCGCAATGAACGCTGCCCAGCAGACTCGCGGCCAACACCGATGCCAACAGGGTGATCATCAAATGGCGCTCCCGGCACTCGGGCTGGGGGGGTAAAGTTCAGTTTGATGCGTTTGGGTGAAGGTTCGGCCGTGGTGCGACGCCGTCAGGCGGCACTCCCACAGACCACCTCGGTGCAAGTCGAACGGCGCTTCGTAGCGACCGGGGGAGACTTCACGCAAGGACAGCTCTTGGATGTTGCCTGCGCGAGCGTTGTGGAACGCTTTGACGGTCAGCACCGCACCCGTGATGGGGATGCCGTCGGCATCTGCGAGTTGAAGGGCGACTACTGCACTGCGACTGGCCAGCTTCGGCGGTTGGAACGCCCAGCTCAGCTGCCAGCCCAGCTCCGCGTTGGTCGCGTCTTGAGCGCGCTTGGCGTCCCAATGGATGGCCTTGTCGTAGTAGTCTGGCTCGACGGCAAACCCGGGGTCGTTGGCAGAGATCGTAACCATCGTCACGACGAGGGTTACCGAGCCGGCCAAGAGCGCTACGGGCAACAATGCCCACGGTGCGAAGCGCGGTGTTCGTGAATCAGTCGTGGAACGTTTCTCTTGCTCTTTGTCAGTCATGACGCGCCTTGGGATGTCGTTGCTCACGGGCCGAGCAGCTTGTAGGGGACGTGTTTGGTGAAGCCTTCACCGTCGTCGACGGTGACCTCGACGTTCATCACACCGTTGTCGAAGAGATCGCGTTTCGACAGCACGAACGCACCGGCCGTGACTTGCTTGCCGGCCTCGACGTTCACCGGATTCTCCGGCGCGATGAGCTCGCTGTCGCCTGCGCCTTGCAGACTCAACTCGAATCGTCGGGCCTCACCAGAACGGTTGTGAATCTTGATGCGGACCTGGTTTTGGATGCGTTCGCCTTGTTCGACGAACGGCGCGCCGATCCCCCGCAAGACGGTCACCTGGGCGACCTCGGTCTTCGAGCTGCCCATCCAAAACAGCGCGGACAACAGCACCAAGAGCATCGCGGGATAGACGAGGATCCGCAGGCGAAACCAAGATACCCTCGTGCCGGTCTTGAAGAAACCCTCGCTAGCGTAACGGATCAGGCCGCGGGGTTTCTTTACCTTATCCATCACGCTGTCGCAGGCGTCGATGCACTGAGTGCACGCGATGCATTCGAGCTGCAGGCCGTTGCGAATGTCGATGCCAGTGGGGCAAGCAACGACACACGCTTTGCAGTCGATGCAGTCTCCCCCCGTGGAGCGCCCCTTCCCGCGCGGCTCGCCCCGACGTTCGTCGTAGCCGACGATGAGTGAACGCTTGTCGAGCAACACCGACTGCAGGCGCGCGTAGGGGCAGACGATCGTGCACATCTGTTCGCGAAAGTAGGCGAAGTCGAAGAACACCAAGGCCGACGTCACTGCGACGATGAGGAACGGCGCTGGATGTTCGAAAGGCGATTGCGTCACCCACCTCGCCAGGCGCTCCGTGCCGACGAAGTACGCCAAGAACACGTTTGCGACGAACACGGAGAGTATGACGAACACGAACAGCTTGATGACCCGGCGGGCATTGGCGCCTTCTCTGTCCAGCTTGAGTTGCTGTCCACGCGAACCCTCGAACCAGCGCTCGATCGGGCGGAACAGCAGCTCCATGTACACCGTTTGCGGACACGCCCAACCACACCAGACCCTCCCGAGCAGTGCCGTGATCAGAAAGATGGTCACGAAGATGCTGAGCATCAGCAGCATCAACAACACGCCATCGGTCGGGAGGAACGTAGTTCCGAACAGGTGAAATTGCCGCGCCGGGACGTCGAGGAGGATCACCGGCTTGCCGCCGACGCGCAAGAAAGGCAACGTCACGAACAACACGATCAGCGACCAACCCACCCAGACGCGCCGCTTGTAGTAGCGCCCCGGGTACAACTTGGGACGCACCCAACGACGGGTTCCATCGTTGTTCAACGTGGGTAGGACGCGCTCCGAAGGGACTGGGTGGGTCATGGTCAGTGGAAGGGTTGGGTTCAGTGAGCCGTCGCCGCGGGGGCGGCGTTTGCAGGCGCTGTGGGGGCAGTTGCCGTTGCGGCCGTTGTGGGGGACGGTGTCGTCGAGCTCGGAGCGGCGGTTGTGGCCGTCGCAGAAGCCGCCGTCGCGGGCGACCCGGACGGGGCGACGGCAACTTGGCCTGGGCGAGCGGTGATGGGGTTACCCTCTGGCGCCTTGCCCGGCACGTTCGTGCCAACGATGCTGCCGACGAACGCAGTGACCTTGCCCAGTTCAATCGGGCTCAGCTGGCGCTTCCACGGTGGCATGCCTTTCGTTTGCAGGCCTTCGCTCACGACTTCGTGGATGTTCATCAGCTGGGGTTGCCCATGGATCCAAACCTCGTCAGTGAGGTTCGGTCCAATCAAGCCCTCACCCTTCTGACCGTGGCACGGACCACAACGCTGCCCGAACAGTTTCGCCGCGTCGGTCATCATCTTCTCGTCCGTCATCAGCCGCGCGAGTGATTCTTCGGTGACTTCGCTACCCATGACGGCCATCGCTTCTTTTTCGCGCGCTGCCGTTTCTTCAGCGTCGTATGCCTGAGCGACGGATTCACCGTTGCCGGTCAGGTGATAGTGAACGAAGTAGCCCAGTGCGAAATAAAAGCTGCCCCAGAAGATCCACACCCACCACTTGGGCATGGGGTTGTCGTACTCGCGGATGCCGTCGTATTCGTGGTTGAGGAGCAGCTCTTGATTGATGGCGGCTTCGTCGGCCGCAGCGCTTGGTTTGTTCTGTGACGTGTCGTTCATGACTGTCCCTCGGTGGCTGGCGCGGACGAGCGGGCGGGATACTCTTCTTCCAGCGGCAAGTTTGATGCCGCAGCGATCTCGTTCGGTTTGCTGAAGAAGAAGGTCCGGATTGCGACGAGTAGGAAAATCGTCAGGAAGATGATCAGACCGACTTCAGCATAGGACTGCAGGCCCATGCTGCTCATGATGTCACTGAGCCGCATCGTGGTTCTCCTTGACTGCAACCGGAGTTGCTTCGGCTGCCGGGGGTTGCTTGTAGATGTCCGTGCCTAGCCGTTGCAGGTAGGCGATCAGGGCGGTGATTTGCTTGCCTTCGAGGTTGTCTGGACCGCCCTGCTTGATGATCTCTTCGGAGATGGTCTTGGCTTGTTCGCGAGCCATCTCTTCAGCCCGGGTGACGGCGTCTCCGTAGGGGACGCCGAGCATGGCCATGGCGTCGATCCGCGGTTGCACCACGCTGTAATCCAGGTCGTCCTCCAACAACCAGGCGTAGGGCGGCATGATCGATTGAGGGGTAGTCGAGGTGGGGTCCTGCATGTGACGCACGTGCCACAAGTGCGGGTACTTTCCTCCGATGCGGTGCAGGTCCGGACCGATGCGGCGTGAACCCCATTGGAACGGGTGATCGTACACGAACTCACCCGGTTTGCTGTACTCGCCATAGCGCTCCGTCTCTGCGCGGATGGGGCGAATCATCTGCGAGTGGCAGTTGTAGCAGCCCTCCGAGATGTAGATGTCACGTCCGACCAACTCGAGCGGCGTGTACGGCTGCACCGATGCGATGGTTGGAACGTTGGACTTGATCAGGAAGGTGGGGATGATTTCGAATGCCGAGGCGACAATCACGCTGACCGTCACGAACAGCGTGAACTTGAGCGGACGGCGTTCCCAGGAACGGTGCCATGCCGCTTTCGCGAAGAACTGCAGGCGATAGCCGACGCTGGCCATGGTCGGGTGGCGTGGGATCACGACCTTGGGCTCGGGCCCTTCGTAGGGGGTCAGGGCTGGTGCCTCGACGACCGGAACCTCGTACTCCTGGGGACGGTTCGCCCAGGTCTTGAGCACGTTGATCAAGCCGAGCAACACCCCTGTGACGTACATGGCGCCGCCCAGCGCACGGACCCAGTACATCGGCACGAGTTGAATCACCGTCTCGACGAAGTCCGGGTATGCCAGGCGCCCCGTGTCGTCGAAGGCGCGCCACATCAAGCCCTGAGTCACGCCAGCGGCGTATATCGCGACGATGTAGAACAGTATGCCCAGGGTCCCCAACCAGAAGTGTAGGGTGGCCAGGCGAGTCGACCACAGTTTGGTTTGGAACAGCCTCGGGGCCAGCCAGTACAGCATGCCGAAGGCCATGAAGCCATTCCAGCCCAGCGCACCGGCGTGCACGTGCGCGATGGTCCAGTCGGTGTAGTGGCTCAACGCGTTGACGCTCTTGATCGAGAGCATCGGGCCTTCGAAGGTCGACATGCCATAGAAGGTGATGCCTACGACGAAGAACTTCAGCACGGGGTCTTCAGCCACCTTGTGCCAGGCGCCGCGTAGGGTGAACAGGCCGTTGATCATGCCGCCCCAAGACGGCATCCACAACATCACCGAGAACACCATGCCCAAGGTCGAGGCCCACTCGGGCAAAGCGGTGTAGTGCAGGTGGTGCGGCCCGGCCCAGATGTAGATGAACACCAGCGACCAGAAGTGCAGAATCGACAACTTGTACGAGAAGACTGGGCGATTGGCAGCCTTCGGTAGGAAGTAGTACATCAGGCCGAGGAAGGGCGTGGTCAAGAAGAACGCCACGGCGTTGTGCCCGTACCACCACTGCATGAACGCGTCCTGAACGCCCGCGTATATCGAGTAACTCTTGAACGCGCCGGCGGGGATCACCAGGTTGTTGAAGATGTGCAAGATGGCGACGGTGATGACGGTTGCGATGTAAAACCAGATGGCGACGTAGATGTGGCGTTCTCGGCGCTTGGCGATGGCGCCGAACAAGTTGATGGCGAAGGCCACCCACACCACGGCGATGGCCAAGTCGATCGGCCACTCGAGCTCCGCGTATTCCTTGGATTGGGTGATGCCCAACGGTAGCGTAATCGCCGCCGCGACGATGATGGCTTGCCAACCCCAGAAGTGGAAGTTGCTCAACGCGTCGCTGAGCATACGGGCTTTGAGCAGACGCTGGGACGAGTAGTAAATCGCCGCGAAGATCGCGTTGCCGGCGAATGCGAAGATGGCGGCGTTGGTATGAAGCGGGCGCAGCCGACCGAACGTGAGATACGGTAGGTCGAAGCTCAGTGCGGGGAGCACGAGCTGGAGCGCCAGGATGAGTCCGGCAAGCGTCGCGACCAGCGCCCACACGGCGGTGGCCAGCGCGAACTTCCGAACCACTGAGTCGTCATAGGAGAACTTTTCGAGTCGGTCAGACATGCTGGGGTCCGCGCTAGGCAAGACGCGTGCCGGCCTTCGACAATCCCGACTAGGCGAAGCGAAGGATCGCCTCGAGCTGAGTCGCAACCCGCCGCGTATTCGGTAAACACTGGACCGGCGCGGAGTTCATGCGCATCGATCCGCTGCTGGGCGCGAAGTTTGCGTAGACCGTGGGACCTATCAGTCTCACTGAACTGCAGGGACGCGAAATGGTTGCGGAGCAACCGCGCCCGAGGCGCAAATTGTTGGTCGTGCTCGTGGTGACGCACCCAGAATGTGTGCGACGGCTGCCCGCCGTCCGCGCAAGATCCGGATCGAGCCCAACCAAACGAGAGGGCCGAGGAGCGCGGTCGACCACTGAGACCAACCGTCGCGGCTCGGGGACGCTCGAGGTGGCCCCATCGAGGGGACCCGGCCACATCGGCTGAAGAACCTCCACAGTTGCGTTGGGCGCCGCAAACGCCAAAACAGAAGCGGAAAGAGCTCGGTGGTCGTGTATCGTGGCTCGCGATCATGGTGCCGAAACTAACGAGAACCCTTTGGAGCTGGGCCTGGGCGCTGCTGACTCTGTCCTGCGTCAGTGCGACTTTCATCGTGCAGCAGTACGAAGGGGATCCGCTGCCCGGCAATCGCATCGCCATCCTGCGCCTGATTGGTGGGGACGAGGCATACCTTGCGAGTTTGGACGGCGAAGGGTTGGACTTTCGGGTAGAGGCGCACACCGACCGCATCCACGTCGAGATGCTGCCCGGTGAGCACGAGGTGGGGATTTCTCGCCAACCTCACGGACGCGTCGTGTATCGGCGGTTTTCCGCCAAGCCCGGTGTCATCTATCAGCCAAAGGTGCTGCACAACCGGTTGGGTCGCGGCGAACGTGGGCTCGAACTGTGGTCTGCGGGCGTGTTCGAGGTCGACCCGGAAACCGGGGAGCTGGTGCGCGACGTGTCCGCGTCGCCGTTTCCCCCTCCGGCAGCATTGCCACCGATCGAGCCACTGCCGCCCAGCGACGTCGTCTCCGAGCCCTCGGCGGCGCCGTCCATGAGCTCGAGTGTTCCTCCCGTGGAGTCTGTTCCTTCGGCCCCGGCAGCGACGGCTGTTCCGTCCGCGGTGCCGACTCAGCCTGCCGCGCCAGCGCCGGCGCCGGCTCGCCCATCGCCCCGGCCTGTGGCGCCCGACGAAGATGTCTCTGCACCTGCGCCAGAAGCGTCGGCGCCACCCGAGGCGGCAGCGGTGGGCGGTCCTACCCCCAAACCATCGCCTCCGGAACGACCTGCGCCGACCTCACCGCCGGTTCCGACGATACCGCCTCCGCCCGATCCCCCGGTTCCAACGACACCGCCCCCGCCGGTTCCGACGACGCCACCGCATCCGCGTCCCCCGACACCGAAGGGTCGCTGAGCGCGCGCACGGCCTGCGGTATCGGCAGCCTCACTTGACCGTGAAGCTCTTGACGGCGGAGACGCGGCCACCCTCGTAAGGCGGCACTTTCACTTTGCGAAACGCCAGCGCGACGCAGCCGCCGGTCTCCGACTTCTCGAAGGCGGGGGTGAGCAAGCTGACCCGGCTCACCTTCCCAGTCGGTTCGAAGACGACCTTCACTTTGCCGGCGCCGGTGGCTTTTCCGCTGGGCTTGCAGCTACTCGCCTCTTTCGCTGCGGCGCCGAGCACGCGAGTGACGGCTTCGCGGTCGATCTTCGACTTGAGCTGTTTCGAGCCCCGGTCAGCCCCGGACTCGTCGTCGGCTGTTGCCGCCTTCGAGTCCTCGGTTTCGTCCTCTTCGTTCAAGGGAGGGTCGGTGCTCTCCTCGACGCTCGGGCCGTCTCCGTCGTCTGTCTTCTGAGTCTCGGTGCCTTGCGATTTGGCGTCGCTCGGCGGGCTGTCGAGATCCACCAGTATGGGCTCGGCGTTCGCCTGCTCGTCGCTGTTGTCGTCGCTCCCGAAGAACACCATGCCCAGCAAGCCGCAAAGAACGAACACACCAGCGCCGACAGCCAAGCTCCACAGTCCGACGCGGCGTCCTCCGGGGAGCAGTAGCGAGTACGGTTCGTCGATGTCGAGAAGCGTCCACGGTTGCCCCGCGGCGCGGTGCCTCGCCGGACCTCCGCCGAGGGGGCGCGAGTGACGTTCGTCGATCACCAGGTTGGTGACACGTTGACTGAGGCGTTGCCCCAGACTGCTCGGCGGGGTGGTGGATGCGGGGCGAGGCGGGAGGGAGGGCGTAGGCGGAAGCGTCGGTAGCGAGGGCCGCTGTCCGACTGCGGTGGCGCCGGCTGGGGGTTGCCCGCCAGGACGGGAGAAGGCACGGACTGCCTGCGCCAACTCGGGCACTTCTCCCAACGGCGCCCAATCCGGCAAACCTTCCCGCCACACGAGGGTCGAGTAGTCGATAGTGCCTTCTTGGCACTGTTGGATGATCTCGGCGGCGGTGAACTGTTGTTTGGTTCGGCCGTCGCGGCTCATGAACCAGCGCTCGTTGGAAGGCGGGGAGCTACTGCTCGGGTCGTAGACGCCTGTCGTCTCGTCTGAATCGTCCCAACCGTCTTTCATGTTCGGCACTTGTGTATCCCACCGACTGACCGCGGAAAACCGACAATCAACAGATTGTTCGAAGGGGCGATGACTGGGCTTCGTCCATCGACCCATTGGCCAGTCGCGCCTCGTCGAGGCATGGGGGTCTCGCAGGGGGACGGCAAGCTCACAGCACCACTGGCATGCGCCGATCGATGCGAACCTCTCGAGGATTCACTCGACACCCGTACGCCAGAACTTCCACTCCGTTGTGAACGGCGCGACGCAGTGTCGCTCCGTACACGGGATCGATGTCGTCGGCGGGGCGGACTAGTTGAACCCCGTCGCGCGCAACGCAGAACAGCAACACCGCCCGTGCGCCCGACTGTTTCACTTCGATGAGCTCTTCGAGATGCCGCGTGCCCCTGGCGGTGACCGAGTCGGGGAACGCCGCCCCGTCGGCAATGCCCATCGTCGCGCACTTCACCTCGACGTAGCAGTGGGGTCGTGGCCCACCTGCGAGTACGAAGTCGACGCGACTGCTCGTGCCGTATCTCACCTCGCGGCGCAGAATGTCGTAGCCGCCGAGTTCCTCCACGACCCGCGACTTGATGGCGTCCGCCACGAGATCATTTGCGCGAGCTGGGTTCACGTAGACCATCGTCCCGTCGACCTCGGCGATCTCCCACGTCCAGGACAGTTTGCGTTTGGGGTTGCCACTGAAACTGAGCCACACGCGACCCCCGAGCTCCAAGCACGTACGCATCGACCCGGGATTGGCGCAGTGGGCGGTGACCTTGCGGCCGTCGTCGAGTTCGACGTCAGCGAAGAAGCGCTTGTAGCGTTGGAGTAGTCTTCCGGGTTTCAGAGGGAGTGACCATTGCATGGTTGAGAAAAGCGGCCGGAGCCTCGGTGTGAACGTGCTCTGAACCGCGCAAAGACAGCGCGCTCGGGAGATATCCACAAAGAGCCACGCCCGTTAGCACGAATCGGTGTATCTTGCCCGCAATGGAGTTCAGTCAACTTCGGATGCTCATGGACTACGTCGGCTTTGGTGACGACGCACCGGTCACGTTGCGGGCGGTGCACAGCTACGCCGAGCCTCACTTCGGGCCCATCGTCGATGATTTCTATGCGACCATCGAGCGTTACCCGGAAGCGCGCGCCGCCATTTCGGGTGGCGATGCACAAGTGGCGCGTCTCAAGACGACGTTGGTGCAGTGGTTGCACTCCGTGTTGATGGGACCCCACGATGAGGCCTACCTGCAGGCTCACAGTCGCATTGGTCGCGTGCACGTTCGCATCAATCTCCCTCAAGAGTTCATGTTCAGCGCCATGGATCGCATTCGGGGCGGATTGTTGGACGTGGTGAACAGCGTCAGCGAGGCCTCCTTCGACAAGCTCGCTGCAGCACGGGCGGTCAATCAAATCTTGGACGTCGAGCTTTCGATCATGCTCGATACCTACAAGGAAGATTGGATGCGCCGGGTTCAGTCCAACGAACGTCTCGCGACGATTGGACAACTGGCGGCTTCGATCGGGCACGAGCTGCGCAATCCACTGGGCGTGATGGAGTCCTCGTTGTTTCTCGTGCTCAGTCGTTTGGGCAAGCTGGGGGTCCACGACGCCTCGATCGAGAAACACCTCGGCCGCATCGGCTCGCAAGTCGGGGCCTGCGGAGGCACGATCTCGAGCTTGCTCGAGATGGCTCGAGACGCGCCGCTTCGCGCAAAAGAGGTCGCGCTCAAACCCCTGCTCGAGCAGTGCATTTCCGGCTTGGGCGCACCCGGCGACATCGCGTTCGACGTCGAGGGCACGGCAGAGGTCATGGTCTACGCTGATCCGCAGCAATTGCAGCGCGTCGTGAGTAATCTACTGGGCAACGCGGTCGAGGCGCTCAAGGTTCGCGGGCACGTTCGCGTCCGCGCGAGCCAATCGGAAGCAGGCACCGAGATCTTGATCGAGGACGACGGACCCGGTGTCGATCCCAGCGTTCGTGAGAAGATTTTCGACGTGCTGTTCACCACACGCTCGAGCGGCACGGGGCTCGGGCTGGCGCTGTGTCGCAAGATCGTCGACAAGCACCACGGTGAGCTCAGCCTCGTCGAGCGAGCCGAGCCTGGCGCGTGCTTTCGCGTTTGGCTGCCCAGCGGCCCGTCGGACCCCGGCACTTCCGGACAGGCCGTGCGTGAATAGCCTTGTTTGGCGTACGCCATCGCGGAATACTCCCCGGCGATGGCGCGGCTGCTGATTGTCGAGGACAACCCCGAGCTCGCGGATAACATCGCGGAAATCCTGGGTGATGTCGGTCATGGCGTGCACGTCGTCGACAACGTGCAGGCCGCGCTCGATCTGCTCGCGGGCGAGGCTTTCGACGGGATCTTGACGGATTTTCGGCTTCCGGGTCAGAGCGGGCTCGACTTGATCGCACAGCTTCGCGCGCGTGCCGATGCCACTCCTGTCGTGCTGATGACCGCGTTCGCCGACGAAGCTGCGGCCGAGACGGCGCGGACGTTGGGAGCGCTTGCCGTGGTCTTCAAGCCGCTGGATCTGCCGCGGCTCTTCACGTTGATCAACGAATTCGTTCACACGCGTCGGCGGGTGCTGGTGCTCGAGGACAACGACTCGCTTGCGCGCAACCTCGAAGACGTGCTGAGAGAGTCCGGATTCGACCCGCTCGTGCTCGGTAGCGTTCGCGAGGTGATGGATCAGGAACATCTCCCCGATGTTGCAGTCATCGATTACCGGCTACCCGATGGCGATGGCTTGGAGGCGGCCCGGCTGCTCGCTGCGCGTGATCCCGGGCTGCCGATCATCTTGATGTCCGGCTACACGGACGAGGCGAGTGAGCGCATCGACGCCGGGAACCAGGTCGTTCGAAAGATGATCGCCAAGCCGGTCAGGATGGCGAGTCTGCTGGAGGAGATTCAGAGTCACTGCCGCTCGCGCGGCGCCGACTGATCGGCGTCTGAGCGTGTCTGGCAGCGCACCCTTGCTCGCCATCCGCGTGCAGCAGCGATGCGATGATCTGGGCGACGGCTTCGGCCGCTTCGGTGCGCTGCTCGTGCGGGGTGGTGTAGTGCACTCTGATCTCGACGCGGCCGGTACGCGGCACGACGATCACGGTGTGGTCATCCGCGCTAGTCAGTTCTCGTACGCGTTCGAATCGGGTGGTGTCCGCGAAGCCAGCTCCAAGGAGTGCTGCTGGCAGGTCTGTCGCCCACGAAGGATCGGGCAAGCGATACGACCAGGCGAGCAGTCGACGGCAGCTACTGCTCAGCTCGAGCGGCGAGCGCGTTCGGCCGAGCCCATCATCCGAGCGTGACTCGGGCGCGCCGGGCGCCCGCGGTCTCGGGGCAGCCCGCCCGGTCACTCCGCGCCGACCTTCGTGACTACCACCTCACTGTAGGCATCACCACGCACCACCGCCTTGGTCTGTACGGCCTTCCAGGGGACGCCTCCCTTGAAGAGTTCTTGGTAGTACTCCGGCGTCAATCGAGGCTTGTTCTTCCAACGCACCCGATGAGCAAGCTGCGCCGTCGCCAACGCCGCACCCTGAAGCATGTACTCGTTGGGCGTCGAGCTCAGCCCGTGTCGCGTGCGATAGAAAACCGACTCGTACGACGTCGGGGTCCGCAAGACCAGGCGCCGCTCGGGTTCGAATTCCGTGACCGCCCAGTGACCGAAGCCGAACGCGCGCGCGATCGCCATGCACCACACCACGATGTCTCGAGGATCTTCGGTGAGCGGGCCCACGAGCCCTTCCCACTCGGGCGATAGCAGGATCCCGCCGAACGTGTTGAACACACAAACGTGTCCCGACTCGCGCAGCAAGTCTTCGAGAACACTCACCGACTGTGGCGCGTGTTTGGCGACCCAGTCCACGGCATCGTAGGAGATTCGGTTGTAGTAACCAGCCTGATGCATCGTGACGAATACACCGAATGCTTCGACGACCCCGCGTTCATCTCCAGCGACTCCTGCCGTGAACTCTTGGAGCCCTCGGCAGACCGGCTCGATGATGTTCTCTCCGATACCATCGATGGATGGGCCCGATACCGCCAGTGACTGTTGGGGGCCGATTGCCTGGCGAGTGGCCTCCAGTTCTGCGCTGGGATTGAACTTGAAAGCGCAGCCTGGCGCGCGCATCGCGACGCATTCGAGCTCATGGCCATCAACCGAGCCAGCCGGTAGGTCGTACGCGACTTCGATCGCTGCCGCGGCGAAACCTGCGGCGAAGGCGTCGGCGGGTTCTCGCCGACGCACGCGGCTACCGTACTTCTCGTGCCACGCATGACCGTAGTGGAGGAAAGTGCCCCGGGCGGAGCCTCCGGTGGAATCGGCGTTCATCTCCAGTTTGCCGTGACCCATGGCCCGGAACAGCTCGGTGGCGAGCCGAATCCGTTCCGGGGGCGTTTCCGCTTCGGCACGTTTGCACACCGCCGCAATCAACTGGTGGGAGAACTCCCGACCCGCACGCATTCTCAGTCGTTGACTCGCTTCGGTCCCGAGGGCGTCATCGATCGTCTGATCGAGGAAGAGGTTGAAGTGATGGCAGTGATACACGACTGGTTGGTCTGCGAGAAACATCAGGTTCTGTTCGGCCAGGAACGTGCGCAGTGACTTGGGATCGATGTCATTCATCGGCTGCCTCACAGACTCAACGCGTCCAGACCCAAGATGTCGCAGACGGAGTTTTCGAACAGGCGAGTTTGGTCCGGCGTCAGCTGCTGCGGGTCGTTCAACAGAGCAAGCGAGATGCCGGACTTGAGTGCCGCGCGCTGCATCGCAGTATGCGCGTCGGGCGCATACCGGACCAAGAACTCCGCGATTCGTACCCCCCGAGCGCGCTGTTCCGGTTGAATCTTCGGCAACATGGCGTCAAGTAGTGCCAAGACCTGCTTGACGTGAACGCGCACGACGCCGAGCGGTGCTGACTTCTCGAAGACGAAACCGACGACGAAGTCGCTCGGTAGCTCTCGCAACACGAGCAGTACGTCGGAGGCTTCGATGGTAACCTGCATTTCCGACGACCAAGCTTGCAGTGCGCGAAGGCCTTGACTGTTGGCGCGGATCAGATCGCCGAAATAGGCCGCGACCTCTTCTCCAGCCCATTCCTCTTCGCGCCTCATCCAAGAATGGAATAGCAGGCAATCCGGCATGGCGGTCACGAACAGCCCGCGCAACGACGGTATCCCCCTGAGGGATTGCTGAAGGTCATTGTCGTTCATGGGTTACTCGCTTCGATTTTTGGGTGCTCTGAAGGTGAACGTGCATCTGTGGCCGCACATAGGGCGGGAACGACGACTTCCAACCGAAAATCGACGATCGGCGTCGACGATACGACTCCGACCGTCAAGCGACCCAACTCGGTGGGGCTGCAGATCAATGCCAAGTGCTCGCCCGATGCCAGTTCCAGCCAGGTGCTGGTTCGTGCGATGTCAGGGAGCAACGCGCCCACCGTGTCGAGGGTGCTGCCAAGCGTGCCGGCCGCCGCGGCGTAACCATCGGCAATCGGTTGCTCGGTCATGGACAAGCCGTCCGCATCCACGATGAACACCGACGAGGCGCTGAGATCGCGTGCGAGCCAATCGGCGAGCACCGAGAAGCGCTGCACCAGGCCCTGTGCCTCGTCGAGACCGTGTCGTAAACTCGGCGGGACCGGTCTGGCCCCGGAGAAAGCATTTCGCTCTGCTGCGTCGCTCGACGACGACTCCGGAGCGTCGAGACCAGATGCCATTGCCTGGCCTTGCGCCGAGCTGGCCAAGGGTTCGCTCCGGGTGTCGCTGGATGCACTCGGCGCGGCAGCGCGGGCGAGCAGGCTGCTCAGGGTCCTGTCGTCAGGCAAATAGGCTGAGCGGCCCATCTTCCTCCCCAAGGTCGAGACCAATCTTCGGTGCGAGTTCGGCCGCGAGTCGGTCGAACACCAAAGCCAACGGCGGCGGTCGGCGCAGACTCATCAAACCCAACGGAACGCTCGCCGTACTCGCCGCCAGTGCCTGAGGATCCCGCGGAATGGTGGTCTCCACGACGAGGTCGGGCGGCAGGCGTGTCCACGCTTCTTCTGCCACTGCCAGGGAGTCGTCGTTGCGCTGCTGTAGCATGCACAGCACGACGCCCAGAAGCGCAACGTTGCAGCCGCCCTCCCTCAATTGGGCCAAAGCTTCGAGCAATTGGGGAAGCGTTCGCAGCGCGATGGGTTCGGACTGAAGCGGTGATAGCGCCCAGTTCGATGCCTTGAGGGCGCCAATCGTCGAACCAGTGAAGCCCGACGGCGTGTCGAAGACGACGAGGTCGAAGTTCGATGCCACGGCATTCAGCAGGCGACACAGTGCCGTACCGTCCGCCAATCGCCCGAAGAAGTCTGGCGTCGCCGCAGGTCCGACTTGCCCGACCGGCAAGATGCTGAACTGGGGCAGGCGCGTCGCGAGGAGGCTCGACATCGGATGATCGCCCCTTTCTACGATGCGCGCCAGGCTGCCGTCGTGATCAGGCCCGGCCAAAGAGTGTCCGATCGCCCCTTGCGGATCGGTGTCGACCAGCAACGTTCGATAACCGGATCGCGCTAACGAATAGCTGAGATTCAGGGCCAAGGTCGTCTTGCCGACGCCTCCCTTTTGACTGACTATTGCTAGGGACTTCATTGGGATTGCAAACGCCGGCGAAGAGTCTTGAGGTTGTGTTGGGCGCGGCGGTCGTCGGGACGCTCTTCGCAACAGCGGGAAAATAGGTCGGCAGCACGCTGGTAGTCTCGGACGAGGTACGCCTGGGTCGCTTCGGAGAACAGCGCCGTGTATGGATCGGGTTCTCGGATCGATTGGGGCGGTGACGAATCGGCAACTTGGCTGGATTGTGAAGACGGTGAACGATCCGTTCGCGGTGCCGTCATCTCACCTGACGCCCCTGCGCCGTAACCGGGCGTGTTCGACAGGGCACGCGCAACTCCTTGGTCCACGAAAGCGCACAAGATACGTAGCGTATTGAGTCTCCCCAAGGTGCAGCTCGCGACGATGTCTCCGTAGCTGGAGACTCCGTCGATGAGCGCCGCGACCTCACGCTCCTCGGGGCTGAGCGCCGCGCCGCGCAGCGTCGGTTCCAAAACCGGGATCCAGTCCAGGTTCTTCAATCTGGCTGCGTGAGAAAGCGCCAATCGTTCCCGCAGCAATCGGATGCTTCGCGACAGACCCACGTCGTGAGGTCTGCGCGCTCGAATCTGATACAGCAAATCGAGCGCCTCCTCGTAGCGACCATCGCGGAGCAAGCGCTCGATCATGGATTTGCGAACGCGCTCCGAGGGAGGCTGTGGTTCCGTGTCGTCATCGGTCGACACCACCGCGCCTGGCAACGGAGTCCCTTCTTTGTCCCCGAACCCGAGCTGGGCGCGCATCGCGTCCAAGTTGACGATCGTCGCCAATGGTTCCAACGGCGCGCCAGCGCATTCCAGGTAGTCTCGTA
The DNA here is from genome assembly GCA_003235365.1 of Deltaproteobacteria bacterium. Lineage (GTDB taxonomy): Bacteria > Myxococcota_A > Polyangia > Polyangiales > Polyangiaceae > SZUA-265. The sequence goes on from QJWJ01000160.1 coordinate 23,558, forward strand.
CTCGGGCGTTGTCCGGATCGAGGGCGAGTGCCTGGCGCCAGCAGCGAATTGCGCTCTCGACGTCGTTGTGCCCGTACAAATCGAGCCCACGTTCCAGGAGCTCCGTTATCTCCCCCGGACTACTCTCACCGTCGCTCATGACCTGGCGATTACCCACGGATCTCTTTTTACGCGCTCGCATTTCGCGAAGCCACGACACCTATGCGACATTCGAGCATTCGCTGTACGTCACAGCAAGCCCTCTTGGTCTCTTTTTGCGGTCTGCTGAATTGTCGTTGTTTCATGGAGTCATCGACAACGGAACGTTGCACGCGGAAGGATGAATGTCGGTAATGGCGGGACGTGAACAGGTGATGCGCGCCGCGGTGGCAATGTTTCGCAACCATTGCAGGTGAATGACAAACGCTTGTCGGTGGCCGCACCTGGTGTTCGTATCCTCGTCACGGTGAGGGTTCGCTCCTCACATGGGGGTGGAGTGATGACCCGAGTCGAAGTGTCGGCGACGGGTGGCTGGGATGTGTCCGACCGGGCGCGCGGGGTGCTGCCGCGCACTGCCGAGGATCGTCGAACGTTTCAGGCAGAGCGGGCGCGTGGCGGTTTGGTGCCTACGGCAAGCAGACCTTGAGCCGTGACCGCAAACGGTCCCTCTCCTTGGCGTTGGGTCAGGCTTCCACACAGCGCCTCGACGAAGCGCGCCTGCTGGTCCGGGTTCATCGACTTGGCCACTTCCGACCAAGAAGGAGTCATCTGGGTCAGTGCTGCGGCAAACCCTTCCGCGTCCTCGAACGTCCAAACGTGAGTGAGCTCCACAACGTGAACGGAGCAGAAACCCGAGTCCCTCATCAAGCTCCCGATCCGGCGGGCGCTGCATAGTTCCGACCAATGTGGTTGGTCGGTTTCGCAAGCCGCGGGCACGACGCCAGCGTGCATCAGCGCTTCACCCACCAGCCGCATCAGCTCCACGCGTCCCGGTGGTGCCCACGTCGCGACGACGGCTTGCCGGCGTGGTTTGAGGACGCGATGAATTTCATTCAAGCCCCGCTGCGGATCGGGAAAAAACACCAAGCCGAAGATCGAGCCAGCAGCGTCGAACAGCTCGTCGTCGAGGTCCAGTTGCTGCCCGTCCATCACCGCCGTGTCGATCGCGCCAATCCCATGCGCCAAGCACTGCTGTTCCAGCAACCCCAGCATCGACGGGGAGAAATCGGTAGCGAGTACGCGAGCTCCCCGCTCGGCCGCTGCCACGGCAAATTCTCCAGTGCCGGTGGCGACGTCCAGGACTCGGTCTCGCGGGTACATGCGTATCAGGCGAGCGGCATCTCTCGAGAACGGACGCGTGACGCCCGCGGCGAAGCGTTGATACTGCGTTGCGCAGTGGGTCCAGTTTTCCGCCTCGTGCTCGGGGCTCGACGGCATCGGGGCGCGCCGGTCGCTGATCGGGGTTCGGGCCGCCAGCGGTTCGGTTGCGGCCCCAGCGATGTTGGGACCGGAGTCTTCGTGTTGCCGCGCTCGGGTCACGTCCCGAAGCGCGAACTCCCCGCTGTACTCCATCGCCTCCCGGCGCCACCTGATGCCGTATTCGCCACTGGCAGGCCTGGTGCGTCCGAGCTGAGCAGCTGAGCTGCGTTGCCGGATCGACGTGTCAGTTGCCGGGTTCTGCGGGTGCGTGTCGCCTTCGGCGTGCGTCGCTTCCCCGTGTGCCCCCGCAAGTGCTGACCGTTGACCCATTTGAACCTCCTCTGACCCAACTGAGCTATCATGGATAGGGTGAACTCAACCAAGTACAAAGCACAACTGAAATCTGCGTGTTCACCCAACTCGGAATGAACCCGGCAAAGCTATCCGCATGTGAGTTCACGCTGATGGCGCTTCGGTTTCGAATGAGTGTCTTGGGTGGACAGCTGGTTGACTCCTCAATCGAAGCGAGTCGTGCGACGGCGCAGGCGTCCCGCTTTCCGTCGGCTCTCTCTTTGAAGCGCTCGCTTTCTGCTGCAGATGGTGATCTGCAATCCAGGCGACGATGAGGCGGTCCGGACGACGCTCGCTGGCGACGTTGGGTCGGTCAGCTGCTTCCGGAATCGGTTCGAAACCGGATCTGTATCGAAAACGTTGCAACTTCGGCGGGAAACGCGCCGAGTGGATGGATCGCGTCCGGTGTTATCTCGATGGCCATCGCTTCCCGAATTGCGGAAGTTTCAGTTGCCGCAACTCGCCCTGGCTGTCCGTCGTTCGAGCGACGACGAGCGCCAGGGGCTACTCGTCCAGGTACGAGTTCGGAACGAACTCGAGCTGTTGAACGGCCGCGGGGGCGGACATCAGCAATGGGTCCGCAGCTGGCGCACAGCCGTCGAGGGGCATCCAATAGACGAGGCTTCGACGGACAATCCAAGCGACGCCTTTGCCCTCGGGGTGAACGAAGACTCGTTCCACGGGCGTACTGGGGAAGGGGGCGCTGGCCAACGTTGGCGCGTCTGAGGCAACTCCGGCGTGGACATCGAGATCATCCCAAAGCACCAAACACTCGCCCCCAGCACCGAATCCGTTCGAGTCGACTTTCTCGAGCGGTGTCGACACCAACGATGGGTCGACGTCGGCGTACCTCAACTTCGGAGTCGCGTCCGTGCAGGTTTGGTACACGAACGAGGTCGCTGTCGCCCATTGCAAGGGGCAAGAGTAGTCCCAGCCAGGCAAGGGGATGCGTGTTTCCGGTTGCCCGTTCGCGTTCATGCCTTGCAGCCAACCGTCCGTGGCGTTCGAGTACGTCAGGTAGTCGCCCAGAGGGGACCAGGCGGCGGGTGAAACGCCTTCCCCGCGATCCAACGCCACGCGCTCTCCAGCGGTGCTGCCCAGCGGCGTCACGTTCAACGTGGCACTTCCGTCCGAGGTGCTGGCGTGACTGACGAAGTTCGAACTGGTGGGTGAGAAGGAATACAATGGCGAGAATCCGGCGCCACTTGGATTGGCGCTCGTGGGATCCGTGCCAGCACTCGGCGACCACAGCTGCACACCATCGTCGCTGCCGGGGGTTCCATAGGCGACCCAGCGAGAATCGGGGGACCACAACAAGTAGATCACCGGCGAGCCGGAGTACGTGGCGACGAGCGTCGGCGCACTCGGAGACTGCGGGTCGCTCAAATCGACGTAGTACAGGAGGAAGTCCCCCATGTTGCTCGTCGAAAAGACGAACGAACGGCCGTCGGGCGAAACCCCATACGAAGAGATAGCCTCCGTGTCCGTCGGTCCATAGACGGGGATCGACGTGCCATCCACGGCCACGAGCAATACCGACGAGTTCGCTCCGCTCGTCACGTTGACCAACGCTCCGGCGTTCCCCGCCCAATCGAGGAGCGTCAACTCGCCGGAGAGCTCTACCAGCGATTCCATCTCGCCAGTGGACAGGTCGTAGAACGCCACCTCATCTCCGGATGCGGTGACGTTTGCCAACCAGCGCCCGTTCTTGGACCACGGGGTGATGCCTTTGCCTCCGACCTCTACCGTCCGCGAGAGACCGTCGATTTGCTGTTCTGGGCTGGTGACGTTTCGCAGTGAGCCTTCGGGACTCGCCATATAAACCCACAGCGGATCGGTACTGGCGCGAACCACACCTGCGTCGCTGTTTGCGATTATGGTCGACGCATCGGGGGTGGCAGGGACGGTCGGCCCTTTGGTGACACCAGCGTCGACCTGGGAGGCTGGCTGTTCGACGCTGGCGTCGGTCTGCACGGGCGGTGGATTCTGCACGGGAGGCAATGGAGCAGCGTCCGTCGCGGCCGCGTCGGGGTTGACGACCTGCGGAGGCGAACCACCGTCGGTATCATCTGCTGCGGGTTTGTCCGACTCGGAGGCGGGCTCACTGCTCTTGCCGCCGCATGCGGCCGCCAGTGCCAGCGCAATCGCGCATGCTCCAAGTCGAGCACGTGGCGCAGCCCCTGAGCATTGCCCGTACGATGATTGCCGATGTCTGTCGGTCATGTGAACCCTCTCTCCTTCGTCGCCACGTCCTGATGTCTTCAGCGTGGACGCGGTGTGTACCAGTGGCCCGCGCTGAACATCGCTGGGGCAGACGCTACCTTCTCGTTTTGCGCCTTGTACAGGGATTTTCTGGCCACTCGAGGAGGCGCCGCGCCGGCGTGATCCAGTGGTGCGCTGGTGCGCGTCCAGACGCCGGGTAACTTTTGCCACGTGGTCGAAAGTTGACACCATTGCACCGGTGAAACAACGTTGGGCGCGCTGCAAGCGCAAACACGTGCTGCCGCGGCTCGTCTCGACCATCACCTCATTCGAGGCCGGGAAAGTCGACCTCCAAGATTCTGTGTGACTGCATGTCCACGAGCAATGCGGCATCGGCTTGGTACGCAATCAGGTACTCGAGCAGTTGTCGACGAGTAGCGCCATGCCGTAGCGACGGAGCGAGTCGCCCTGTCTTGGCGTCTGCGACGTAAAGACGACCCCGGCGACGCACCAAGTAGTCGACGCGGAGTTCGATCTCCACGAGCTGCTCACCGACGCGAACCGGCCAGGGGCGCATTACCTGACGGTCGACGACTTCGTAGCCTCGCTCAGTCAACAGGGCTCCTGCGTTCGATTCTCCGGTGTAAGCGATTCTCGCGCGACGACGGCGCTGTCGTCGGGACCACACAGCCCGCAACCACAGTGCCAGACTCGCGCCGAACACGAGCATGACCACGAGCCCGATCAAGGACCAAGAGGCCACCGAAGCGGCGCGTGCCAATCGTTCCAGCATAGTCGGGAAGCATGACTCGATTCAGCGCCCAGTGATCTGACGTATTTTGTCTCAGCGCTGAGTCGGGGGCTGTCTCGCACTGGAGGAGACCGGGCGTGAACCCGTCACTTGCTTTCGTGCTTGCTGTTTCGACGGCGAGCGTCCGGACGGAACCTCGTGTGCCGGCCTCACCAAGGGAATGTGGTTGCTACGGGTTCGGGGGCATCTCATAACCAACGGATGTCTGACTTGTCCTCGAGCTTATCGAAACGCGGTGATGGACTGGCGTCGGCTGTGAACGTCGCACCGCATGCTTTCATCGTGCAATCGGTGCATTCGGCGATGGATGCTCGAGTGTGTGACGAGGGGAAGCCTGAGGTGCGTCGTCGGCACTGGGGGCGGGGGATGCCCGCCGCGGGTGTCTTTCTGGCTGCTCTGCTCGACGCCAATCCGGCGCTGTCTCAGGATTACTTCTTCGACGTCGCTGGCGGCGGGGTGTTCGTGGGTTACGGCCTCGGTTCTGGGGGTGGGTCCGTGACGTGGGGAGTCGAGGCGTACACCAGTCGAAGTGACGACGTCGACGGCTGTTCGAGTCAGGAGCGCACCGCGTGGGGACCGCTCGCTCGATTCACCTTGCAAGGCCTTTCTCGACCGTTGTTCAGCCTCGGTGCGCACGTTGGCAAAGAAACCGAGCGTGCCGTGTTGGGGCTCAATCTCGAAGGGGGCATCACCTTGGGATTCCCGCGCGGACTGGAGGCCGACGCTGTGTTGTCGCCGTTCAGCGCCGTCGGTGCGGACATCGTCGTCGTCGACCTGTACACCCGGCACTACTGGTTGCTCGACACGTATCCGATCGGGTTGAGCTTTCGGCCCATACCCACCTACGGCTTCGCCGGATCTTGTGTCGAAGGGCGGCCACAGCGTGACGACGCAGGTTGTCGGAGCGCCACAATCGGGGCCCCTCAGCGGCGCACGCATTCGCACGCCGAGCGGCTCGCGTCCGACTTCGCAGATGCTGCCTGTGAGGAGTACGAGTCGGTTCCGGCGTTGTTGCGATTGGTCACCGAGCTGGCGTTCGTCGGCGCTCCCCGTTCGCTCATCGAGCGAGCCCGGCGGGCTGTCGACGACGAGCTCCGTCACACGTCGATTTGTACCGCGTTGGCGCGTCGCGCTGGTTGGCGCGGGTTCACGCCACCAGTCCCGGTGGCCGTGCAACGCAACCCGCTATCGGGACGTGCGGGCGTCGAACGGTTGGCCCTGGAGTCTTGGCTCGACGGTTGCCTCGGCGAGGGGCTGGCGGCGGCGCTCGCCGCCGATGACGCAGCGCTCGCACGGGATCCCGGGCTTGCCACCGCGCGCGCGGTGATTGCTGAGGATGAACAACGGCACGCCGAGTTGGCTTGGGACATCCTGCAATGGTGTCATGAGCAACACCCGAGCGTCGGAGAGCTGCTTCGCACGGTGCGGGATGCGCCTGTGACCGTGCCTGCGCGCCGAACGGGAGAACTGCGTCGGCGCGAAGGGATCGCTCAGCGACACCGAATGGACTGTCGACGACGGCTCGCGGCGTTGCTCTGACGAGGTCCCAGTGGGTGAATCACTGACCCAGACGGGGGAGGGAATGTTGGGGTCCTGGGAGATTTACCGATTGTGGTTACCGCTCGATGGTAACTCGCTGAAGTCCCGCTGCCGACGCTTGCGGACTGTTGACGCCCGATCGAGAGGATGTTGAACTGCAATCGAAGCGGGCCTGCTCCGATTGAAGCGGTTCGACGAAAGGGGCAGACATGGGAAAGAGACTAGAAGCGGTTGAGACACCGGTGAGTGCGCTGGAAGTGGCGGATGCGCTCGCGCAAGCTTGGCGAACACGTTTGGGGAACGACCCGAGCAACGCGGCGCTCGCCGTCCTGTTGGCGCAGAGTGCCCTCGAGACGGGTCACTGGAAACATTCGTACTGCTACAACCTCGGTAACGCGAAAGCCACGCGCTCCTGGGATGGGGATTGGTGCTTCTACTACGCCGACGAAATCGTTCCTGCGGCGCGGGCCGAGCTCGCATTGGCCACGCGGGCGCCCAGGACCGATGGTCACGCCGGGCACGACGTCGTCGTCAAGGCGTTGCCGAACCACCGCGCTCAAGTGACGTTGTACCCCGACCACGAATGGTGTCGCTTCCGAGCCTTCGAAACACTGCAGGCTGGTGCCGAGGACTACCTGGGGCTTTTGCACGAGCGTTTCGCCCCCGCGTGGGCAGCCGTCGAAAGCGGAGATCCGAAGACCTTCGTGGAGCGCCTCAAGGAGCTGCGCTACTTCACGGCAAGTGTCGAGCGGTACTTGCCTCCGGTCTTGTCGCTGTTCGGGAAGTTCGACAAAGCCCTGTCCGAACGCGTGCCGGTGGAAGTGGCCGCCCCGTTGGTCGACGTGGGGCGGCGGGCGACGCTACGTCGAGGCGACACGGGTCCAGCCGTCGCGGAGCTGCAGCGGATTTTGGAAGGCTTTGGTCGTTTGGAGGGCTTCGAGGCGGGGACCTTCGACACCAAGACCGACGATGCGGTGCGCGTGTTTCAAATGCAGCACATCGGACGGCATGGGCGCCCGCTTTCGGTCGATGGCGTCGTCGGCCCAGCGACGTGGTGGGCGCTCCTTCACACTGAGCCCGAAGCGCAGAAGAATCACCTCGTCGCACCGACCTCACGTGCGGGGTTGACGAGTGCTCGGGCCAGAGTGCTCGACCTGATCTTGGCCGAACACGCCAAGAACGTGCACGAAGTGCCGCCAGGTTCCAACCGCAGTCCCGACATCGACGAGTATTGGGGCAACACGGGGATCATCGGCAAGGCCTGGTGTTGTGCGTTCGTTTCTTGGGCACTGAAACGAGCACTGGGTCAATTGCCGATCGGTGGGCAGTACCATCTTGGCGTTGCTCGCATGTGGGTCGCCGCTCGCGAGTTGAGAATGGAGACCAGCGAACCGAAACCCGGCGACGTCTTCGTGCAATTGCTCGATAGCGGTTCCGGACACACAGGGTTCGTGGTGAATGTCTCGGAGGACGGACAGACGATCTATACCTGCGAGGGCAACTGTGCCAATCGTCTCAAACTGGGGCAACGTTCACGCAGTTCCATATCGCACTTCATCGATTGCATCGCTGATGGACAGGGCAACGACTTTCCGCGAGAGCGAAACCTGGTATTCGAGGACGTGGACGGCTCGGTGACTCGCTGAGGTTCACAGCCAGCAGGCAGCCGGCGCTCGCTGTTGCTGTGGTTGCGTGACACCGACGCTCCGAGCGATGAGCGCGTGGGCTGCATGGATCACGGCGTTCGCGGCCTCACCGGACTTCCACCAAGGCACCAGGTGCCGTCGCTTCGACGGTAAAGCACGTTTCCTCGCCGGCGACGATCAAGTCCGAGTATGGGCCTGTATGCTCGGCCTGGGCGCATGCGTCGGGATCGTCGGGACAAGTGATCTCCGGGTAGGTGCACACGGTCACCAGCATCGGGCCGGTCGGCGCCGCAATGGGATCGGCGCACTGACACGGCGCGCAGGCGTCGTCATTGGGAACGAATACCTCATCGAACCAGGTCGACGTGACCTGGTGTCCGGGCAACAGCACGAACGCCGTCAATGGGCGGCCGTTTCCTTCGCAGCAGCTGCGCCCTTGATCCAGCTGGTCACAGCGCAAGACCGGGCTGGCTTGTTGCCATGCCGTAATCGTCTCGCCGTCGACCTCGTACTCGAGAGTCACGTGGGGTCGACTCCAATCGATGTAGACGGGTGCGTCGCCGGCGTTGAACACCTGAATTCCGACGATGTCGGGACTACCGTTCGGCTGGGGATCGACTTGCATTGCTGGGCCGGTCGCGCCGGTTGCACCGGGCGTGCTCGGCACATCCATCGGTGTTGCGACGGGCCCGGAGCTACTCGTCGTGCCAGCCGGGTCCGGTGGCATGTCGAGTGTCGCGCTGCTGCCAGCCCCCGTGTTGGCCATCTCGTCGCCGGTGCCTGCTTGGGACGTTGCCGCGCCGTCCGCGTTGGCAACGGGCACGCGATCGAGCTCCGCCACGTCGTCGCTACTGATGACGTCGGTGCCGCCGAGTGTCGTCTGCTCGCTGACCTCGGCAGGTGGACTGCCTGCGCCGGTCGCGCCGCTGCCGGTGGTGCTTCCGCCGCTTTCGTTCTGTGGAGCGATCGGGATGGGCACGATGTCTTGCTCACCCTGCGCGTCGACGGGTGTTTCTGGCTCTGACCGATCGTTGGCGATCGGCGTCTTCCCGCTGACGGTGCCATCGTCTGGCGTCGGTTCTTGGGTAGACCGCGGCTCGTCGGGGTCGATGTTCGCTTCAGGCCCGTCGTTGAATGCTGCGCCGCGCGTTGCGCCGAGATCATCCGCGGATGTTCTGCCACCGCAACCACTGACGATGGATAGCCCCATCGTGATCCAGCCGACGCCGAGCGAGAGAGGCAAACGGGTACTGGCGAGGGTGAATGAGCGCAGCATGCTGCGATACTGGGGTACCGATGGGCTGCATGCAACTCAAAGTCGCCTACACGTGTTCCACCGCTGGCTCACTCGCGTCACGGGTTTCGGAGCGCACCGACTCGATCGCGTGACGCCAAGGCGCTTCGCGCGAAGGCGCAGTTTTTTGCGTCGAAGTGTTTTCGCTCCACGTACCGCGACGCAGCGAGTCGAAGCGTTCGAGCAGAGTCGGCGCCTGATGCGACGACGCCCCGGCGCATTCGCCGCACCGAATCACTCCGATGGAGTGTCATTGGTCGTCTCTTCGGGGCTGGGTTCCAAGGCTCGGAGCAGTGCCGTCGCTTGCGCTTGTCGGTAGCCGCCGTAGCCGCCCTCGGCGAAGGGGGACAACAAACGTCGTGCCTCGTCGCGGCGGCCCAACTTGAGTAGATTCAGGGCGCTGTTGTAGCGCGCCTCGGGCACGAATCGCCCCGAGGGGTATCGACTCAGGTAACGCTGATATGCGGCAAGTGCCTGCGCTGGATTACCCTTCTTGAAGTGCAGGTCGTGTCCGGCGCGGAACGCGGCGAGCTCCGGATCTCTCGGCGGTGGGGCCTCGACCTCTTCGGGGGCGACTTCTTCGGGGGCGGGCGGCGCTGCGTTGACGACGCTCTGGCGTTGGCGCTGCCGGTCGGCGGCCAATCTCGCGCGCGCCAGCGCTCGAGCTTCGCGCTCCGCTTCGGCGCGGCGTGTGGCTGCTTCTTGCTCGGCAGCCAGTTGCTCCGCGGCCGCCTGCTCTGCCGCAAGCTCTTCAGCGGCAAGTTCGGCTTCGAGTTCCCGTTGCAGTGCCTGGTCGAGCTCGGGATCCGTCTGCTTCGTTTGCGCTCCACTCGCCGCAGCAGCCGATGGCGCAGCGGGTCTGGCTGCCCGCGGCTTGGGCTTGTCGCGCTCTCGAATCGCGGTGCCGCTCGTCGCGGGACCGTTGGCCACGAACAGCGCCGTCGCGCGATGCCACAGCTCCGGCAGCCGTCCGGTTGCATGCCCCCACGCGGTCCCTCCCAGAGCGAGAAGCAGTGCCGGGCCTAGTGTTAGCCACCAGGAGAGTCGTCGCCGCTTGCGCTCGTGAAGCGAACGCATGACCCGAGCTCTTGTAAACCCTGCGCCCACCTTAGCGCCCGGGTAGGCTGACCGTAGCTCCTTGGTCGCCCGCTGTAGAGCGTCGCGGTCAGTCATCGGACTCCCTCCTGTTCGAGGGCGGTGCGGAGTTTTTTTCGGGCGTGATGCAGGCGT
>QJWJ01000225.1 GCA_003235365.1 Deltaproteobacteria bacterium
GGAACCCACCTGCGCGACGTCGTACCTACCGTCGTGGCCGACTCCGGCGTCGAGAACGTCAACAGTGAGGTCGACGGGCTCATCGACCTCGGTCGCCTCAAGCGTGTCCTCGCTCAGGTGGAGGTGTCCTATTCGAACTCGATGATCGAAGCCTGGTGGGACGACCCATCACACTATCCCCTGGCTGTATTTAACTGCTCGAACAGCCCCTGCTGATGGTCGGGCAGCCTTATTCGCAAGCCTTTCCGCCGGCCGCGGCGGACATGTACGGCGTCGAGGTCGCCGCGCTTGACACGCGTCCACACGGTCTGCCGAGAGACTCCAAGAATGCGGGTTGCGTCGCGCATCGTGACGTATCCTTCTGGGGCCTCCTCGCAAAACCGTGCTCGCAGCTCATCGGTGATTCGCACCCTCCATGGTGCGCCTGGCGTGAGTTGTTCGCCCGGTATGAATCCATCTCGAAGCCATCCGTGTACGGTAGAGCGATCCACGCCCAAGAACTCGGAAACCGCACCGACGCCCACCAATTCTCCTTCCGGCGGCTTCGATGGAGCTTGGTAGCACGGGATCTTCCAGTGTTGTCTGAGAGCGATAATTCGGTGAACCGTGAAACAGAGCCCCCGCGCGGTCTTGCGCCCTTGACGGTTCAGGATTCCAGCGATCGTTGCGTCGGAGTAGTACTGGGCGAGACGACGGATCAGACTCAGGGTGTCTTCGTCCGTGCGAGTGTGAGCCCGACGGTGGGATAGGGCCACATCCAGATCCGTGAGCATCCCTCCGTGCCACCGAAGCGTCACGTGAGCCGTCGAGCCCGGCTTCGGAATCGCCACCTGGACTTCTTCGAGCAGACTGCGCAGCAGCTCCTTGCGATCCCTGTCGGTTGTGGTTGCAGCCAACCAGACGCTCCGCACGTCCTTGCCGAGCCGCAGCAACTGTCGTCGCTCAGCTGCAGTGAGCGTACGTCGGTGATGACTCTCGCGTCGCTGCAGTTCTGCCTCGGCATCCGCCAACTCCCTGAGCCGCTCCTCCCACTGTGTCTCCAGACCGCGTGCAACCAGCCGGTTCTGCGGGTCCACCGCCTGGTAGCGCCGCTCGGCGATACCAGCTTCGTACCGAGCTCGCTCCACCTGTAGCCGCCACTGGCCTAGTGCGGCGTCCCGCCCCTGTTCGAGAAGCTCGGCTGCTCGCAGCGAAGCGTCGATTCCAGCTGGCTCAAGCGCGTCCAAAAAGGCCGAGACGATCGCGTCATGGATTTGCCGAGAACTGACCCACAGGCAATGGACACCGCGATCGGCAATGACCTGGTCGCTGGCGCAGTAGTAGTACGGGATCTGGTTGCGACCTCCGTACACCACCCGAAGGCCGCGTCCACAGTGCCCACAGCGACCCAGGCCCTGCAGCAAGGCGGCGCCCTCGCGAGCAGCACCACCCGTGTCATGGTTCTGGGGCCTCATGTTGCCAGTTATCTTCTTCTGGTTGGCCTCGAACGTTTCCCAATCGATGTAGCCGCTGTGATGATCGCGAATCATGACGCCCCACTCGTCGCGTGCAAGCTTGCGTCTGCGGCGCCGCACCTGTCCGCGCTCATCCACGTATCGTTCCGTGCGTGTCTTCCCATAGACGTAGGAGCCAGCATACACCGGATTCGTGAGGACTTCTCGAATGGCGATGTACGTGGGCGTCACCCAACGGATTTCCGTCGAGCCCAGGACCCGTTGCGGGAACTCTAGGCCTTCGGCGCGCAGCCACAACCAGACTTGTCGAATGGACCCTCTCTCGGAGAAGGCATGAAAGATGGTGCGGAATACTCCGCTCACACTTTCGTCGGGATCGATTTCTGGCTTGTCTGCATCGGCCTTCCACACCAAACCCATCGGCACCAGTACGTGCAGCTCACCACGCGATGCCTTGTTGCGCACTCCACCCTGCAGGCGCGCCTGCATCACGTGAAGCTCCGCTTCCGACATCGTGCCCCTGAGGCCAAGGATCAATCGGTCATCGGGTAGCGCCGGATGGTACACACCGTTGGCGTCACCGATGAGCGTGTCTGTCACGCTACAGAGGTCAAGTAGCTGATACCAATCCCGGTTGTTCCGTGCGAGACGTGATGCCTCGAGACCAAACACGATTCCGACACTGCCGATTGCCACCATCGAGATGAGCTGACCGAAGCCTTCTCTGCGTGAGGTAGCGCCACCGGAGACGCCGAGATCCTGATCGATGACGTCGATCATTGCATCGGACCAACCCAGCTCCGTGGCGCGGTGTGTGAGCTGGTACTGGCGGTCGGTAGACTCTCGGTGGTCCTGAACCTGGGCTGCAGTTGACTGCCTAACGTACACGACCGCACGCCGATGCAGGTGATGCGGCGTGACCTTATCCGCGCTGGTCATCGTGTCCCTCCTCCTCGCCCACTTCGCGTCCTGCGCCGTCTTGGTCGACGACGCTGCGGGCGATCAACTCTACCAGTAGACGCGTTGCGGTCTCCCGGTGTGCGGGACTGAGGCGGCCCCACACGTCGCCCATGTCGATCTTGAGCGTTTCGAACTCGAACAGTACGAGCTGACTTCCCATGCTTCCCCTCGTGTCGACTCTGGATTGCTAGAGGCGCCGCCGGACCCCGTCCGGACGTCGTGCCTCTTCGCAACAGAGAATCCACGAGGGCCCGCGCCTTGAGCAACAGCTCCAGCGGAGCAGCCGATTTCCAGCCTTCAGAAGGCCTCGCCGGATCACTCGCCGGTGCCGGGTCCGGCGGCGCCCCCATCGCTGTCGTCCAGCGCGCTGGAACCCGCAGTCGCGATCCGTCCGGGAGCTTCAGAAGCAGATGCGGCTCGCCGTTATGGCGGCGCCGCTCAACGATTTCTAGACTTCGTCCTTCGAATGGGTGACGCTCTCGTACGATCGTTGTTCGCTCGCGCGGCCCACCAACTTCGGAATGGGCATTGTGTTGAAGCTTCTTGGCGAAACCTCAAGCACGCCTGGTTGTACCTCCACACCCTCGACTCCGTCACGGCGGTCGAACGGCTCGTCTGCTTCTACGTCGAGCAACACAATACCGTCATGCCCCATCGCGCCTTCGATGGTCGGACGCCGGACGAGATCTACTTCGGGAAGGCGACCCACCTCGCGGACGAACTTGCCGAGCGGCG
>QJWJ01000408.1 GCA_003235365.1 Deltaproteobacteria bacterium
TTGAAATTCGCCACAACCGAAGCTGGAGGCACGTAGCATGACACCCTTTAGCATCGTGGTTGCGGACCCGCCGTGGCTGTTTCGCGACGCGCTTCCTGGCCGTGGGCGCGGTGCGCGCAAACACTACCGCTGCATGACCGTCGAGAGCGCGCTCATTACGCCTCGCAGGCAAACGGGACTTTTCGGGGACGTGATCCCCCTTGCAGGAGAGTGAAGGACGATGATCAAAACGGAGGACGGAATCAAACTGACCAAGGACGAGCTGACGGCGCTGTTGGCGTTCGCGTCGGACGATCCAAGTAGGCAGAAGCTGTACGGAGTGCACTTCATCGCGACGAAGTCGAAGGTCAAGGCTCGGGCAACGAACGGCCACATTGCGCTCGACGCGGTTGGGCCAAACGAAAGCGAGAACCCCAACGAGTGGTTCGTGCACCGTGACTTTCTGAAGCGTGCACACAAGGCGCTCGACAACAAGAGCTCGGTCACGCTGAAGTTCAGCGGCGCCAGCTTGTACGACGCTGTGGTGCACAACGATGACGGTGTTGAGGTCTACACGGTCTCGTCGCCGGAAGACGTCGCCAATTCGCAGATGACGTTCCCTGACCCTCGCGAGTGGAACAAGCTGCTCAAGCCCCCGCCGAAGACAGAATCGGTCAACTGCGTGACGCTCAACGCTGAATACCTTGGTCTGATGAGCAAGGTTTCGCGCGCTGCCGGCGTGTACGGGATCGACTGCTACCCGCCGCCGTCGACAATGGAACGCGTCGTGTTTCGATGCGAAGGCGACCTGACGAGCTGGATCGCTGTGGTGATGCCGATGCGATCCGAGGCTAGCGAGCGCAGCACCCCGAGCGTAGCCGATGCGTCTGGGAACTGGAACGACGTGGAACCGGAAGGGTCAGCGCTGGAAGGCGAGGACGCGTGAAGCAGTCGAGCGCCGAAAGCGTGCAAGCCGCCATCGAGAAGCTATGGAAACCTCCGGCTTTCTCGTGGCTGAAAGAGGTCAGCAACGGCACCGGCGCCCGCGCGCGGCGATGGGCCGATGCTGTTGCCGTCAGCATCTGGCCCAGTCGCGGACTCTACGCGATGGGCATCGAGATCAAGGTGCACCGCAGCGACTGGCTTCGCGAGTTGGAGCAGCCGAGCAAGAGTGATCCGGTGCAGAAGTACTGCCGCCACTGGTGGGTGGCAACGCCTCCCGGGATTGTTGCGGCGGGAGAACTGCCGGCGACTTGGGGGCTGGTCGAGGTGGCTGGCGGCAAGGCCAAGGTGATCGTTGATGCGCCGGAGCTCACCCCAGAACCGCTGACGTGGGAGTTCACATGCGCGATTCTGCGTCGCGCGTCCGAGTCGCAGCACGCGATTGAAACGATGGCGGCTCACAAGGCGCATGAGTCCGCACGCGAGGAGTTCAACGCGGAAGCGGTTGAACAGATGCGGCTGGAGCTGCACCAGGCGAATCGAGCGCTCGACATTGCAAAGCGCGACGTCGAGACGATGACGACCAAGCTCAAGACGCTTCGTGGGGAGATCGGTGCCATTGGTGTTGATTCGGACTTCTACGGTCGCATCCCGCCTGGCACGCGCGAGGCTGTGCAGTTTGCAAAGCAGATCCAACATCTCGATGTCGTGGGTATTGGTGAACGACTGAAGGCTGCCTTTGAGGCTCACCAAGCCCTCGTCGAGGCAGTTAGGGAGACCGCTGCGTGGTTCTGACCAATCCCACTGCGAAGCGCCCGCGCAAGTCGTCGTGGCCCGGGATTTCCAAGGCGGGAGCCATCGCCAAGGCGATCCTTGCGGCCCCGCCGGCGGACGCGCTCATCGAGCGTCCTGCGATCGTCGGGAGCTTCGTGTGGGGGTGCGTCGTCCCCGCAGAGCTGTGTTTGCCCACGAACCAGTTCAAGCGAACCAACCGGTGGGCGTGCGAGAAGACGTACAACCGAATCCTGGAAGTCATGCGGCAGCAGCTCGACTTCCACGTGCGGGATAAACCGTTGCCTGGGCGCCCGCGTGTGCACGTCGTGCGGCTCACGTCGAAGGCGCCTGACGTCACCGCGGACTGGAGCAAGTTCCCAGTTGACGCCATCGTGAAGCCGATGTGTCAGCGGTCGCGCAAGGACGGTCGCATCATTCGACAGCGCGACGGGCTTGGGTTTCTACGAGACGACAACCGCCGAGACTCTGACATTCGCACGTGGTGGGAGCCGGCGCCGCGCGGGGTTGGGATTGTGGTGCTCGAGATTTGGACTGGAACGGCACCGGATGTTGCCCGGAGGTGATCATGGAAGGCGAAACGAAAAGCAAGCTGCTGCGGGTGCTCATGGACGCAATCCCAATCGTGAAGGTGGTGTTGCGCACCAATGGCAGTCGTGTGCGGATACCGGATCACCTGCGCGCTTGCGACCTGCCCGTTACCGTGTTCGACATTGGCCACGGACTGGCTCGACCAATTCGCGACTTCGAATGCGACGCCAAGGGGATCCGTGGGACTCTCAGCTTCAACGGGCAACCGTTCTTCTGCGACGTCCCGTGGCCAGCAATCGTTGGTGCCATCGAGCCCAACGGAGGAGCGGCTATCCAGTTCGGCAGCAGTGAACAGCAATCGGAGCCAGAGCGGCACCGTGGTGGACTGCGGGTTGTTTGACTGACGAGTAATGGAGTCCGCTGACAATGAATAAACCTGACTACACCGACTACTCGTGGCGCGCCTGGAGTAGACCGTTCACCATCCCAGCGAGCGAGTTCCGGGCCGATCAAACGCCGCAGCGCGACTACGCTGAGCAGCAGTTCTACGAAGCGGTCAAACGCATCGTCGACATCACCATGCCGCGATAGGCGGCAAGGTTCAGTTCGTCGATCCGGGAGGCGCCCTGAAGACGCTGAAGGTTCCGATCCCCGTCGCGCCATGGGCAACAACGCTCGGGCTGACGCGGTCGGTCGGACTCACGGAGGACGACGTCAACAGCGCCTACCGCGCACAGGCGAAGCGCTGTCATCCGGACGCCGGCGGTACCCCGGAGCAGTTCGTCGAGTTGGGAAAGGCCCGCGACGCGGCGCTGAAGAGCATCGGGAAGCAAGGCTGAGATCTAGGAGGTTTCGTGGACGAGAGGAATAGACAGAAGCAGTGGCTCGAGCACCTCGACGCGAACGGTTTTCCGCGGGCCGAGTACTACGACAACGCGACGCCGTTCGATCGCTGGTGCGAACTTGCAACGTGGCACGAGCGGCTCAGGCGGAAGTGGTATGCGAGCCACAGGAGGTCCGCGTGAGCCTCGAGAGCGACGCGGCGCCGGAGGTCATGCAGTGAACTTCGAGGACGAACACTACGTGCGCGCGTATACGAGGGACACCAAGACGTGGCTTCGCTGGGGCTGGGAAGGGCAATGTGTGTTCTTGCTGGTGCTGCGCAAACTCGACAAGGCTGGCGTGTTGGATGACATCGACGACCCCGTCGAGGACATCGCCCTGCTCACTGGCCTTCCAGGCGAGGTGGTCGAGATTGGTCTGCCGAAGGTGCTCAAGAGCGGCGCCTTGGAACTGGTTGGCAGCGTGCTGATCTGCCCCCGCTACATCGAGGGACAGACCGCTCGGAAGTCCGACGCGGCACGAGCAAAGGAGTCCAGACAGCGCCGAAGTAACGCGGCGCGTGCGTCACAAATTGTGACAGATCGTCACGAAATAGGAAGCGATGTGACGTCGTGTGACGATCTCGGTCACGAACGGTCACCGTGTGACGAAGTCACGAAACGTGATGCGCGCGTCACAAATTGTGACGATCAGTCACAGAACGAAGCAAAACGTTCGACGGCCGACCAGCCGCGTCACTCAACGCAGAGCAACGCAGTGCAGAGCAACGCAGGAGCAGGAGATCCCCCCAGCCCCCCAAAGCCGACCAACCTCGACGAAGCGATCCGGATCCCACTCACCGAGCGGGCGCAAGCACTCAAGCTCAACCCATACTCGGCCGAATGGATCCAACCCCAACGCTGGCCCGAGACGTTGCGGGTCGTTGGCAGGCTCCACGAGCTCGCTGGGCTCGCTCCACCGAAGCTGGGCTCGTACCAGGCCGACAGCGCCGTCAGGGGCGCTGTGGAGCTGTTCGCGGCAGGCGTAACCGTCGAGGAGATCCTTGCGGCGCTGCCACAGGTCGTGAGCTCGGATTGGTGGCGTCAGAAGCGTCGCGACTTCGGTGCGGTGACGTTGACGGTGATTCGCAGGGCCACCCCCCAAAGGGCTACCGACCCCGACCCCGACCTCGCCAAGCGCCAAGCCCAAGACCGCGCCGACATCGAAGCCGACCGACAGCGGACCCGCGCAAAGGCGGCCGCTGGCGACACTGATAGCGTTTCAGGAACCAGATCGGCCCGCCGTGAGCGCGGAGCCAAAAACGCAACCACGGTGCCGCCAAGCGCCAGCAATGGCCATCCAAAAACCAGGTCACTAACCAAACTCGTGGAGGGGATCGGTTGATGTCCGGGATGCCAACCATCGCAGACCTGGATGCAGAGCGCGCCCTCCTAGGTGAATTGCTGAGCCGCCCGGAACAGCTCGCCGACGCGATGGACGTGCTCGACCCCGCAGACTTCTTCGGGGTCGCCAACCGCACGACGTACGCGGCGATCCTCGATGTCGATGCGAGCGGCGAGAGCATCGACCTCGTTTCGGTGATGCGCCGGATTCGACAGCTGGGGCGCGATAGCGAAATCTCAAGCTCTGACCTCGTTGAGTTCACGAACGCACCCGCAATCGCGTCGGTGTCCGAGGTCGCAAAGGTCGTCAGGAGCAAGGCCAGGCACCGCCGCATGCTCTCTGGCCTCGAGCGATTGGTCGCCACTGGGCGCGACGGCAGAGTCGACTCGGACGAGTGGATCGAGCAGGTCGAGCAGGTCGTGTTTGAACTCGCCGCAAGCGATGACCCGAGCCCGACGATCGAATTCTCGGAGCTGATCGACCAAAGCCTCAGCACGGTGCGTGACCGCGGCGCCGGTGCAACCGACTACATTCCGACCGCGCTCGCGACGGTGAATCGGTACGTGCACGGTTGGGAGCCAGGTTTGCCGCACATCGTTTCGGCTCGCCCCGGGCTCGGGAAGACGGCATTCGCGCTGCAGGAGTTGCGCAACGTCGCGGGGCGCGGGTTCGGCGCGGTGATGTTCTCGCTCGAGATGCCGAAGCTGAAGCTGTCGATTCGAATGCTTTCGCAGGAGGCTCGAGTCGACAACGCGAAGCTGATGACCGGAAAGCTCGAAGGCAACGACTGGGCCGACATGGGCGAAGCCGCCGAGGCGCTCGGCAAGCTCCCCATCTCGATCGTTGACGATGGCTCGATGACCGTCGCGAAGCTGCGAGCGAAGTTCCGTCGTGAGGTCATCCGACTACGCCGCAAGCACGGTGACGACCTGAAAGTGAAGCTCGTGATCGTGGACTACATCCAGCTCATGAGCGGAAGTGGCGCGAACCGGGATCAGGAGATTGGCTCCGTTTCGAGGGACCTGCGAGCTTTCGCAAAGGAGTTCAACGTCGCGCTGATCGAGCTATCGCAGAACAACCGAGAGGGGGCGAAGAAGAACGACCGGCCGCAACTCACCGACCTTCGGGAAAGCGGCTCGCTCGAGCAGGACGCCGCCAAGGTGTTGTTCCTATACAACCCCACGGCGAACAAGCCGCCAGACCAGCAGGAGGCAAAGCGCATCGTCATCGTTGCGAAGAACCGCGACGGCGGCGGCACCGGCGACGCATGGTGCAAGTTCGACGGACCAACTACTCGGTTCTTCGTTCCTGCGCATGAATCACACGAATGGCTGGACGGCGTAAGCGAAGGGCTGCCGCCTCCAACACACTGGAGCGACGATGACTTTGGAGAGTAACCCGAAGCACTGGCAAGAAGGAGACGAGTGATGGCAAGAATCGGAACGGCACCAATCAAACCAACGGTCATCGAGGGGTTCGTGGGTCAGCTGCGAACCAACGGAAGCTGGGAGGTTGGAGAGTACACCTTCGCAGCGAAAGATCGCGACGTACATTCCGTGTTCGTCAAAGCAATCGAGGAAGGATTCAACGTTTCTGGTATGCCCAGGGCGCCGCTCGGCTCCACCATGCTGGTGTGTGGCGTTCGGTTTGTTCTGCAAGACGAGAACTCGAGACAGGTGCGTTGCCCGGACACTGGCAAGGTGCGGCTGTTAGAGCGCCTTGAAGAAGACTGGCGCAGCGAGCAAGATGGTCGCGCCCTCATTTGGAATATCGGCAAAGGATGGTCGTTCCCCAAGAGCCTCTCAGATGTGCCTAAGTGGGAAATGACAGCTCTAGCAGCGGTATCCAAATCGAATGGGCCAGCCGCAGTAGCCTCGCAGCTGGGCCAATCCCAGTCCGTGCAGTACTGCGACGAGACCGCGGAGTATGAACAATCGGGGCTCGAAAGCATCGCCGAGCGGACGACAGCGAAAGAGAAGGCCCCAGGCGAAACCGACGAAGAGTTCAGGGGGCGTGTGCGGCGCACTCTCTCGATCGAGCGTTGCGCAGCCTGCAACGAGCCATTCGGTTCCTTCCGCAAGCCACACTCCGGAAAGGTGCGCGGTGAGCCGGCACAAATCTGCGGCGACTGCATCGGCACGCATTGTCGCTACCCGGTTCAGGAGCGCGCTTCGAAGCGGTTCACAGCCGACACGCCGCCAGGGCCCAGCACAACTGCCGCGACCAAGTGGCACAACCAGCACACGAGCGTGGACAGCACGCCGGGATGGGAGGAGTGATGGGCTTCATCGTTACCTGGAAAGCAAAGCGGCCCGCATCGGCAGCAGACGAGTGCTTCTATTGCCGACAGCAAATCGGTTCCGATCATGGGGCAGAATGCGTGCTCGTGATAAAGATGCAGAAGCTCAAAATCTCGATCGAAGTGGAGCGACCAGTTCCGGCGCACTGGGACCAGAAAGCAATCGAGTTCTTCCATAACGAAGGAACTTGGTGCGCGGACAACGCTATAGATTGGCTGAAGCAGGTGCAGTCGAAGGATGGTTGTCTATGCCGGGCTACCAGGGTCGACTACCTCGATGAGTCTGGCGATCCGTTCTTGGATGAGGACGGGAAGGAACAAGCGACACCGGTTACCGTCGACTACTTTGCCAAGTGGTGCGAGTTGGTCGAGTTGCTACCGAAGTGCGACACTTACAACTGCGAGCGCAAAGCGCAGTTCGCGCATTTCGAATCGTCGCTGTGTGCTGGTCACGCTGAAGCGAGTGACGAGGAACTCCCGTGGGCCGCCCACGTTCGCGAATGGGAGGCGTTGGAAAGCGATGAGTAAACGCAACTGGTTCGAGCTCGCCGCGAAGCACGGCCGAGCGCTTCGCTGCCTACCTATCGTTGGCGACGCGATCGTTCGCAAACTGGACCTGTGGGCACTGCGCGATGCCGAGACAGCATTTGCGGTTGCTGTGCGATACGGCATCGAGTTGAGCGCAGCAACGAAGCTGTTCGACGACTACGGATATGCTGGCGCGTGTCTGGCGTGCGAGATTGGGATGCGTGTTTGCATGCACCCACTAGACGTTCCTGAGCTGCCGTACGAGTGTCGATACCGATTGCGCGAGTCGGGGATGACTGTTGAGCAGGCAACCGAGGCGCTCGGTTTCCTGGGGAGTAAGCTGAAGTGACGACTCCAACAGCCGAAGAACTGCTTGAGCTGGTGCGACCGTGCCCGTACTCCGAGTTGTTGAGTCCACGGGAGCGCGAGTCCATGTGCATCCTGTCTACTCCCGGCGCGTCTGCTCGATGGATTGCGGAACGGTTTGGTTTCCAGGTTGGGGCCGTATCGATAGCCGTGGAAGAATATGGAGTAACCAATACGCTGTGGGCGTGCGAGACAGGGAAAGCGATCGGAGTTGAGCCGTTCGACTTGCTGTGTGAGGCAGAACGACTGCGCGAGCGCCTGGCCGGCAAGAGCTTCGAGTACAACGCCCTGACATCACTGCTCGCTTGGATGTCGCGCCCCAAGGAAGAGCCCCGGGCAATCGTTGGTTTCGTCTCCGACGCGATCCCGATGATGCATCGGCACGTCACGGAGAAAGGCAACGAGTACCGCTCTGTGAGCGAGCACCCGAGCCCGAGGATGTCCGACATCGCGGACTACTTCGCGGAGCGCGCGCCGCGCGTCGTAATGATCAAGGTTCCAAGCGACAACGGGGCCATCCGGCCATGACTTGCCTCAAACGCCCATACCCATCAGTCGCGCAAGCGAAGCGCTCCAACCGGCACGCGCGCTTCACGCTGCGTGTATACTGGTGCAACGAGTGCCGAGCGTACCACGTGACGAATCGAGGTAAGAAGTGAGCGCACCAATGCCGATTCAAGACGAAGTCCAAAACGAGGCGCATTACATCGCAGACATCAGAGGATCCAATGAGTCGATACAAGTGGAGCACGTACACGGTTCAGTACACCAGAGTCGCTCCGATCGATCTCATTGACGATGCTCAAGGTGATCCGTCGGCAGAGGTAACCGTCTACACCAAGGAGGTTCAGTACGTTCCGAGCGACCCATGGGTTGACCCGGTGTTCGTGCGGGAACAGATGCGGATGGAGCGGCAGACGGATGCCGCGATCGAGTTCTTGATGCGGCGGGCTGGGTACGCGAAGCGAAAAGAGTTGAAAGGCGCCTAGGCGCGGAAGGAGTTGGAGGATGAAAGCGACGAGAGTGTACAAGTACGGTTGCAGGCCGGAGATAACGGAGCAACTGCTCGACCAATTGAAGGCAGCGCGCGAACTGCGAACCGAGTTGGTCAACATCGAGAACAGGCGAATGGAGGAGTTCCTCGCATTGCGTTCGGTATCGTGCCCGGGGCTGGCTGAGCTTGAGGAGCAAAACGAATCGCTAAACGAGTGCATCGAAGACGTGGTAAAGCGCATATCTTACGCCAAGAAGAGCGAGCGCCGGAAGCACCCGCTACAGGCTGAGTTGAAAGCGCTGAAAGCCGAGCGCAAACCTGTCTACGAAGCCGTGAAAGCCGAGCGCGAGAAGTTCTCGGAGCTCCTGGGTCCACACGACAAGGCATTGGCTTTGCTGAAGGATACCGCATGTGCCGCGGCTGGTTTTCCAACCAAGAAAGGCATGAAGCGCTATTCCGATGACGGCAAACAGATGGGAGCCCACCTACTGGGTAGTCTCAGCAGAGAAGCTCTGGATGAGATGCTTGCACGCAAGGATGTGCCGACCGAGTGGAAAACAGCGAAGAACATCGACAACGAAGCAAAGCGCTCATCCAAGGCGGCCCTGAAGGCGACTCGTTGCACCAGCGGGACGAAGTTCATGATTCACAACGACGTCATTGCTGCAGCGAAGAAGTCGAAGGGACGAACGCGGCTCAAGACGCGCTACGATCGCGAGTCGGTCGCGCTGGACATCAAGTCGCTTAGGCTGAGCGACGTTGCTAACGGAGGCTCGCCACTGCTCAGGTTCGTGAACGAGTCGACCGCATCGCACGGCAGGGTATTCGTCGACTGCATCGTGCGATTCGGCGTTCTACCCGAGCCGTTCGTTGTTGGAATGAGCGTGCTCATGCATCGGCCTCTCCCAGCCGACTCTGACATTCGCTCAGTTCGACTGTGTCGCGAGCGCATTGGGCGGCGCGAGCGGTGGACGATACAGTTCACCGTGCTGACTGATGAGCCGAACCAGAGGCGTGTCCCGAAGGGAGGAACGATCGCGATCAACATCGGTTGGCGAGTTAGAAGCGGCAAAGCTGCTATGGGTGCGCAGTTCGGAAAGGTGTCCGACATCGGCGATAAGCATGTGCGGGTTGGCGTGGCCATCGACGACGACGGCAATGTGCGCGAGCTCACTCTTCCGGCGCGGATGCGCAGAAGGGAAGAATTCATCCGGTCGCTTCAGTCGGCGTCAGACAAGTTGTTCGATTCCGCCTTGTCCCAGTTTCGGGAGATCCGAAAGGCGCACCCTGAGTTGCTCGACTTCGAACTGGCTATTCCAGGTCGCGAGCCGGTAACACTGCTGAAGAAGACCATTCAGTGCGACAAGTGGCGCAGTCACAAGAAGCTGCTGTTCGCCATTCGTGATCTCGCGAACCACATGGGAATCGATGGGCGCCCGATCTACGCAGAGTGGAAGAAGCAGCGCCTAGCAGCGAAGATCGACCTGTTCGCTACACTGGAGGAAACGCGCGAGTGGTTGAGCGAGAATGGCGAGTCTGAGCCTCTGCGCCAAGAGGTGATCTGGCTGTTGTTCTGGATGCGCAAATGCTACCACCTCGACTCGATGGCGCGTGACCTGATCGCCAAGACCACGGGGTGGCGTCGGGAGATATTCCGGATCTGGGCGGCGCAGTTCGCTGCAGCATACCAGACACTGGTCACCTCCGATGAGAAGTACAAGGAGCTGAAGGAAAAGAAGCCGAAGGAGCAAGACTTCGAAGGCCCGCAAGAGCAGAAGGCGCGAGCGAACCAGCACAAGGCGTCACCGGGTCTGTTGCGCTCGATACTCCGAGACGCGTTTGGTCAACGCTCCATCGTTGTGTCTGCATCCGACGTCACCAAGTTACACTATGACTGTGGGTGTGAGCTTTACGGCGACAGAAAGAAGAATGTGGCGCTTGCGTGTGAACGCGACGGCTCATATCATGACCAGGACGAAAACGCGGCACGTAACATGCTGCGAGCGGTCCTTGAAAAACGTAGCGAGGTAGCGGCCTGAATCTGAGCCGCTCGAAAACCGGGTAGCAGGTGCGCGAAAGTGCTTGTATCCTCGGTGGTGTATTCAAAAAGGTAGCGGATCGCCTAAAGAGTCCGACTTGCGTGGTTGTTACCTACTACCCGGGGGACTCGGATTCAAAAAGGTAGCGGATCGCCTAAAGAGTCCGACATACACGGCGCTGTGTTGGAGGTTTGCGTTGCGGAGATTCAAAAAGGTAGCGGATCGCCTAAAGAGTCCGACTTCGCGGTCCGCGCGTTGGCCTCGGCGTGCCCGCGGATTCAAAAAGGTAGCGGATCGCCTAAAGAGTCCGACTTGAGGCGTCAGATGACGACGTTTCGGACGCGCCCGATTCAAAAAGGTAGCGGATCGCCTAAAGAGTCCGACCGAACGAGCGAGTCGACATCGTGGTCAATGGGCATATTCAAGAAGGTAGCGGATCGCCTAAAGAGTCCGACGTCGATGCCTACGCCCCGGACGAAGCCGTTGCGCGGATTCAAAAAGGTAGCGAGGCGCCTAAAGACTTTCGACAAGCCAAAGGAGCAAAGGATGGAACTACGAGACTACCAAGCAAGAGCGGTCGCTGAAGTACGAGCCAAGTGGGCAGCGGGCGCAAAGCACGTTCTGCTTGTCGCGCCGACCGCTTCTGGCAAGACCGAGATGGCGCAAGCGGCAGTTGGAAAGGCGCCGCAGTGTTGGCTCGTGCACACGCGCGACTTGCTCGATCAGACGGCAAAGCGTCTGCGTGAGGCAACGGGTCAGCCGGTAAACGTGATCGCTGGAGGTGTAGAGCCGACGAACGGTGCGCGAATTCATGTCGCAATGGTGCAGTCGTTGTTCGGGCGAGAAGTGCCAGAAGTGAACTACCTCATTCCCGACGAATGCCATCACTACCGGGCCGACGAGTGGGAGCTTGCCCTGTATGCATTCAAGACTGCGAAACGCCTTGGGCTAACGGCCACGCCAGCGCGCTACGACAACAGGCCACTGGGCGACGTCTTCGACGAGCTTGTGGTTGCGGCGCAGATCCAGGATCTGGTTGAGCGCGGGTATCTTATGAAGGTCGATCTGCTACGCGCTCCGGAGCCGCTCAAGGGAATGGCTGCGCTGGATGCCGTGGAAGCATACATGCGCTACGCAAACGGAACGAAGGCATTCGGGTACCTGCCGTCAGTCGACATGTGCCAAGACGCCGCTCGGCGATTCCGAGAGAACGGCGTAAGCGCGAAGGTCATCGCCTACAACACCGGCGACAGCGAGCGACGCAAAGCAATGGGAGAGTTTGCAGCCGGAGAGGTGCGTGTGTTGCTCTGTCACACGACACTGACGGAGGGCATCGATGTACCGGACGCTGAGACCTGCATCCTTGGAAAGTCCTATCACCACGTCGGGCAGATGATGCAGGCGACCGGGCGCATCATGCGTACGTCTCCGAGCAAGACGCGGGCGCTTGTGCTTGACCTCGTTGGTTGCACGCATGTTCTCGGGCATCCGCAGATCCCTCGACTGTTCTCGCTGACAGGTGAGGCGATTAGCACACCAACCACCAACCCTGAGGCCGTTGGAAAGGAGCGCAATCCGATGCAGTGGAGCGTCGGAAACATCGACCTGCAGGAGTTCGAGATTGTATCTGTCGGCGCCGAGGTCGCGAGAGTTCCGAGCGAAGTCATGAAGGAGCGCTGGAACGACCTGCTTGGGCTCGTGAAGCTCCGGAAGATGCGACGGTGCGAGGCATCAGCGCAATTTCACGCGGAGTACGGCCTGTGGCCAGCCTGACCAGACCAAGCGAAAAACCCCCGCCCCGGTAATCCGAGACGGGGGCTGCCCTCCGGCGCAACGGCAGGAGGATAGCACAACAATGCCAGCGACGACAGCGACCAAGATACACGCAGAAACGAAGCAGCAGACCATCCAACTCGCCCCCGACGAGGCCGCTCACATCGAGTGGTTTTTCGACGAGGGAATCGCCACGTTCGAGCGATCGAACCTGGGCCCGCAACTGGAGCGCCTCCGGAGCGCCTCACGCGGCACCTACGAATGCCGGACCTGCAAAGGTCGCCGATTCGTCAAGGTTCGGCTCGCGACCTGCGGGCATTGCCGCGGCACCGGCTGGTTGGAGCCCACCAACCTGGTCGACACGCAACAGCGGTGCGGGCACTGCAAAGGCAAGTGTGTCGTTCGGCTCGCCCCCGAGTCGAAGCGGACGGACTACTACACCGTGAAGGACTTGTGCGCCCCCTGCCGCGGGACTGGCGTCACTGCCCGCAAGCGAGGCCACCAGAGGCGAACTGGGGCGATGACGGCGCGCCCGGGGGTTATCAGGGAGTGGCGCGCCCCGGTTTACCCGGACGAGTACGACGTCGAGCGCTACGGAATGGTAGCGAGGCGGCTCATGCGGATGACCGAGCGGCACGCACTCGCGATCTACGCCTACCACTGGATTGGGCAGCAGTACGCGGCGAACGTGAACACGGGCCCGCTCTGGGCGGTCATGGCGCTGACGGTTGCGGGGCGACGGCTCGTAGAGCGCAACAGCGACAAGCCGCCAAAGGCACTGGATGGGCATCAGCTGCAGCTCCACAGCCGTGCCCAGGACCACGCCGACATCGACGGCAGCTGCGTGGACCCCGGGTTGGTCGACGATTGGCAACTGCTCACTCAGCCAGAGCTGTTCACCGAGCTGTCCCACACGCCCAGCGACGGGGGGAGCGAAGCCCGGCAGCGCACGGCACTGTTGGCGGCGGCGAAGCGCCAGGCCGAGACGCTCTACCGGGCCGCCGTGCTGGAGTGGCAGACCCTGGGCGATGGACAGGTGGCGAGATCTCGAGCGAGGACGCCCAAGGCACCACGGACCAAGGCGACCACACTGAAGGACGTGAGAGCGCTGCTCAGGCGTCTCGAGGTCGTCGAGGTGGTCGTCCGATGAGCATCCAGGACGACGGAGACAACGCCGAGATGACGGCCCAGCAGTGCGCCGCGTGGCTCGGCTGGGGGAGCACGAGGGCCGCCGCCCGCAGGCTCACCGATCGGCTGAAGCGACGCGAGAAGGGCCGTGGCTGGTTCGAGCGGGACGGTACCGGCGGGCTCCGTATCACGAAGCGGCAGATTGCCCAGCACGCCCCCGACCTGCTGCGCGCCGACTACCAAACGGGGCTCACGCAGGTGAGCAAGCAGCTGGACGAGATCCACCAGCGACTCGACCGCGTCGTGGACCGGCGGATCGCCAAGCATCCGATGGTGCAGCGCCACGAGAGAAAAATCGCCCAGCACTCGCGGGACATCGCTCAACTGACCGAAGTGGCTGACAAGTCCGCGAAAGCGTTGGCGAGAATTCTGGACTTGGAGCCGTAGCTGCCGATCGCAGAAACTATCCCGGGTCGTTTCTGCGCCTACCTCATGAGGTGTAAGAATGGCCAGACCAGCGAAACCATCCCAGAGAATCATCAACGCAGTCAGGTCGATTATCGACCGCACATCAGTCTGTGAAGCCGCGCGAATGCTCGACATCGCGGAAGCAACCACGGCGCGCATCGCCGCTGGTCTGCCGGTAACTACCGGGACGGCTGCGCATGTCGAGCAGAGGCTGCAGTGGCTTGAATCGACTTGATGTAAGGGCGCGGTCGCTTGGCCGGTTTGGCCCTGGAATGGTACTAACCTGGGCTGCCGAAACCGTACGAATTCGAACGCCCGATTCCGCAAATAGGTGGAAGCCGCAACCGCTCGCGAAGCTGTTGTGCCAGCGGGGTCACTCAGGCGCGAGTCGGGGTGACCTCGTTGCTCCTGTCCTGCAAGCGGAGGCGAGAGAGTGGCAATCAAGGGCGACTTCAGGCGAGTCGAAGACCTGGCAGATCGCCTGCGGACGATGGCCAAGCAGGGCGTCCCGCACGCGATGCGAAACGCGGTCAATCGCTCCGCCTTCGCGGCTCGGAAAGTCTGGAAGCGAGAGATCGAGGGGTCGATGACCCTGCGAAACACCTACACGACCAGGTCGCTGCGGGTCGTTCCAGCGCGAGGCGTTGACCCGCGGAACCTCATGGCTGTGCTGGGGAGTGAAAGCTCGTACCTTGGAGAGCGAGAGCGCGGGGCCACCAAGGCGACTCGAATACCAACTGCTGTAGCGGCGGGTCAGTCACCAGGGGCCAAGCGCACCAAGGTCGTCAGGGCGCCCAACAAGCTCGGGTCCATCAAGCTCGCAAACAGGCCACACCATGGTGGGCGACGCCAGCGCAACGCTGCGGCGATTCGCATCTCGAAGGCCAAGGGGGCCAAGTTCGTCTACTTGGAGGGGCAGC
This sequence comes from Deltaproteobacteria bacterium, assembly GCA_003235365.1. Classification (GTDB taxonomy): domain Bacteria; phylum Myxococcota_A; class Polyangia; order Polyangiales; family Polyangiaceae; genus SZUA-265. The sequence goes on from QJWJ01000408.1 coordinate 14,986, forward strand.
AACACAGCGGTCTCTACAAGCTGCAGGGTGGCAAGCGACGCACGATCGTCAAGATGGTGTGGGACTTGTCCAAGCGCAAAGTCACGGTGAAGCCGATGCCTACGCTGGCACGCACACTGGCAGTGATGCAGTCGAAGATGCTGCCCATCCACGAGGGCGCTTTGATTCAGCAGCTGAAGCGACACAAGCTCTATTGAACTGAGCGCGAAAGGGGATCGTTCACATATGACCGCGAGCGGGTCCTGTGCCAAGGGTGCGGGATGGTTGCGGTTCTTCAGCGGGTCCCCACCTATCTCGCAAATTCGACTTTTAACCTCGGTTTTAACCCGGGGCCACCTGGCGCCTCGCCTTTAACCAATGCATCCACTTTCTCGCTCCGAGTTCGCGCGACTTGCAGGCGTATCCCCCGCGGCCGTGACGAAGTCCGCGCAGAGCGGGAAGCTCGCGCCGGCGTGCTCGGGAGATCGAATCGATGCTGAGCACCCGGCTGCTGTCGAGTACCTGGCATCCCGCGGGGTCGCTTCGCCTGTTTCCGACGCTGCCCAGACCAAGTCGGAAGAACCGTCATCTGGGCGACCGTCTCGACCGACGCCGGTGAAGCGAGCCGTCGCAGAAAAGCCGGTTTCGAAGCCCGGGCGCCGACCGAAGTACACGCCGCCGGCGGACGTAAACCCCGATGGGGACGACTTCCTCGACAAGTGCGGGCACATGACGTTGCGGCAGATCGCGTCGCGCTGGGGTACGATGCGAGCGTTTCGCGACCACCTCGACGCGCTGAAGAAGATCGAGGACACCCGCGGCAAGCGTCTCGAGAACGACGAGACCGAAGGGCAGCTGATCTCGAGGGAGCTGGTCAAGTCGCACGTGTTCAGCGCGATCGAGTCGAGCAATCGACGGCTGCTGCGCGATGTGCCTCGGACCGCGACGCGTCGGCTGTACGCAAACGCCAAGTCTCGCATCCCACTTGAGGAGTCCGAGACGCTCGTCCGAGACCTGATCGGATCCGTGCTGCTCCCGACGAAGGAGACGCTCGTTCGCGTGTTGCGCAATGGCGAGTAGGCGTCGGCGCAAGTCTGATGAAGCTGACGCGCAAGAGGTCGAAGTAGAACTTGGTGCGCTCCAGTCGATAGAGGATCCGTACGAGAACCCGGAGCAGCGCGAGTGGCTTGCGAAACAGTTCGAGTCTCTGACCACCGAGATGGTGGTTTTGACCCCCAGCGAGTGGGCTGAATCGAAGCGCTACTTGCCGCCGGCGGTGACGGCGATGCCGGGCTACTACCGGTTCGACGTCGCGCCGTACATCAAGGAGATCGTCGACTGCCTAAGCGTCGATTCGCCGATCCGCGAGGTGTCGGTGATGAAGGGCGTCCAGTTGGCTTTCACGGTCGGTGTTCTAGAGAACGCGATCGGCTACTTCATCGAGCACGTCAAGACGGCTCCGATGATGCTGGTTACGGCGGACGCGGAACTCGCAAAGCTTCGCATGGAGTCATACGTGACGCCCATGCTCCAGTTCTCTGGGCTCGACCACCTGATCAGGTCGTCGGACGAGAAGAACACCAGGAAGACTGGCAAGACAGACAAGAAGATCGAGTGGGTCGGCGGCGGGTATCTCGTTCCGTTCGGCGCTCAAAACGCGAACAAGCTACGATCGCTGTCCGTCCAGATTCTGCTGAACGACGAGATTGACGGTTGGCCAGACGTCGTCGGCAAAGACGGCGACCCCGTGAAGCTCGTTCGAGACAGAACGTCGGCTTACGAGGGCAGTCGCAAGATTGTCGACGGTTCGACTCCAACCATCAAAGGCCAGTCGAAGATCGAGGCGCGGTTCCTGCAAGGGGACCAGCGCTACTACTTCGTAAACTGCTTGAAGTGTGGGCACAGCCAAACGCTTCGGTGGAGCCGCAAGCATCCTGTTACCGGCATCCGCACCGGCATCGTTTGGGAACTCGACGAGCACGGTCAGGTCGTGCCCGATTCGGTCCGGTACCTGTGTGAGCAGTGCGGTCACGCCCACTCGAACGACGACAAGACAAGGCTACTTGACCCCGAGTGCGGGGCAGAGTGGCGTGCCACAGCGACGCCAGCAAACCCGGACCACCGCAGCTACCACATCAACGCGCTATACTCCCCCGTGGGGATGAAGACGTGGCTGGCGTGCGTGTACGAGTGGCGCGAGGCGTGGGACGACGAGCGGGGCATTCCGAAGGACTTCGGCAAGCTCCAAGTCTTCTACAACAACGTTTTGGGTGAGACCTTCGAGCTGCAGGGCGAGAAGGTTAAGTTCCAGCAGGTCTCATCACATCGCCGGCAGTGCTATCGAAGCGGCGAGATCCCGAACACCTGGGCTCAGAAGTTCTGTGGCTCGAAAGTGCTCGTGCTTGTCTGCACGGTCGACGTGCATGCCGACAACCTGGCGGTTGCGGTGTGGGGTTGGTGCCGAGACAGGCGCGTCGTGCTCATCGAGTACACGAGGCTTTGGGGCACGACTTCGCAACTCGACGACACGGGCACGTGGGGCGCGTTGTCGTCGCTAATCGAGCAGCGCGAGTATCGGTCAGACGACGGCAAGCAGTATCGAATCTCGATGACGCTTGTTGACTCCGGTTACCAAGCGGACGTCGTCTACAACTTCAGCGCTCTGTACGAGTCGGGCGTATTCCCCGTGAAAGGGCAAGCCCAGTCGCAGAGCGCGTCGATCAAAGAGTTCCACGCGTTCAAAACGCCGCAAGGTCCGACTGCCTACGGCATCACCGTGGACATGTACAAGGACCGTTGGGCGCCCGCGTTGCGTCGCAACTGGGACGGGCAAAGCGAGCAACCAGCAGGATTCTTCAACGCGCCGATCGACACGACCGACGACCAGCTGAAAGAGCTGACCGTCGAGGTCAAGAGGGAGAAGCGCGAGCCGAGAACGAACAGGCTCATCGGATGGGAGTGGTTCCGACCATCCGGGGCGAAGAACGAACTCTGGGACCTGCTCATATACTCAAACGCAGCTCTGGATCTGATCGCGCACGACTTGTGCCGCAACACCTACGCGATGGAGTTCGTCAACTGGACGTTCTTCTACGACGAGGCGGAGAAAGGGCTGTTCTTCGAAGGCTAACAACCAGCGATGGCTACGGATAACACTGTCTGGATCGAGACGCGCTTGGAGCGCACCGAGACCAGCATCGTAGCTGTAGAGGACGCGATCGACGCGCTCGTTGGCGGCGCCCAAACGTACTCACTCGACACCGGGCAAACTCGGCAGTCGGTGACGAAGGCGAATCTGACCGAGTTGCGAAACCTGCTCCAGACTCTGGAGGAACGTCGCGAAGGCTTGCGCTCTCAGCTTGGGCTTGGATCCAACGTTGGCTCTGTCACGCGAGTGGTCCCGGGATACTGATGTTTGGTTTTGGACGAAGCAAATCGGACGCACTGTTCGATGCGTTGTATCGCTCCCCCACTCCGCCACGGCAGCAGAGCGAGGCGACCGATGCGCCGATCACCGTTTCTGTTTCAGACCTGGGCGCCGCGCCACTGCGCCAAGTCGCTCACGATGGCGAGAAGTTTGCTGGCGGGCTCGGCGCCATCGACCTGTTGTTCACGGACTACTGGACACTGCGACAGCGCTCGTCGGACCTGTTCAAGCGCAACATCTACGGCCGCGGCATCATCCGCAGGCTCGTCACGAACGAGATCAACACGGGCCTGCATCTCGAGTCGACCCCGCAAGAGAAGATCTTGGGGCTGCCAGAAGAGTCACTCGGCGATTGGTCAGAAGAGGTCGAGACTCGGTTCCAGCTGTGGTCAGACACGCCGGAGCTTTGCGACCACACGGAGCAGATGACGTTCGGCGCGCTGCAGGCCGAGGCCCGCCGCGAAGCGCTGATCGCCGGCGACGTGTTGGTTGTGTTGCGACAGGACCGGCGCACGAAGCTGCCGCGTGTCGAGCTCATCAAAGGCGAGAACGTCCAAACGCCATTGAGCCACATGCTTGGTGCCTCGGGTTCGAACAAGGTCAAGCACGGCGTCGAGATCGACGACAATGGGCGCCACGTCGCGTACCACGTCCGTCAAGGAGACGGATCGTCGAAGCGTCTTCCGGCGCGCGGCGAGAAGTCCGGGCGACGGCTCGCGTGGATGGTATACGGAACCGACAAGCGCCTCGACGAGGTGCGCGGAGAGCCGCTGCTGAGTATCGCGATCCAGTCTCTCAAGGAGATTGACAGGTACCGAGACAGCACCCAGCGCAAGGCGACGATCAATTCGCATCTCGCCATGGTTGTCGAGAAGGGTGAACAGGTACCGGGTACTCGCCCGATCACCGCTGGGGCGACGCGCAAGGGGTCGATCGTAACTCAGGATCAGGACGGAACCACCCGCGCGTTCTCGATTGCCGAACAGGTGCCAGGCGTCGTCGTCGACGAACTGCAGCACGGGGAAAAGGTCAAGCCGTTCCCGAGCACCGGAACCGACGAGCGCTTTGGCGACTTCGAAGAGTCGATCATCCAAGCGGTCGCGTGGTGCTTGGAAATCCCTCCAGAGATTCTTCGGCAGTCGTTTTCGAACAACTACTCGGCGAGCCAAGCGGCGATCAACGAATTCAAGATCTATCTGAACAAGGTTCGCGCCGACTTCGGCAGAGACTTCTGCCAGCCCATCTACGTCGACTGGCTCACGTCGGCCGTGCTGGCGAAGGCAATCGAGGCCCGCGGCATGATCGAAGCGTGGCGCGACAGCTCGAGTCACGCGGTGTTTGCCGCTTGGGTGTGCTCCGATTGGAGCGGCCACATCAAACCAGCAGTCGATATGACCAAGCTGGTGCGCGCGTACAAGGAAGCGGTCGCTGAGGGGTTCATCTCGCGCGGACGCGCTGCGCGTGAACTGTTCGGTCTGAAGTACTCGCAGATCGTGCGGCTGTTGAAGCGCGAAAACGAGCAACTGAGCGAAGCCAACGAGTCAATCGTCGAGGCGACGCAGCCACCAGCCGCGGAGCCCACGAAGGCGGACGACAAGGTCGCCGACGAAGACCCGGACGCGATCGACAACGAAGACGATGCGCCTGCCGCGGCTCCGAAGAACAGAAAGGCAAGCTAGATGCTTTGGCTGATTCAGCAAGAGAAACTCGACGAGATTCGAGCCTGCGCGCAAGCCGGCGTTCGTGCCTCGGAAGAGCAGCAGAAGGCGTGGGCCACGAGTGTCGAGGCGCGTGCCGGAAGCGACGGGCCGCGCAATCTGACCAAGGCGGGCGACGTCGCGGAGATCCGAATCGAGGGCGTACTCGTCCCGAAGATGGACTTCATCATGTGGCTGTTTGGCATGGACCAAACGGCCTACAGCGACATCGTTGCCGCGCTATCGGCGGCTGATTCTGACCCCGAGGTCAAGAGCATCGTCATGTATGTCGACAGCCCAGGAGGTCGAGTCGATGGTCTGTTCGACACGCTCGCGGCGATTCAGGCGACGAAGAAGCCGATCTCGGTAGTCGCCGCATGCGCTTGCTCGGGCGCCTACGCGCTGGCTGCTGTGGCTGGACCAATCCGCGCGAAGAACGCGGCGTCTCAGTTCGGATCCATCGGCGTGGCGGCTCAGTTCCGCGTGTCTGACGAGGTCGTCGACATCACGAGCACGGAGGCGCCGAACAAGCGCCCCGACCCGACGACGGAGTCGGGCAAGGCGGTGATTCGTGAGTACTTGGACCAAGTGCACGACTTGTTCGTGGACGCGATCGCCACGGCGCGCGGCACCGACAAGGACAACGTCAACTCAACGTATGGCCGCGGTGCAACGCTCCTGGCCGGCGAAGCAAAGAAGCGCGGGATGGTCGATTCCATCCCCAAGCCGACGCTGCGGGCCGTGAAAGCATCGGCGGAAGCAATCGATCCCACCGCCCAAGACGGCGGGGCTCAACAAATGGAGAAGCAAAACATGGACCTCGAAACACTACGAGCCCAGCACCCGGACGTCTTCAAGGCGGCCTCGGCGGAGGGCGAAGCCAAGGAGCGCAAGCGCGTCTGCGGTCACCTGAAAATGGCGGACTCGACCGGCGCGACCAAGGTCGCCTTCGAGGCGATCCGCGAAGGCAAGTCGCTCTTCGACGAAGACGTCCACGCCGACTACATGTCTCACGCGCTGGCCAAGAAGGACCAGGACAACCGTCAGAGCGACTCCGACGGAGCTGGCAACGTCACCGGTGGCGTCAACAAGACCGAGTCTCAGTCCGGCAAGGACTTGGGCGACCTGGTCGTCGAGCGACTGGCTGCGATGAGCGGTCAGGGCAAGGTGGTGGCGTAACATGACCATGGTCATCACGGACATCGACGTCCGAAGCGTCGAACTCGAAGGCGGCAAGTTCTCCGACGAGGGACTGCTGTTCGCGGCTGCCGACACGTTCGTGAAGGGGACGATTCTGGCGCGCAAGCTCGTCAACGACACCGTTTCGGTGACTCCCAACGGCGGCAACACCGGCACGAAAGCGTTGTCTGTCACGACGGCGGCGGGCCGCACGCTGAAGATCGGAAACTACAGCCTGGTGGCTGGAACGCTCAGTTCTGGCCTCGGCCCGTGGACGCTGACGGACCCTGACGGCATCGCCCAAACGGTCACGACGGCGGGCGGCGCTGCCGATGACGACCTGGTGTTCTCGGATCACGGTCTGACCGTTGTGGTCGCAGCCTCCGGCACGAACTTCGTGACCGGCGACAGTGCCGCGATTGTCCCCGCGGCGATCGCTGGTGAGCCGCTCGTCCCGTTCGACCCGGTCGGCACCAACGGCGAGCAGAAGCCAGCGGCAGTCCTGACCTACGAGGCATCGCTGACGGCTGGCGGAACGAAGTCCATCCGTGCGCTCGTCGCCGGAGAGGTCAACGCAAACATGCTCGTCATCGACGCAGGCGGAACCGTGACCAAGGCGATCTTGGACCAGCTCCGCGACGTCGGAATCGTCGCCACGTCCGTGCAGCAACTCGCGGAGTACGATAACTCGTAACCACCACTGAGGCCCAGCGTTCCCGTCTGACGGTGTTCGATGCTGGGCCTCAAACCAAAAACCTGGGCGCTAGCCCGCTGACGTCTGGACGTCGTCGCTGTTCACACCCGCCGCGCTGCGGAGTGTGCTGGCAGGGGTGCGTCTTCGTTTCTAGAAAAGGACCAGAAAAATGAGTGACGCATCCAACGCGAAGATGCTCGCGATGTATGAGGAGCAGGCGGAGGCCCCCATGTTCCTCGCGGGGCTATTCCGGAGCCCGCCTCAGAACTTTCACCGCACCGAGAAGGTCGAGATCGACATTCTTCGCGACGACGAGGACATCGCAATCGCGGTGCACGATCTGAGCGTTGGTGCTCGTGCGAACCAAAGCACGCTGATGACCAACAAGGGGTACACCCCGCCGATCCTCGACGAGGAAGGCACGATCACGGCGTACGATCAGATCAAGCGCCAGGCCGGTCAGGACCCGTATACGGATCCCGACTACGCCGCCAATGCGACGATACAAGCGTTCCGCTTGTTCAGCAAGTTGGAGCGCAAGATCCGCCGGACAATCGAGTTGATGGCGAGTCAGGTCTTCCAGACCGGAACCGTCACGCTCACCGACAGCGCTGGCGTTGGCATTTACACGATCGACTTCCAGGCGAAAGCGAGCCATCTCGTTCAGTGCGGCGTTACCGCCGGTTACGGCGCCGTGTGGGCCGCTGACGGAAGCACCGGCACGCCACTCGCAGACTTGGAGCTGATGGCGAAGGCGGTGCGTCGCGACGGGAAGATTCGCCCCAACAAGCTGATCTTCGGTTCGAGCGCGATGCAGAAGTTCCTTGCGAACGCTGACGTGAAGGCGAAGCTCGACAACCGCGGCATGAACCTCGGTCAGGTCGCTCCGGAGTCACGCGGCGAAGGTGCAACGTTCCAGGGTTGGGTCTGGATCGGTCACTACCGGTTCGAAATGTGGATGTACGACGGGTTCTATCGTGATCCGGTCACCGGAAACCACACGGACTACATCAGTCCCAACAACGTCGTGATGACCGGCGACAAGGCTCGCTACGACCTGTCGTTTGGTGCGATTCCTCTGCTTCGCACGCCCGCGCAGCCAGCCATGGGCTTCCTGCCGCCGCGCATGTCGAGTAGCAAGCTCGGTCTCGACCTGAGCATCAACGCGTTCTTCACGCCAGATGGGCGCCAACTGAAACTGCAGGCAGGCACTCGCCCGCTGACCATCCCCACGGCGATCGACACGTTCGCGCGCCTCACCGTCGCCTGATTGTGGGCGGCAGGAATCGCAGGAACATGGCGAACAATCATGGCGCGCAACGGCGTGCGCAAGACGAGCCGTCGGCTGCTGAGCAGCAAGCGGCAAGCACCAAGGTCGCCGCTCAGGCGCCGGCTCCGAAGGCGACCAGGTCGAAAACGCCTGCGTCGAAACCACCCGTCATCGATGGCGCTTCGGATGGTTCGATTGGCGGCCCACCGCCGAAGGTCACCAACTTCGAGGCGCCAACTGTCGCCTTGTACGTTGGCCCCAACCGAAGCGTCACGAGCCCGCGCGGACAGCTGAACTCTGGCGACGAGGTTCGGGTTACCGACTTCGACGCAGAGACGCTCGAGAGGCTGCTGGACAAGCACGTCGTGCTTCGCGGCGCCCCAAAGGGCTGAGATGAACTTGCTCCAACAAGCCGCCGCTGACCTCTCGACATTCATGTCGGACACGAGCGGCGGCTTTGCGAGCTCGATCATTCTCACGAGCCCGACGGGCGCACGGGCAACGGTGACGGGATTCAAGGCCGACGTCTCGCAATCCATCGACCCGGAAACTGGTCAACTCGTGAGCGGGCGCGTCGCTTCTGCGGCGATCCCACTCACTGCGATTGACGAGGCGGGGATCGGTGAACCGGTTGGCATTGCCGATCGGGCGACGCAGCCATGGGTTGTCGAGATGCAAGACGTTCGAGGGCGCACGTGGAAATTCAAGGTCACGTCCACGCTTCCGGACCGTTTGCTCGGCGTGCTGGTTTGCCAGCTGACGCTGCTGGTGTGAACACGTGGCAGCGCTGATCACAGACCTGATCGACAAGCTCGATACCTTCGAGATGATCCGCGACCAAGTCGCGGCCATTCTCGCGGTCGAGTCGGTCGAGCAAGTTCGGCTCGCGGAAGCGGCGAACAAGGCGCGCCCTGAAGACTGGGAAATGCGCGTGTTCGTCGAGCGAAGCGACCCGTGGGACGTTTTCGTTTCTGGCGAAGACGAGTCAACGGTGGACGCGACGCCGATCGTCAACGTCTGGTTTGACAACTCGACGGTTGACCTATCGAAGAGCGATCTGATCGAGCGCCAGAACCACAACGGCGTCGTCAACATTGATTGCTATGGCTACGGACTGGCCAAGCAAGAAGCGAGTGGGCACCTGTCGAGTGACGAGGCTGCCGCGATGGAAGCTCAGCGTGCCGTTCGATTGGCGCGCAATATCCTGATGGCGGGGCACTACACGTACCTGGGGTTTCCGCGTGGCGCGAACCAACTGGTGGCGAACCGGTATCCTCAGTCGATCACGATGTTCCAGCCGCAGCTGGACAACAGAACGATTCAAAACGTTCAGGCGGCGCGGCTCGCGCTGCTGGTGAACTACAACGAGTACTCCCCGCAAGTGCAGGGCCAGCCCCTCGAACTGATCAGTACGCAAGTGCTGCGATCGGTGACCGGGCAGGTGCTGTTGGCGGCCGACTTCGACCACTGAAAACGGAGCAAATATGAGCATCGACGCGACCGCGGTTGCCCGCGTGACGGGCATCACTACGCAATTTTTGGACCTGCGCGGAGCATCGGTCCGGTACCTGCCGCAACGAATCGCACTGGTTGGGCAGGGCTCGACAGCCGCGACGTTCGCGACCACGAAGGCGCAGGTCACGAGCGCGGCCGAAGTGGGTGCGGCGTACGGGTACGGCAGCCAGCTGCATCTTGCTGCGCGTGAACTGATGCCAGTGAACGGCGACGGCGTCGGATCCATCCCTGTCACCGTGTACCCGCTCGACGACCATGCTTCTGGCGTTGCAGCCGCGGGAGACATCACGCCGTCTGGCACCGCGACCGCCGACGGGACCTACTACATTCGAATCGGTGGAATCCTGAGCGGAGCGTTCTCCATCCCGGCGGGAGCCATCGCGGGGCAACTCGCCACCGTGCTCGATGCCATGGCGGCAGCTTGCGCGAGCATTCTGCACTTCCCGTTCACCGCGGCGAACAACGCCGACACCGACCTGGCTCTGACGTGCAAGTGGAAGGGAACGACCGGCAACGGGATTCTCGTCGAGGTCATCGGGCCATCTGTTGGTGTCACGTTCACGATCACGCAACCGGTAAACGGCGCAACCAATCCCGACGTGGATCCAGCGCTCAACCAGGTTGGCAACGTCTGGGAGACGTTGGTGCTGAACTGCGGCGACATCGCCGACACGACGACGCTCAACAAGTACCAGACGTGGGGCGAAGGCCGCTGGGGCACGTTGGTGCGCAAGCCAGCAGTGGTCTTCACCGGCAACACCGATGCGACGCTTTCGAGCGCGACGGCCGTCAGTGACGCTCGCCCGACGGACCGCATCAACTCGCAGCTCGTGGGCGTTGGGTCACCCAACCTGCCCTGCGTGGTCGCTGCGCGCCAGCTCGTGCGCATCGCCAAGCTCGCGCAAAACAACCCCCCAACCGACTACGGCAGCCAACAGGCAACCGGACTCATCCCGGGAACCGACGGCGAGCAGTGGACTTGGGTGCAGCGCGACGCGGCCGTAAAGGCTGGTAGTTCGACGATCGAGGTGAAGGACGGCGTCATCAACATCAGCGACGTTGTGACCTTCTACAAGCCGACCGGCGAAGACCCCCCCGCGTACCGGTACGTGGTCGATATCGTGAAGCTGCAGAACATCATCTACAACCTCGATCTCGAGTTCGCATCCCCCAACTGGGACGGCATGATCCTGATCCCGAACGACCAGGCGACGACCAACCCGAACGCTCGCAAGCCGAAGGATGTGGTCGCGGCGATTGCTGGGATCCTCGATGCGTTGGGCCTCGACGCCTTCATTTCAGACCCGAAGACGGCGAAGAAAAACACATCTGCAGTGATCAACGCCCAGAACCCGAAGCGCTGCGACGCGAGCACGAAGGTGCAGTTGTCGGGGAACGTGAACATCATCGATGTGACGCTGAACTTCGGTTTCTACTTCGGCGGGGCTGCCGCGGCGTAACGAGAGCCGACCAAACAACAACATCAGAATCGTGACGGGGCAACGGCGCCAGCTGTTGCACGCGAGGCATTCGTGCGCCCCGACCAACAGAAAAGGACCCACGCAATGGCATCAATTGGCGGCCCCGTACAGGAGTGCTCCATCAAGGGGCGACTGTTCTCTCCCGCGGCTGACGGAGAGGTCAGCATCAAGTCCGGCGGATTCGAAAACGCCGTCGAGCCCAACGGCGACGCGACCGTGCGAATCGTCAAGTCGCGAGTGCCGTGGATGGCGAAGGGGCTCAACCTAGCGATCGACCACAACCGAGCCGACATGGAGTTCCTCCAGGGGATCGCCGACGGCATGGAGCAGGTCACGATCGCGATCACGCTTGTCGACGGCACCGTGTTCCAGGGCAAGGGCACGATCAACGGCGAGCTGGACCTCAACACTGCCAAGGCGACCTGCCCGGTCGAGTTGTCTGGCGGCGGGAAGATGGAGCAGCAATGAGCGTTGAAATCTCGCAAGAGATGGCGGACGACGAGTTCGATCGTTGGGCTGTGGCCATGGGCCTCGACGGCAAGCTCGACCCCACCGACATGGACATGGAGGACAAGAAGTCTCTCTTCGAGTCCAAGCGCGTCATCACCGCGGCGATTCGCTGCGGGACGTTGACTGTCGATGATGAAGGTCGGTTCGTCTACGATCCGAAGCTGAGCGGCGGAGAGCCAATCGTATTCAACGAGCCAACCGGCGCCGACCTGATGGCAATGGATCGTGCGCGCGCTGGTCATTCCGTGTCGAAGATGTTCAAGACGCTTTCAGGAATGACGCAACAGCCTGAGGTGCGGTTCTCGAAGATGAAGGGGCGTGACATTTCGGTCTGCCAGGCGATCTTCGCGCTTTTTTTGGGCTGAAGTCGACGCACCTGTTGGTCATTCGCGGAGCCGACGGCGAACTGCCGCGTGACCGAGAGACTGGCGTCGAAACACACACGCTCCCTGTAGTGCTGGGCACCATGATGGCCCAGATTTGCATGGACTACTCCGGGTTACCGGACGTTCGAACGCTCACCATGAGCGACATCGTCTGGTTCTACGACGGGCTACGCGCCGGACTGAAACGCGCAACGAAGCCGAAAGACGACTGACGTGGCTGGGCGATTCTCCATCGAAGCAATCTTCAAGGCGACGGACCGCTTCACGCGCCCGATCGCAAAGATGGAGAGTCGCTTGGACAGGTTCGCGCGGCGCGGCCTGCGTGGACTGTCCGCCATGGACAAGTACGCCAGCAAGTTGTCGAGCGGAATGAAGACGCTCGGCTCAGCGCTCGCCGCTGCTGCAGTTCCCGCCGGGCTGCTCGCCTACAACATCGGCAAGACTGGAGCCGACTTCGAGCAGGCGATCACCAACGTCGGCGCCGTCGGTCTGCAGACGCGAGACCAGATCGCGAGTCTGGAAAAGAAGGCACTCGACCTGGGTGCCACGACGCAGTTCACAGCGACGCAAGCAGCCGAGGCCATGGAGATCATGGCGCGCGCAGGCTTCAAGAACGAGGAGATCCTTTCCGGTGTTGGCGGCGTGCTAGACGCTGCGGCCGCCTCCGGTCTGGAGATGGCCGAGGTCGCCAATCACGTCTCGAACGTGCTCAAGGGCATGGGGCTGCAGGCCACCGACGCCGCGCGCGTCGCGGACGTGTTGGCGCTGGCGTCGTCGCGAACGAACAGTTCGATCGGCTCGCTTGGTGAGTCGATGAAGAACTTGGCGCCCGTTGCGCGCCAGCTGAACGTCCCGCTCGAGCAAGCCGTCGCATCCGTGGCGCTGCTGCAGGACGTCGGCCTCGACGCTTCGGAAGCGGGCACCGCTACGGCGACGATGCTGACGAAGCTGACGAAGCCGATCCCCGAGGTCGCCAAGCGCATGAAGCAGCTTGGGATCGCGTTCAAGGATTCGGCCGGCAACGCGCTTCCGCTTCCGCAGATTCTGGGCCAGTTCGACAAGGCCGCGAAGAAGTCGGGCGGCAACATGGAGGTCGTCGCGTTCTTCGCCGACCTCGTGGGTCTGCGCGGTCAAAAGGCAGCGCTGAACCTGAAGGACATGTTCACTTCGGGCAAGCTGAGCACGCTGGTCGACGAGCTTGAAAAAGCCGAGGGGTCCGCAAAAAAGATGGCTGCACTGCGGCTTGACTCGTTCCAAGGGGATCTCACGCTACTTGGTTCGGCAGTCGATGCGGTGAAGATCAAACTATACAACCTGGAAGCTAGTCCACTGCGTGACGTTGCAAAAGCTATCACTAGCTGGGTATCAGAGAACCAAGAAGGAATAGTGTCAGGGGCTAACAATGCGCTATCGGGACTCAAGGAGTTCGGTTCATTGGTAGCAAAAAGCTTCAATGATGCACTGAAGCCAGCAAAGGAAGCGTTGTCCGGTATCTTTGATTCGTGGGGTTCGGACGATACTGAGTTCGTGAAAGGAATGCTTGTATCGTTTGCGCAGAACCTTGGGAAGATAGCCGCATTTGGGCTGATGGCAGCTGGCGCATTTACGGTGCTTGCCGGTGGCGTCTTCGCGGCGGGAAATGCGATTGTAACTGGGCTGTTTGCTGTTCTGGACGACGGGATAGCGCTGATCGGGGATAGCATTCTCGCGTTTGACAATTGGTGGGCGAAGGTGAAGGCATATTTTGGTGAGTTGCCTGGCCGCATGCGCGACTTTGGAAGAGATGTCGTGCGCGGGCTCGTTGACGGAATCAAGTCTCTCGCGGACGCTCCACTGGATGCGATCAAGTCGGTTGGCACCGGCGCCCTGAATGCATTCAAAGAAGCGATGGGAATCCGCTCGCCATCAGTTGAGATGTCGAAGCTTGGAAAGCTAAGCGCTATGGGCTTGGAGCGAGGGATCTTGTCTGGTGTGCCTGGCATCACGAAGGCGACTGCCGCCATGTATGATGCGGTTGGGTCGCTGAACATCGGTGGTCGTTTCGCTGACAACGACGACGCGGAACGGTCGCCGGCTTCAGTGTTTGTGGTTTCGCAAAAGCCCGAACTGTCGAGCTCGGTTAGCACCAGGAACGAGAGCGTATCCAAGGAGCAAGTCGAGGTAGTGATCAAAGACGAGCGAGGAGGAGTAGAACTGCGCAGATCACGTCGAGGGCAAAGCGGTCTAAGGCTTGTGCATTCCGGCGCTGACTACTGATGGCAAACGCTATCCCACCCGGCGTCGCGGACGCGATTGGGCTCCTGGGCGGCGCAGAGCGCGAGACGTGGGAGGACCGGCTATTCGAGGCGGCGTACGAGTCCCCAAGCGGAACGCGCATCAGGTTCGCCTACGAAGAAGTTCGGCGCGGATTCACGCTGCGGGGAACGCCATTCGAGTTCGCCGGCATCAACAACGCCTACGTGCAGAAGCGTGGCTACGGCTCGCGTCAGTACCCCATGCGCGTGTTTTTCTGGGGGACTGACCACGACCGGATCGCCACCGCGTTCGAAGCGGCGTTGCTCGAAGACGGCGTCGGTCGTCTCGAACACCCGATGTACGGACCGGTCGACGTCACCCCGCTCGGTGAGGTGACGCGCCGTGAAGACCTGAAGGGTGCAGCAAACCAGAGCGTGGTCGAGGTCACGTTCTGGACGACGACTGGCGTCGTTTACCCGCGCGCGACCACCAACGCGAAGAGCGAGATCGAGGCAGCGCTTGCGCACTTCGATCTGGCAGCTGCGCAGCAGTTCCGCGACCAGATGGACCTTTCGACGGCGTCACTGCGAGCCAACTCGAAGGCGACGATCAAGAGCTTTCTGCGCGATGTGAGCGCAGCGTTGCAGAACGCATCCGACAGCGTGGCGGAGATTCGTCGCGAGGTCGCAGACATCCAGGACAGCATCAACCTGGGGCTCGACGTGCTCGTGGGGCAGCCGCTGCAGTTGGCCCAGCAGATCGTCAACCTCGTTCGCGCCCCGGCGCGCGCGACGCTCGGGTTCGAGTCGAGGCTTGCGGGCTACCAGGACTTGGCGGCGCGCATTCGGGCATCGGCTGCCGGCGCCCCAGCGGAGGCGCTTGCTGCGGGTGCGGCGCTCACGTTCCGGACGGCATCTGTCGCGAACGACTTCCTGATTGGCGACCTGTACGCGATGGCTGCGGTTTCCGGTTCAGTCGAGACCACGATTCGCACCGAGTTCAAAACGCGCCGTGAGGCGCTGCTCGCGGCAGACGAAGTGCTGTCCCAGTACGATGATCTGACAGCGTGGCGGGACCAGGGGTTCACTGACCTGCAGGCTCTCGACTTCACTCCGTCGCAGGTCGACACCGGAGGGGCCATCCAAGGGCTATCCGCCGCCGTGAACGCCACGGCTGGCTTGCTCGTCCAGGCGAGCTTCTCTCTGTCCCCCGAGATTCGCGTCGTGCTCGACCGCCCGCGAACCATCATCGACCTCGCCGCGGAGCTGTACGGCTCAGTCGACGACGCCCTCGACACACTGATCGAGAACAACAACCTGACCGGCGATCAGATCTTGGAGCTGCCGCGTGGCGCTGTCGTTGTCTACTACCCGCGGACGTGACGAGGTAACACTCGTTGTCGACGGGAGAGAGTTCCGGTTCTTCGAATCGCTGGAAGTGACGCTCTCGCTCGACACCGTGTCAACGGTCGAGTTGACGGCGCCATTCGAGCCGGGAGAGGCATCGCACCGGAAGCTGTTCCTGCCGTTCCAGTTCCAGCCGCTCGAAGTGCTGCTCGGAGGGGAGAACCTCTTCACCGGAACGGTCGTTTCGACGGAGCCGAGCGCGGACGCGAATCGCTCCGTGGTGGAGCTTGCCGGGTACTCGCTGCCGGGTGTGCTTGGCGACTGCGCCATGCCGGTAGACGAGCTCCCGCTTGAATTCAAGGGGATACCGCTCAAGGAGATTCTGCCGGCAATCACGAAGCCGTTCGGTGTTGACGTCGAGATCCGAGACGACACTGGGCCCGCTTTCAAGAAGGTTTCGATCGACATCGACGACAAGCCTCTCGAGTGGCTCGCGAAGCTCGCGCGTCAGAGGAGCCTGGTTCTGTCGAGCACAGATTCTGGAAAGCTACTCTGCTGGCGCTCTGTTCAAACTGGGTCACCAGTTGCGGCGCTTGAAGGCCAGCCGCTCGTCAAGGTCGAGTCTGAGTTCAGCGCGCAAGATTACTTCTCTGTGGTGACCGGGTTCGTTCCGAAGACGCGACGACGGAAAGGCATACGGCAACCGCTGCAGAACCCGTGGCTCACGGGGCGCGTTCGACCGATGAACTTTCGGCTCGACGACATCGACCCGGCAAGCGCCCCCGATGCCGTCAGGGCAAAGCTCGCGCGGATGTTTGCTGGCATGGCCGCCTATTCGGTGAAGGACTTGCCGACCTGGCGCGACCCATCAGGGAATCTCTGGCGCCCGAACACGACGATCAAGATCAAGGCTCCCGAAGTGATGATCTACGACTACTACGAGTTTCTGATTCGCACGGTTCGACTTCGTGAGGAAGCGGACAAGCAGACGGCAGATCTCGAGCTCGTGATGCCCGGCGCGTTCAGCGGAGAGATCCCGGAGAGCCTACCGTGGCAAGCATAGCGGAAGTCGTTTCATACGAGGTCACCGACGACGGTCCTGTCGTACAGGTTGACTTCGGCGGCGGAAGCCCTGTCACAGCCGAGTGGTTCGCCCCGAACGGCGACGACTCTCCACCCCTACCCGGCGACTCGGTTGCTGTTGAGCGCTCGGACGGAACCGGCGTGTGGCAGGCCACCGCGTGTCACGACCCAGCGAACGACGGCTCAGCTGCTCCCGGCGAGGTCAGGCGCTACGCGAGAAACGCCGCGGGCGTGCCCGTTGCCGAGTTTCACCTGAAGGCAAACGGCGACATCGCAATCACGAGCCTGTTGCCGACCGGAAAGATCAACCTCAACGGAGTCGAGATCGACGCCTTGGGGAACGTGACGATTCCGGGGACCGCGTCGGCGCTATCGGTTTCAGCCGCCGGCGTCGACCTGGCAACGCATCTTCACACAGCGCCAAGCGGCGGCGGCCCAACATCACCGCCAGTTCCAACAGGACCATGACGGACGCTCGCCTGTTTCACACGAGAGACGGCGGCGAGATGCTCTGGGAAAACGGCGAGCCCGAGCTATCCTCCGACGGCCTGGAGACTGCCGTTTACCTGTCGCTGTTCGGCGGAAACTACGACGACAGCGGGCTGTCAAAGGATGACGCCCGGCAGTGGTGGGGTAACCTCACAGAAGAGTCACCGGAGAACACGTACCGCAGCAAGACACAGAGCTTGCTCGCGTCACTGCCACCGACTGCGGCGAACGCGCGCCTCATCGTCGCGTCTGCAGAGTCCGATCTGAACTGGCTCGTGTCGACGGGCGTAGCGAAGTCCGTGTCGGTTGCCGTGCGGGTCCCATCGAGGAACCGCGTCGACATCACCGTCCTCGTGCTCATCGATGCAGAGTCCAAAACCTTCCGCTTTGAAAGCCTTTGGCCACTGAATGGCAGCACCGGTAATACCTGAGACGCAGGCGATTTCTGACGCCATCGTGGCGCAGATCGAGACGAGCATCTCACAGACGGTGCCGATTCTCCCGAAGGCGTTCTCTCGCGTCGTGGCGAAGGCGCTCGCTGGCGCGACGATCATCCTCTACAAGTACGCGGGGTTCATCTTCCTGCAGCTCTTCGTCCGCTACGCGACGATGGAGCCGACGACTGTCAACGGCAAGGTCATTCGGCCGTTGTTGGAGTGGGGGCGACTCATTGGGTGTCCAGACCCGACGCCTGCGACCCGCGGAGAGTTCACTGTATCGGTACCGGTAAATTCGCAGACTGGCTCTCTCGCGGCGGGAACGCAGCTTGTTCGCACTGAGACGGGCGCCATCTACACGACGGTCGCTGCGGTAGCGCTCAGCGCATCGACGATCACTGCAACGATTCGAGCGACACCAGAGTGGGCTGGCGCTGTCGGGAATCTAATCCCCGGCGACAAGGTCAAGTTCGCGAACACGCCGCCGAACGTTGCCAGCGAGGTAACGGTCGCCACGCAGGTGACCGCCGGCGTCGACGCAGAGACGACCGAGGCATACAGGGCTCGGGTGTTCCGCAAGTACCAGGCGCGCCCGCAAGGCGGCGCCTACGCGGACTACCGCGAGTGGGCCGAGACGGTCGCCGGAATCATCAACGCGTACCCGTACACGTCCGACAACCCGGGCGAAGTCGACATCTACTGCGAAGCCAGCGAGGCGAGCTCAGGAAGCGTCGACGGCATCCCGACGGGCGGGCAGCTGACTGCCGTGTTCGACGCGATCAACCTCGACGTTGGCGGCAAGGCGACGCGGCGACCAGCGAACGCCGCAATCAACGTTCTCACGATCACGCGCACGGCTTTCGACGTCGAGTTCACTGGGCTCGAAGCCACAGCGGACCAGGATCTCGATGGCCTAAAGTCGGCAATCGAGAGCGGTCTCGACGAATACCTGCGCTACAGAGAGCCGTACATCGAA
Source organism: Deltaproteobacteria bacterium (assembly GCA_003235365.1). Lineage (GTDB taxonomy): Bacteria > Myxococcota_A > Polyangia > Polyangiales > Polyangiaceae > SZUA-265. The sequence continues at coordinate 33,690 of QJWJ01000408.1, forward strand.
GGCCTGCACGTCCTTCCGCGACGCGATCGCATCACCGAGCCAGCAATTGGCGGAGTGGTTGATTCGATCGTCAATGCACGAGGCGGAATCGTGACAACTGTGCGGCTCAAACAGGGCGCCGACTACGTGCCAGCGTACACGCTCGAATTCGGCGAGAAGGCCAAGTTAGGCTCCGCCTCCTACCTCTGACGATCGACACAGATGGCAATCCAACCAAAGCGCATATACCCGGCTCAGACGTCACAATCTGCTGACGGGTACCCGTACGGGGCGGCGCGCAACAGCAACTCACCAGGTGACTATTCTGGCACTCCGCTCGAGCGCACCTGGTTGAACGACCTGTGGGGGTTCCTGCAGTCGCTCCTGGTAGACGCTGACATTAACCCGAATGGTCTACCGGATCGGGTAGGCGCGTCGCAGTACCTGGAGGCCGTCAAGGTGTTGGCGAACAGGGTGCCGTTTGAGGCATTCACCGACGTAGTTCGTGTGCCGCTCACGGTGGCGACTAACCTGGACAACATCTGGGCGTACTTCGAGGACGTTCCCGGTGCTCCGAACCTCCTAACGCAGAGGAGCCTGCTCAACGCAATCGCTCCCGGCTCCGTCAAGATCAGCTTCGCTCTTCCGTATCGTGGTTGGCAGATCAAACGCAACGGGTTTCACGTCACGGTGAAAGGCGCTACCGGTCACGCGTCGCTGCCGCAGCACATGCCAGTCGTCACCCTCACGAGGCGCAGCGGAATAAACCATGAGAGCCCGAATGTCGTTGCTTCAGGAAGCGACACATCGGCCAGTGTCACGAACTACCAAGACGTGCACGACATTCGCCCAAGCATGACCGGTCCAGTAACAGTAGACGCAGCCGGTGAATACTGCGTGCAGATTGTCGGTGAGTACGGGACCTTCAGCAAGGAGGGGCTGCTGGTCTATGGCGTGTTCGTTGACATCGAACCCGTGGGCGCCGACGACATCACACTGCCATGACGTTCTTTCGGCAGCTGCAACACCTTCTGCCGAACGGTGAGGCGTGGCGCACGACGGTATCGAAGAAGCTTCGCGGGTTTTTCGAGGGGCTCGCCATGGGATTTGGCGACGCCAAGACGTTCATCGACTTGGTGTGGTGGGACATCCACCCAAGCACAACACGGGAGCTCGAGACCTGGGAATACCAGTTTGGTCTCCCTGGGATCGGTAGCGATGCAACCCGGCGCAACGATCTCGACGCGGCATGGAGCGCGACAGGCGGGCAAGATCCAACCTACCTGCAGACCGTGCTGCAGAACGCAGGATTCGACGTCTACGTGCACGAGTGGTGGTGGTCGGGCCCACCGTACGTCGCAAAGGACCCTCGGCTCTACACGATATATCCGCTGATCGGCACGTACCAATGTGCCGGGCATGCTACGCCGCACACCTGCGAAGAACGCTACGACGTCGATGGAGACATCGTGGCCCAGCCGCATTGCAACCGGTTCCTGGTAAACGACCCAGGTTACCTTGTAAACAAGAACCTGACCCCGCTCGCCCCGCCACCGGTTCCTGACGATCCGAGCAAATGGCCGTACTTCATCTACGTTGGCGGGGAGACATTCCCGGACCGCGCGTTCGTAGATCCCGACAGGCGCCAAGAGTTTGAGCGCCTGATGCTCAAGCATTTTCCCACCCAGCACTGGATCGTCTACCTGCTCACCGACGATCCGAGTGAAGATCCAGACGACTGGTTCTACTTCAACGGCGGCGATGGTTTCAACGACGCCGTTTGGAAACCCTATTCATGACCGATAAGCCCGCAGCGTACCCCGCGGTAATCGCGCAGAACACGAACTACACGGTTGGTCCGCACGTCGGCACGCCCACCAAGGTCGTGTTCGATTCTGGCGACGAGGCCGAGGGGAATGTCGCTGGCCCCAGCTACGCGCCGGACGCTCGCAACTTCAACGACTGGATGTACAAGGTCGCGTTGTGGATCCGCTACTTCGACGAGCGTCTCTTCGGTACGACTAGCCAGCTGTTCGACAACGACATCGACGTCGCGGGTACGCCCCCCGAGACGAAGAGCTTCAAGTTCGACAGCGCGACAATCGCCGACGCGACGCAGATGTCGCTCGACGATCAGGACATCGACGGACGCGGCGTAGCGCGACTGTTTCAGCCTCCGGCCAACATGCTTGTGCTCGTGCACAACGAGTCACGTACGATCGAGCATCGGTTCTCGGTCACAGGAATCACGGACGTGAGCGGCTACACCGTCTGGGATGTCACGTACGTTGATGGCACCGGAGCGTTCACCAACGACGTCGCGTACCTGATCTCGCTCGACGTAACGGGGACTGGAGTTGGAACCGGAGGCACAGGCCCCGCTGGTCCAGCCGGATACCCCGGTGGCGAATCCGCGCTTCTGACGTTCTCGGTGGACACGGGAGCGACCGATCCTGGCAGCGGCAAAGCGAAGATCGATTCTGCTACTGTTGGTGGGAGCTTGACGCTCTACGTCAGCGCTGAAACGGCGGACAGTCCAACACGAGACCTGTCCGGGTTCTGGCCGACACTGCAGGCAGGCGATCGCGTGCGCGCGTTCGAGCGTGATGCCGTCGAAAACTGGGTCACATGGATCGTTGACAGCGTCGTGAACCTATCGACGTACTTCGAGGTGAGGTTCACCGAGATTCAGGACCGCAAGTCCGGATCGTGGACGTTCGGGACCACCGCCGGAAACCTAGTCCTGATGGTCATTCGTGGCGGAGCGTCGTCGACGGCGGTT
>QJWJ01000128.1 GCA_003235365.1 Deltaproteobacteria bacterium
GTCGGGACGCGGGTGCTGGCGTTCGATACATGTGGGAGTCTATGTCACGCAACGTTCATTGGTATTGTTGATCCGTTCACAGCAGCAATCTGTTTTCCGGGTGTTCCGGAAGCCAAACGATCGATTGAATGCGTCTGGATCGACGAGCCTGCGCCAGGGACTTGGGCGTGGGCGCGCGAGATGGCGTTCACAGGAAAAACCATGCACTCAGAGTCTGCGGATGTTCTCATGCGAATCGGGGTGGCAAACGGTGAGATTTCGCTGGAAGGCGGACGCTTCAGCTACGACATAAAAGGGTTGTGGCTGTCCAGAACTCTGTACGTAACCGAGCCGATGACTACCGCCACAGACTGGAAGGTAAACAAGTGACTTGCTGCCTATGCCCACGCCCCGCCAACGCGCGCACGTCCGGCAAGGTGTCGGAGCTCTGCCAACGCTGCGACGTCCTCTGCCGCCGCCCACGCTTGCGCACCGAGCCACCGCCGCCCGAGCGCGTAATCCTGACCACGAGACCACTGCCGCCGACTGTGAGGCCGCCGGCTTTTGCGAGACAACGATGACGATTTGGACGAAACTTGAAGAAGGAAACAGCTGGAACTTCCTATACTACACGCCAGTCGGAGAACGACGCAACGCGCACGGAATGGCCGACGCTAGGCGCGGCGTGAAGCTCACAGTCGGCAAGCAATATCACTGTATGTTCCCGACTGGAGAAACGCTTACGGTCACACTCGTTGAAGACGTGCGCCAAGTCACGACGCGCGGACAAGGAGATGGCGTGTTTGGTCTGACTGGTCACCAATCGCGTCTAATGGTCTCACGGGTGTTCGCGGGGGTTACTTGGGTAGCTCCGATTACTGAAGTAAAAATAGGTCTCAGTGACGAAGAGTTCAACGCAGAGGGAAGACGATGACCGAACCGAAACCGAACATCTACCAACGAATCAACGCGATCATGAGTGAGGTCACGGGTGTCCATAAGGGGCGCACGAACCAGCACAGTCGCTACCAGTACGCGGGTCACGAGGACGTCACGGCTGCGCTACGCCACCTCTACGTCAAGCACGGCGTCGTGCGGTATGGCGACGTGACAGAGACGGTGCGCGCAAACGGGCTGCTGCGCCTGCATGTGGCCGTCCACTTCGTCAACATCGACGACCCGAAGGACGAGATCGTCAGCAACATGATTGGCGAGGAGCCGGCGACTGCGAGTAAGGGAGCGGCGACGGCGCAGCAGTCAGGTGTCGCGCTTAGCTATGCGATCAAGAACGCCGAGTTCAAGCTGTTCGCGCTCAAGGGCGACGACTCACCGGATCCGGAGGACCTGGAGCAGCCCGACCCGGACGAGCCGCTGGAGGACTATGTCAAGTCATTCAGCGCGTGCAAGTCAGCCGCTGAAGTGGAGGCCGTGATCGCTCGCGTGACGCTCAACGCCAGGCGCCTTGGGGACAGTCGCGCGGTGGTCAAACAGGCGGCCGTTGAAGCCAAGAAACGATTCGCGGAACGGCAACCGGGAGAAGACGGGTGATCCTGCTCGTCGACTTCTCCGGCGAGTTCGTGCGCAATTGGTTCGCCGTGCGTGACGGCGGGCGCGCCTACGACATCACGATCGATTCGCTGTCGTGGCACCACGAGAACTACGAGCACATGGTCATCTGCCGTGAGGGAGGCGACCTGAAGCGCAAGGAACTGTATCCGGAGTACAAGGCGCACCGCGACCCGTTGCCAAGTGAAGCGTTGGATGCGTTGCGCGCGTGCTCTGAACAGATCGAATCGTGGGGCGTGCCAATCGTCACGGCGCCCGGCTACGAAGCGGACGACGTGATCGCAACGCTGGCTCAGCAGGCGTGGCCGGAGGAGGTTCGGATTCTCAGCCGCGACAAGGACCTGTACCAGCTGATCAACGGCACCGAAGTGCAGCTGCTCACGAACCGAGGAATCGTCGGCGAAGAGGAGTGCGTCAAGAAGTTCGGCGTCAAACCGTCGCAGATGCGCGACTGGCTAGCATTAGTTGGCGACGCTGGCGACAACATACCAGGCTGCCCAAACTGCGGACCTGGACGAGCGCGGGATCTGCTCAATCACTTCGGGTCGCTGTTTCGGATCAAAGCCGCGACGAAAGAAGAGCTCACGAAGGTTCGTGGAGTGGGTTCAACGACGGCCGACTCGGTGATAGAATGGGACCAAACCTTGGCCGTCTCGCTCGTGACGCTAGCGCAAGACGTGCCCGTGAAACTGGACGAGATCCTCGCCGGAGCAAAGCCGCACGAGGTCAACAACGCCGACGACAGTTGGCTGACTGAAGAGGACGAAGAATGGCCGACGGATTGAACAGAGTGATGCTGCTCGGAAACATCGGGCAAGACCCGGAGCTGCGCATGACGTCAGGCGGTAACGCCGTGTTGTCGATTCGGCTCGCCACATCGGAGAGCTACCTGGACCGCAACCAGCAGCGACAGGAGCGCACCGAGTGGCACGCTGTAACCGTATGGGGGAAGCGCGCCGAGGCACTGGCGAAGATTCTGAGCAAGGGCAGCAAGGTCTTCATCGAAGGCGGCCTGCGCACAACGAGCTACGACGACCGCGACGGGAACAAGCGCTACAAGACCGAGATTGTCGCGACGAACGTGATCCTTGCGGGTGGCGGAGAGCGCGGTGGTCACGGCAGGAGCAACGACGACAGCGGCGGTGGAGAGTCGCACAAGGGATACTTGCCGGACGACGACGATCTGCCTTTTTAGCTGCAACAACGTAACACAGGAGCAACCAATGAGCTACAACATCGACAGCATCACCATCATCGCACAGAACGAGTTCACGATTTCCGAATCGAACTTCGCCAACATCTCGGAAGACGAGTGCCCAGAATCGTGGGAATTCGAAACCAGCGCTGACCTGATTGAACACACCAAGGGCGGGTCGTTTCCTTGGCACGGAGAGTGGAGCGGAAGATCCTTCGACAAGCTCAAGGAAGTGTTGTCTCTCTTCACAGGAAGCGCAGACATGGTTCTGATCTGGGAAGGCGGCGACTCAACGTCAGGGCTGCGAGTCGTCGACGGGCAGGTCACGGAACACAAGGTGCTTTTCACGCTGGGAGAGCAGACATGAACGACTGGACCGCAGCAG
>QJWJ01000263.1 GCA_003235365.1 Deltaproteobacteria bacterium
CGAAGTGCAGCCCAACAGCGGCGGCTCGTTCCAGTCGCGGGTGCACACGTCCAACGGCGCCGGACAGTCGAGCACTGTCGTGCACGCAACGGTACAAGTGCCGCAGAGGCAACTGCCCTCCTCGCACTGTGCGTCGGTGTCGCATGCCGTCAGCCAGTGGCTCTCGCTACCTTCATCGCCCGGGTTGCTCTCCGCGCCGCACGCCACGACGCCCCACGCCAGCGCGACTGCGACGGCAACGCGAAATGCGTTCGACGCAAACAAGGAGCCGTGCCAGCTTCGAAAGCGACGGAAGTCTGTTTCAATCATCGGTGTTCTCCAACCCATCGGCATCTTCCACGCCGAACAGTGTTTGTCCCCCATAAATGATCACTCGGGACACGCCCTCGGTAGGCGCAGTGTGGCTTCGATTGTGCTCGGCGATCTTGCGACGAAGCGTCGAGCCGCGGCTGCGAAAGTCACTCAAGAAGCGCGTCGCCTCGACGTAGTGCGGATGCCCGGGCCAAACTTGGTAGCTGAACGTGCTGCCTCCGATGAGATCCGAGGCCTCGGCGTGGGTTTGCCCCAGTCTCAACTTGGTGCACATTGCGCTGACCATGGCTTGGTAGTGGTCGAACAACGCAGCCTCCCAGCCATGGGCATCTTCGATGGGCAACACGCAGCCATCACTCGCGAAGCGCTCGACGTCACCGGTGACGACGCGGACCCTCCCGTCGGCGACCAACTCGGCCAACGCTCGTTCGAGGCGATGGCTGTCCAAAGACAGCGCACCAATCAGATCGTCCCGCGATGCTGGACCGAGCCGGTGAACCGTCAGCGCAACGAGGTGGGCAGTGCGTTCGTCGTTGTGGCTCGCGCTCCCACTGACGTCCAACGCCACCTGATAGCGAGTTTGATCCCCGCGACCGCTGCGCGAAAGAACGCCGGAATCGACGAGGTCCTTGAGCACACCGCGCACGCTGATCGGATCATCGTTGGCGAAACGCCGCAGCACGTCGCTCCTGTAGACGACACGTTGTGATTGGACGTAGTCGAACAACGCCTGCCACAGGGTGCGTCCGGATACGGTTTGGCTTTCGGTGAGACGCTGCAGTTTCGAGTGATAGGTGCGCAACGCCAGACCGAACATGTCCGCGATGACCTTGCTCCCCAGGCCCTGCTCCTTCAGCGAGGCCACCAAGTCGACGAAAACCTGATTGGCGGTGTGCGCCAGCTGCGCGCGGCTACCACCGGTCGTCGCAAGCTGCGCAATCAGTACGGTCGTTTGGCGCACGATCGCGTCAATCAGCATTCCGACGTCCATGGCTTCGGTCAGTATGGAAGCCTCGGCACCACGAAACTAGTGCAAGAATCGGCAGCGGCTCGCCGTCTGACCGACGGCTGGTTGGCGCAGCAGGGCGCTTGGCGGTCGGTTTCGGCATGGGTCGATCATCGACCTCCACAGCCCCGATCCTCGCGCCACCCCACGCTGGAGTTCGATTTGTCGCAGCAATCAACCTGATTGCTGCGACAGCGGGTATTCACGACCGCCAAATACCAATGCTACCAGTGCTGGATTCAGCGGGCGCCAACGTGGGCTAGCGCGTGACTCCGCACGAGCCGCGGCACCACCAGTCCGGCAACAACCACGAACCCGCCACCGACGACGAGCAGCCCGCGATAACCCAACAACGATTCGAAAGGTGCCAAGCCCGAACTCGCCAGCCCCAAACCGAGGTTGAAAAAGCCCGTCGAGAGCGCCGTCACTCGACCCCGAAACGCTGGGTCGCTCAGGTCGCTGGCCAACGCGACGGTAGCCGGATACGCGGCGCCGTGGGCAAAGCCCAGCACGGGCGCGCTCCAGATCAACCACGACAGGGAAACGCCAGCCAACAGTGTCAGCGCAGCGCCATAGACGACCAACGACAGAATCGTCGCGCGCAATCGACCGAGCTTGTCAGGAAGCCATCCGAATGCGGTACGTTGCAGCAACGCCCCAACGACATACCCCCAGAAGTATGGCGCTACGAGCGCCGCGCCCTCTTCCACCATGGCTGCCGGAACGAACGTCTTCGAAGTGCCGACTGCCACACCAACCGCGAGGGCGCCGACGTACGCGCCACTCAACGGTAGGGTGAACGGTATTGCCAGCAGCGCCCCTGCGCTCTTGATGAACGACGGCGGCCGGAGCCTGAACGCAAAACCGAGCGCGACCAGACAGCACAGGGAACAGCCTACGAACACGCCAACCCAGGAGTGCGACGCGGCATACACTTCGGCGAGGGTCGGGCCGAACGCGTTGGTGGAAAGCATCGCCGAGCCGAAGTAGCCCACAGCCTCGGCTCGCCGCGACGACGGCGCCAAGTCGATGGCGAGCGCTCCGCCCGCTGAAAACTCCATGGCAAAACTCAGACCGTGCACGGCGCGCAGGGCCAGCAGCGATGGCTGGTCCACGACCAGGCCGAACGGGGCGAACGAGACCAGACCGAGAAGAATCCCGGCGAGGAGTACCGCCTTGCGCCCAATACGATCCATCAGCGCGCCGACAAATGGCACCGCCAACGCGCCAGTCAGTGCAAAGACACCATGCGCATTTCCCACCTGCGATGCGGTGGCTCCAATCTGCTCGATCAGGTACTTCGGCAGGATGAAGAAAGTCGAAAACGCCGTGCCGTAGGTGAATTGAACGAACAGCAAGATGACGAATGCAGCCGTGAACAAAGGCGGGCGCGTGACGCGGTCGACTTCGCACGAATGAACATTCTTTGGGTGTGCCACGGGGCTTCCTTTCAAAAGACCGGTGGAGCACACGTCATCGCACTCTCCACCGGCGGGGGTGGAGAACGTGCGGGCCAGCTGTGTTCAAGCGCGGACACGTTCCCACCCGAAGGTGAGAATCACACGCCAAAAGTCGAGCTGGGTAGCAGCCATCACGTCGGGGACATTAGCGCGCACGTCGGTTTGGTCAAGCCCGCTCGCTTCATTTTCTGGAACTTCCCGTCCAGGCAGGCGTAGAGTTGCGCACCATGGCAGCCTCGCGACGCAGTACTCGGTCCAGTGTCTCCAAGCCGTCGACCCAGGCAACACGCGCCTCCCGCTCGAGCCGATCGGTTGCGAAGAAGCGCCCCGCCTCCACCAAGGCAGCTCGGTCGAAGAACGGTGCGGCAGAACCGAAGAACGGTACGACGAAGCGGAAGCGCCCCGCCGTAAAGAAGGTCGGCGCCAAAACCGCGCCTCAGGCCTCCAAGGCTGCCGCCAACGGTGCAGTGAAGGGCAACCGCGTCGTCAGCGCCGCTGCCAAGAGCACGAGAAGCTTCGGCGGATTCTCCCCGAACGCGGTCGCGTTTCTCGTCGAATTGAAGCACAACAACGACCGCGATTGGTTCAAAGCGAATCAAGACCGCTATGAAGCTGAGGTCCGCGAACCAACGCTATCGTTCATCCGTGCCGTTGCCCCGCTGCTGCGCAAGATCTCGCCCCACATGCTTGCCAGCGACAAGCGGGTCGGCGGGTCGATGATGCGACCGCAGCGCGACACGCGCTTTTCGAAAGATGGAACCCCGTACAAGACGAACGTCGGCGTCCATTTCCGCAACGAAGCAGGCAAGGACGTGCACGCGCCGGGGTACTACTTCCACTTCGACCCCGAATCCGTGTTCATCGGTGCGGGGATCTGGCATCCGGATGCTCCCGCGTTGCAGAAGATTCGCAAACACATCAACGACAACGCCAAACAATGGTCCAACGTTCTCGGAGCCAAACCGTTCACCGGCACGTTCGAACCCGGCGGGACCACACTCAGCCGTCCTCCGAAGGGCTACGACGCGACTCACCCGATGATCGAGGTGCTCAAGCGCAAAGACCACATCGCGGTTGCCAACCTCACCCACGCCCAACTGCACAGGTCGAACATCGTCGATGAGGTCTGCAAGCACTTCGCCACCGCACGGCCATTCATGAAGTTACTCCACGACGCCCTGGGGCTTGCATTCTGAGCCGCTCACTCGCCCCCAGCCACGAGGGAACGGCTGGGCTGAGGGCGCCTCACTACCCGGCTTTGCCGAGCATGCCTTTGAGCTGACGATTGGCGACGGCAAGCATCGCGAAATCAGGCGTGGGCGCTGACTGCAGCTCACTGATCAACTGCTGGGTTCTCGCGACCACGGGACGTTTGGATTCCACCCAGGAATCGAGCACCGTGTCCAGCTCGTCGCCAGGCTGACAAGCTGCCAGCATCGAGCTCACCAACTGGCGCTGACTGATGAACAACTCATCGAACACCGCCGCGACTGCCTGCTTGTCCCAAGCGCGTTGAGCGGGCAATCTGCGCGCGACTCGGCGCAACCACTCGAAGCCGAAACGGTGTCCCACTCGAAAGTACAGGCGCCCAATTTCGTCGATGGCGCGGGGCGCACCGCGCTGCTCGGCCTCGTGCGCGACCGTGACGATGTCACACCCCGAAGCTAACAAGGGCAGGAGCGCGACCCGACGCCCGAGCGACTCCGGAACGCCGTCCGCGACGTACTGGCGAGTGCGCTGCTCGAGCAGCGCGGCCTCTTCCGTATCGAGCAAAGCCGCAAAGCGCTCGCTGAGCGCCGCAACGCCGTCTGCGTACGCCCCAACGGCTGAGCGGATATCCAACTCCAAGCCGTACTCGCGCAACAGCCACGTCGCCGTGTTCATCAGTAAGCGCCCCGACTCCATGAACATGGCACACTGCGTGTGCGCCGTCACACGATTGTCGAGCGATTCGATTCCGCTCCACAACCCCGACATGAGATGAATCTCGCGCGCGGCGATGTACGCGGCGACGACCCGGTCGGGCGGCATCCCTACGCGCTCGCCTACTTCGTAGACGAACGTGACGCCGACGCGATTGACGACTTCATTCGCAACCACCGTGGCGATGATCTCGTTGCGCAGTCGGTGTTGCTCCATGTATGGCGCAAACCGCTGCTGCAACGGCTCGGGAAAGTAGTCCCTCAGCGCCTCATCGAGGAATCCGTCTTCTGGCAGCTTCGAGTCCATCAGCTGGGAGAACAGCAAGTTCTTCGCATAAGAGAAGACCACGCACAGCTCGGGTCGGGCGAACCCAGCACCCGCGTGGATACGCTCCTGCAACGTCTCGACATCAGGCAGCGATTCCAGCTCTCTATCCAGATTGGCCGCGCGCTCCAGTTCTTTGACCAGTCGAGCGAGCCGGTCCGTGTAGCGCAACCCTATGTGTTGGGTGACGCTCAACGACTGAGTCTGCAAGTAGTTGTCGCGCAACACCAGCGAAGCCACCTCGTCGGTCATCTCTGCCAGCAGCGAGTCGCGCTCCGCTCGGCTCATCTCCCCTGCACGCTCGACTTCGCCGAGCAAGATCTTGATGTTCACTTCGTGGTCGGAACAATCGACTCCCGCAGAATTGTCGATGAAGTCGGTATTGCAGAACCCGCCAGCAAGCGCGTATTCGACCCGTGCCCGCTGCGTCATGCCGAGATTGGCTCCCTCACCGATCACCTTGGCCCTCAACTCGACGGCATCAACACGCAGACCGTCGTTGGCGCGGTCGCCCACGTCAGCATGCGACTCCTTCTTGGACTTGACGTACGTCCCGATCCCGCCAAAGAACAGCAGCTCGACCGGGGCTCGCAACACGTGCGAAATCAACTCGCTTGGTGTCACCGATTGCTGCTCGATGCCCAACACACGCCGCGCTTCCGCTGACAACTGCAGCGACTTGGCGCTTCGCTCGAACACGCCGCCGCCGGGCGAAATGAGCGATGAGTCGTAGTCCGCCCACGTACTGCGCGGCAGGTTGAAGAGTCGTTTGCGCTCGGCAAAGGAACGCGCCGGATCCGGGGAAGGGTCGATGAATACGTGCTGATGATTGAACGCGGCAACGAGGCATGTTTGCTCCGACAACAACATGCCATTGCCGAAGACGTCCCCGCTCATGTCACCCACGCCGATGGCGGTGAAGGGCGAGCTCTGGATGTCCTTGCCGAGCTCGCGGAAATGCCGCTTCACCGATTCCCACGCGCCGCGCGCGGTGATCCCCATCTTCTTGTGATCGTAGCCAGCGGAACCTCCCGACGCGAAAGCGTCATCCAGCCAGAATCCGTAGCGCTGGGAAATCGCGTTCGCGATGTCGGAAAACGTCGCGGTGCCCTTGTCAGCGGCAACGACGAGGTACGGATCCGTTTGATCCAAACACACCACCTGAGGTGGCGTCACGATCTCTTCTCCGACTCGGTTGTCCGTCACATCGAGCAAGCCCTGGATGAACATCTGGTAGCACGCAACACCTTCGGCAACAAACGCGTCGCGCCCCGCTTCCGGCGACGGCGGCCGTTTGAGCACGAAGCCACCTTTGGAGCCAACCGGGACGATCACCGCGTTCTTGACCTGTTGCGCTTTGACCAAGCCCAGCACCTCGGTGCGAAAGTCCTCCAATCTGTCCGACCAACGCAGTCCACCACGAGCGACTGGCCCAAAGCGCAGATGGACCCCTTCGACACGCGGCCCAAACACGAAAATCTCCCGATACGGTCGTGGCTGCGGCAGATGTTCGAGCCGGCTGCACTCGAACTTGATCGACAGGTACTCCTTGCGCTCGCCGTTCGCGTCGGATTGGTAGAAGTTCGTGCGCACGGTCGCGTCAATCGCGTTGTAGAACCGCCTCAAAATGCGGTCCTCGTCGAGACTGTCGACCTGATCGAGGCGCGCCATGATCTCGTTCTCGAGGACGTCGACTTCGATCGTATCCCTGCCGTTCGGGCGGCGGGGCGCAGGTTCACCCGGCCTCGGCGGACGAAACTTCGCGGCAAACAGATCCACGAGCAGCTTCGCGATACGGGCGTTCTTCTTCAACGTCGTCTGCATGTAGTCGAGGGAGAACGGCACGCGGATCTGCCGCAGGTACTTGGCGTAAGCCCGCAGTAGACGGACTTGCACCGCGGTCATGCCCGCGTGGAGTACCAAGCGATTGAAACCATCGTTTTCGAGCGTGCCCTCCAACGCGCACTGCAGCACGTGGATGAAGTCCTCGCTGATGTCGTCGATGTCGAACTCGACCTCGCCGTCGGTGACGATCGAGAAGTCATGGAGCCAGACGCGTTTGGCACCCACAGGATTCACATCGTATGGAACCTCGCTGATCACACGCACGCCCATGTTCTCCAACATGGGCAGCACATCACTGAGCTGAATGAACCCATCCGGTTTGTACATGCGAAGGCCAAACCGCGCCCCCGCAGCCCCATCGGGACGATAGAGGCGCATGGCCAACTGCCCCGTCGTCAGCACACGCTCGATGAAGGCGATGTCGGAAACGGCGGTACCTGGCTCGAACTGCTCCCGATAACTGATGCTGAACGCGTCGCGATAGCGCGACGCAAGGTCACCTACTTGTCCCAACTCATCGCGCAGCGCCCCCTGCAGTCTGTCGCCCCAGGAACGCGTCGCCTCCCAGAGCCGCCGTTCGACTGCCGCCTGATCGACGTGTATTGACGCGCCATGAGGCGTCTTGATGATGAGGTGCAACCGCGCCAAAGGCTGGTCGTTGAGCTGCGTGTAGAAGGCGGTGACAGAACCGCTGAACGCTTCGGATAGAATGGTCTGTATACGCATCCGCAGCGTCGTATCCATACGGTCACGGGGTATGTAGACCAGACACGACACGAAACGGTGAAATGGATCGCGCCGAGCAAACAGCGCGACCTTTAGCCGATTCTGTAGATGCAGGATCCCAACGGAGATCGACAGCAAGATTTCGACGGAGCTCTGAAACAGCTCGTCGCGCGGGTAGGTCTCGAGTATGTACCTCAACGCCTTTCCGTCGTGGCTCTGCGGTGATAACCCAGAACGAGCCATCGTCTGATCCAACTTGTGCCGCAGCAACGGGATGGCTTCCGGACTGCGTGAATACGCAGATAACGTGAACAGACCAACGAACATGTGCACCACCTGCCCTTCGCCAGTCGGGCTGCGTGGTTGCGCGGTACTCAGCTCGGGCAGTACCAAGGCATCGAGATGCACCGGGCGATGCACGGTGGAACGCTGATTCGCTTTGAAGATGCGCAAGAGCTCCCGCGTATGAAGCGGCTGAAACCCTTCGAAGACCTCGCGCTGCGAGTCACGCAGGATGCCCATCCCTTCCACAGCCAACGGCTTCAACCCGAGCCGGCCCTCCTCGGCGACGAACTCGCATCTGCGGTAGCCCAGGTAGGTGAAGTGGTCAGCGTTGAGCCACTTCAGGAACTCCACCACCTCGTCCCGATCGGCGGCGTTGTCGGCATCCGCCGTCGCAATCCGTTCGGAAAGGGCGGTACAGCGATCACGCATGCCGGCAAAGTCGGCAACAGCGACACGCACGTCTTCCAAAACCCGCTTCAGTCCGGCCTCCGCGCGATGCAGCATCTCCGGCGAGAGCTTGCAGACGTGGATCTGCATGAACGACTCGTGCGACGTCGCACCGTTTGTCCCCTGACGGAACACCGCCTCCAGGGCGTTGTCGGCACCACGCTGGACTCCGAAAATGGGGTGGACGACCAACAACACTTCGATGCCAAGGCGGTTGAGCTCAGCGACGGCGGAGTCCACCAGAAACGGCATGTCGTCGTTGATGATCTCGATGATGCTGTCGTTCGAATGCCAGCCGTGGACCTCATCGGTCGGCGTGTAGGCACGCAGCGCGACCCTCGACGCTCGACGCGAGTCGGCGAAATCGAGAAACGACAACGCGGCGCAGTACAGGTGCTCGGGCCGCCGCGTCACCAAGTCGCCGGGTGGAACGTGCTCGTACAAGCCCTCGATGAAGGGCAGCGCCAATTTGGCCCGAGCGGCATTGAGACGGTGGGCAGCGGTGTGAGCAACCTGTTCGAGAACGTCGCGCTTGAGCAATTCTACGGTAGCCGGCATGGACCTCTTGACGGCAGCTCCCCAAAGGCGCCGAAGTGCCGCAGCTTGGTGATGGCGCCTGAGCAGTGTTGGCGGTCCGGCCCGGAAAACGCAAGTTCAGCTGAGCGCCGAGTCGAGTCGCCCCCGCTCTATAGCTCCCCCCGCCTTCGGACGCTCATTCCGAGCCCAAAAATCCCTCGCCAGCCGCCCCGATCTCCATTATTGGTGAGCCCGCCCCGTCAGGGGTGACGGAGAGATGACCGAGTGGTCGAAGGTGCATGATTGGAAATCATGTGTGCTCGCAAGGGTACCGAGGGTTCGAATCCCTCTCTCTCCGCTGACGTCGAGTTGAACGGGCGGCGGCTGCAACGCTGCCGCGAGATCCGCGGCGGGCATCACTCACGGTGAACCGGACGTACCCGGCAGCTTGCTCTGGCCGGTATCGGCCGAACAGTCAGGGAGGTGCCCGCGTCGGACAGACCGCAATTTGCGGCTTCAACCGCCTCGCGGGCAGCAGCTCTGGAGCGGGAACGCATCACCGTGCGAATTCAGGAGGCGGCAGCGTCTGCCGCCAACGCTGCGGATTGCTCAGGCGACAGTTCCTGTTCGATGCGCAGCTGAGGGTGGCTGGATCCGATGGCCACCGGTTTGGCCTGCCCGACGCGGAACTTGAGGTACTGCACGGAAGACACCCGATCACTACCCACCTGACGTTGGTCCCATCTCGCCGGAGCCCGCTCCCCATTGTCGAGAACGAGGTACAGGTACTTCGGCAAGTCCAACCAAGCGGCGAGCTTGGTCGCACGCTCCGCCGGGTCGTCGATCTCGATGAGCAGCGTACATCCCAACTCACCCGTATCGCCGAGCAGCTCGTTGTACGTGTCGATCTCGTGCTGGATGTCCTTTTCCCGCACGATGCGCTCGATCCGCATCATCTCTTGGACTTGATAGCGGATGGTATTCGTCGTCTCGAACAGGAACGTCAGATTGTCCCCCAGGTGAACACGACGAACTTGCTTCTCCTCGAGAACGGCGGCGCGAATCGCATCGCGGCGCTCCGAGTACGTCTCGAAGTCGACAACTTCGGCTCTCTGCACTTTCTGCATGGTGATCTCCGGCTGGTTGTGGGCTGCACCACTCGTGGGACGAGACCGCATAGCGAGTCCGTGCGGCGCTCTCAATCGGTCTTTCCAGGATCCTTCGACCCCGCC
>QJWJ01000476.1 GCA_003235365.1 Deltaproteobacteria bacterium
CCGCAACTGGATTGACGGAAATCGAGTTCTTCACCGGCTCGTCGGCAACTGCCTCGGACTTCGCGGCAGGAACCTTGAGTGGCAGCGTGGTCATCCCGGCAGGACAAACGTTCGTAGACCTGCAGCTTCCGGCACTTTCTACGAGCCAACTCGGCGCCACCCTCACGCTGACCGTCACCAGCGATGACACCGTCTACTCCGTGGGTGCTCCAGCCAGCGCGGGCATTACGATAGTCGACTGACATCACCGTTCCACGAACGACCACAGCCCATCCCGCGCGAGCCGGTCGATACGACTCGGCCCGCGCGGTAAGCGCGAAGCTCAGGTTCGCTTCTTTTCGAACAGTCCGAGCTGTCCTCCGGTGGGATCGCGCAGCACGCTGAACGTGCCGCCCGGTATTTCCACGCACTCGCGAACGATGGTAGCACCGAGTTTACGGGCGCGCCGCGTCGCCTCGACGACGTCGGGCACGTCCACGTAGGGCAGCCAACCCGGTGCGACGCCCCCACGCGGCGCGGTCAGCCCCGCCAAGACGCCTTCGAAGGCGGTGTACGGCCCGAGCGGCGTCTCCTCCTCGGCGCTACTCCAAGCGAACAGCTCCGAATAGAACGCTCTGGCGCGGTCGGGATCGGTGGTGTGAAGTTCGACATAACCAACTGGATTGATCGGGTTCATGGCGTTTGGCCTCCTTGTTCCGAACACCCTAGATCCCCCCTACTGACAGCGTGCTGTCAGTAGCCGATCCGCCCCGTCGTTTTCTCCCCGTCGCCCGTTGGATCAGGGGCGGGCCTACGGCACCAGGTGCCTGCCCGCGTTCGCTACCTGCCCCCCCCCGCAGCCCCTCCCGCTGAGCCCACAGCGAGGACACAATGCGGCGTCCACACCGCACCCAACGCGGACTGGACTCCGCGCCGCGTGTGAACTTCGAGCTCGGATCGCGATTGGGCGAGGGTTGGTCCCCGCGCAGGCTACCCGCGCCTCAACTGCTTGATACGAAGCCCGTGCGCCGAGTCGTCGATCAGCGTGGCCAGCCTGCGCTGCCGCGTCTCTTCGCGCTTGGCGCTCGTCACCCAGTCTGTCGTTTGCTTGCGGTAGCCTGACGGCTGCGACTCGTAGAACGCCCACGCTTCGCGGTGCTTCTTGAACTCGGCGAGCATCGTCTTGGGTAGCGCCTCCGACCGGTCACTCACCGCGTAGCCGCTGTCGGCATGCGCGTCCTTGTGGCCGTAGGCGTCGAGTCCGGCTTTCCTCATACGACCCCTGGACTTGAGCGCCTCGACGCGCTCGATGTTTCGTCTGCTCCAAACGCTGCCGGGCTTGCGAGGCGTGAAGCGGATGACGTAGGACTCGTCGTTCAACGATCGCCGGACGCCGTCAATCCAGCCGTAGCAGAGTGCCTCGTCCACGGTCTCTTCCCACGTCACGGACGGTTTGCCTGTCGCCTTCTTGTGGTAGCCGACCCACAGCACGGACTCCTTGTTGTGGTTCTTCTTCAGCCACGCGCGGAAGTCCGCGGGGGTAGAGAAGTAGGTGGGGTCGACTGTGGCGGGGTCAGGTCCCATGACTCGATCGTTGTCGTTGTCCTGGGCCTACCGTACTGCGACCCGGCCTCGCCCCACAAGAATCTGGACACCGGAGCCGTCATACTGTCGGAGCGCGCGAGCGTCGGGACCGCGGGGCTCGTTTTCGTCAAGCGAGAGCCGGCAAAGCGAGCGTGATACCTTCGCGAGCGCTCGCCCCGCTGCGCGCCAGCGACGAGTCGCGATCGGGTGAACGTCGAGGTGCTGCCGCCGCGCCCACAGCGACACACTCCGAGCAGCGCTGGCAAGATGTTGCGCCACGGTTGCGCACAGTCGCGTCACACTGGGATCGAAGTTGCACAATTCGCACTCGATGAGCGATGCGCGCAAGCGAGTACAAGCACGCGGGGCGTTTGCCTTCTATCGATTGCAAGTCGTGGGGCGTCAGTTGGACGCGCCGTTCCTGCAACGAGGTGATGGCAATGAGTGTACTGTTCATCGTAGGTGCCGTAATCGTCCTGGGGGCGCTTTCCGTCTTCGGCTTTCTCGTATTCTCGCGAGATCACGAACACGACTGCACGGAACCCCGCTACCTGGCGGACCGCAGAGACCCGATGCGCAGGTGGTTTCACGGCGCGTTGGCGGTCTATCGAGGCGACTGCGGCGATCCGGGCTACTGGGACCGCTCGTGTGCCGTTCACCAGTTGTCGTGCTGGAGCTGCAAACAACCGGCGGACGTGATGGAGCTCATCAACGAGTATCAGTCCGGCGAAACCACGACGGCCTTCGACAAATTGCGCATCATCTGGCTGGCCCGCGCCGCCGAGGGCGCCGGGTGGATGAGCCCCGAGCAAAGCTGGCGCTGGTGCGAGCAAGCCAAGGCCGCACTGCTCACCACCTACCGCGACTGGGAGTCTGTCGCCATCGACACCGTCGCCGGCCGCGCCGAATGGTACGGCGGCGACATTCCCGACGATCAACGCAAATCCACCGACGAAAGTCTAGCGTTCGCCAAACGCCACGTACTGCCGCTCGTGCCGTTCCGCGGGTGAACAGCAATCGCCACCGCGTCGCAGCCTGTGAACTCAGGCCCCGTATCGCTCGGCCGCGGGTGCGGACGGTTCGCCCTGCGAACGGCCGTCCCCGGAGCTCGGGTATTCACGTGCTGCCGCGCGGTGAGAATAACCAGAGCGCGGGTGAACGTCGCGGCAGTGCCTGCGAGGACTGCGGAAGCGGCAACCTGACAGGTCTGTCGCGCCCGGGATATGGCGAGACTGGGATTGTCGATGTCGGGGGGCCGGTTGGGGTCAGGTGTTGCTCCGCCGGCCAGAACGAACCCCTCTCGGGCACGCGCTGCGAACTGGCACGCCTGCAGACAGGTCTACGATACGGCGGGATCTGTCGGTGATGCCGAGCGGCCCGAGCGCGCTCGGCGCCGGGTGAGCTCCGAATTTTGCCGGTCACGACGCGTTGTCATGCGGCAGGGACCCTCGCGAAGTGTGGGCGAGCCTGTTAGGCTGCCCGAGTTCGCGATTCGCGAACTCCCATTCGATGTTGCAGAGAATGGAGTCGAGAAAGCGACTGC
>QJWJ01000327.1 GCA_003235365.1 Deltaproteobacteria bacterium
TGACGTTGCTAACGGCATTCGCAGTTCTTCTCGAAGCGCACTCCGAACATCCTGACATTGCGATTGGTTCACCTGTAACCATTCGTCCAACCCTGGAGCTCGAGCGCGTCGCCGGATACTTCGTAAATACCGTCGTAATGCGGCTTCAGGCCACACAAGACCGTACGTTCAATCAGCTACTATCCGCTACGAGGCGCACCGTCGCAGAAGGGCACGCCAACAAGGATATTCCCTTCGCCCACGTGGCGAAAGCAGCGTCGCCCCAGCCGGACCCGAACGGTAGCGGGCTGTGCCACGCAATGTTCAACCTGCTTCCGTCACCGGCGTCTGAGCCACCCGCGCCCGACTCCAGAAGAGGCCTCACCGTCGAGGTACTGCCCAGCCATTCGTCAGTTGCGAAGCACGATCTGAATCTGGTCGTGCAACAAGACGCGGCGGGTCTCTCGTGTACTCTGGAGTACAGCACTGAGCTATTCGCGCGAGGTACGATCGCTCGGATGGCTCAAACCTACGGCCAGTTGCTCCAGGTGGTGTCCTCTGACCCGGACGCCGAACTGTCTCGCCTATGGTCGAAGGCAAGCCGAACAGCTGCCGAGAACCGGCACACGTCACCTCGGGTTCCGAGCAACGGGTTGTCGCAATGAATGAACACGAACCAATCTCAGAAACCGATGTTGCAATCGTTGGCATGGCCGGGCGATTCCCTGGCGCCAACGACTTGGACGAGTTCTGGCGCCTGTTGAAGGACGGACGCGAAGGGCTCACCCGATTTAGTCCAGAGGAGCTCAGGGCGTCAGGCGTTTCGCATCGGCTTCTGCACGACCCACACTACATTCCGGTACACGGAGCCATCTCCGATGCCGAGCTGTTCGATACTGGCTACTTCGAGTACACCCCTACGGAAGCAGCATTCACCGACCCGCAGCATCGTCTGTTGTTGACCGTAGGTCATGCCGCGCTCGAGCACGCTGGCTACGACCCAAGTCGGTACGACGGACTGATCAGCGTTTACGCTGGTTCGTCCATCAATACGTACCTCCAACAGCAGGTACTCCCGAACGTCGACCAAACGACGACGTCCAACCACTTCGCAGTGCTGGTCGGCAACGACAAGGACTTCCTCGCAACGCGCCTTTCGTACAAGCTCGACCTGCGCGGTCCAAGCTACACCGTACAAACAGCTTGTTCCACGTCGCTCGTCGCGATTCACCTCGCGTGCCAGGGATTGATCAATGGCGAGTGCGACATGGCGCTGGCGGGGGGCGTGACGGTGAAACTCCCCCAAGTCAAAGGCTACCTCTACGAGGACGGGGCGATTCTGTCTGCAGATGGGCACGTTCGGACGTTCGACGCCGACGCGAGCGGCACGGTGCTCGGCAACGGCGTTGGTGTTGTCGTACTCAAGCTCCTGCGTGACGCGATCACCGATCGAGACACCATCCACGCGGTGATCAAGGGCACGGCGACAAACAACGACGGGTCCGGAAAGGTCAGTTTTGCCGCGCCGGGCGCCGCAGGTCAGTGCGCTGTAATTCGAGAGGCACAAACCGTCTCGAACGTGGACCCCCGTTCGATCGGCTATGTCGAGGCGCACGGCACCGCGACACGCCTCGGTGACCCGGTCGAAGTCTCGGCATTGAGTAGGGCCTTTCGCGAAGGCACGCAGGACTGCGGGTTCTGCGCGATCGGGTCAGTGAAGTCCAACATCGGTCATCTCGACGCTGCCGCTGGCGTCGCAGGTGTAATCAAGACCGCGTTGATGATGAAGCATCGTACGCTCGTCCCGACACTCAACTTTCGAGCGGCAAATTCATCAATCGACTTCTCCCAGAGTCCCTTCGTAGTCAACACGAGCACCCGACCTTGGCTGGGAAATGCCCCGCTCCGCGCCGGGATCAGCTCATTCGGGATCGGCGGGACGAACGCGCACGCAATCCTGGAAGAAGCCCCCCCACAACCCGAACCTGCGGCGTCTCGCTCGACTCAAGTCGTTGTCGCGTCCGCTCGGAGCCCGAACGCCCTTCGAGCAACGATCGCACAGTTGGCTTCGTTTTTGGAAACCGGCCCTGGCGATGCGCTTGCGGACGTCGCCTATACGCTGGCCGTGGGGCGACGTGCTCACGAGTATCGAATAGCCGTGTGCGGTGACCAACCAGGCGACATCGCGGATGCACTGCGCGCCTACCCCATGCCCAATGCCCCCAGTATCGAGGGCGTTTCGTTCCTGTTGACCGACGCGGTTGACACCCCTGAGGCGCTCGCGCGACAGTGGTCGACCGAACCGCGTTTCGCGGCGCACTACGAAGCGGCCCTGGCCGCTGGCGCGGCCCAGCACGACGTGCCTGGTCAGACATTTGCCCTTCAGTACGCGCTGTGCAGATCTTGGTTGGATTGGGGAGTGCAACCCACGGCGATTCACGCGCAGGGCGTGGGTGTTTGGGCCGCGGCCTGTGCCACGAGCGCGCTGGACCTATCGAAGTGCGCGCCTCGAATACATCTTCCCCCGCCGCCACTCGACGACGATCCGGTATCACCGCTCGACATCGCGATTCTCACCGGTGACGAACCTATCCGGGGGTGCGGGCTCGGCTTTACTGATGGTCCGTGGGGTGGTGTGACGCGCGCTTGGGCGGCGGGTAGCACCATCGACTGGCAAGCGTGGTTCAGCAACGAGCAGCGCCGGCGCGTACCGCTTCCGACTTATCCCTTCGAGGGCCGGCGTTGCTGGATGACTGGCCTGGCAAGCCCCGTCGAGCAACGCGCGAGTGGGCCGCATCCACTGCTCGACGAGAACGTGTCCACGCTGGATGGGGTCAAGTACCGCTGCACCCGTTCGGGAACGGAGTTCTATCTCGCTGATCATCTCGTGGAGGGACGGACCGTGATGCCAGCCGTCGTTCAACTGGAGATGGCACGAGCTGCCGGTGAACTCGCATGCCATTCCCCCGTCACACTCCGTGGCGTTTCCTTCGAGCGGTTACTCTCGTACGACGCGGAACCGCAGGCCGTGCATACGTCCATCAGGCAAGTGCGTGACGCAGTCGAGTTTCAGGTAGCCGACGCAAACACAGTCTACGCTTCCGGGCAAATCGTCCTCGAAACCCC
>QJWJ01000174.1 GCA_003235365.1 Deltaproteobacteria bacterium
CTGCCTCTTGCGCCGAGAGCATCGCGTGGTAGCGCTGCGACGCGATGCGGTCGATGGCGGGTTGCAATCGGCTGCCGACGCGATCGTAAACGTCGGTCTTTCCCGATTCTTCGAGTTCGAATTGCGCTTCGTCGTACTCTTCGCTTTCGAAGACGATGAAGGAGTCGACGACCTCGCCGGTTTGCACTGAATGAAAGTGGACGTAGCCACGAAAGTCGTCGTTGCTGAGCACGACCACGAAGCGCCCGTCGTCCGAGATCCCCGGAAAGCCGCTCGCCGTCACGTTCTGACAGTCTTCCTCCCAGTTTCGGCAGTCGGGGTCGAATTGCAGCACGGTCAGTTCGGTGTCAATCGTCGGGGGCGCGTTGCCGTCTGGCTCGCCGCCGTCGGCGCCTGCATCACTGCCCGTCGTTGCGGCGTCGACTTGGGGGGCGGGGCTACCGCTGTCTGCGCGGCCCGCATCCGTCGCCTCCGCGCTCGCGGATGCGTCTGAGACTTCGTTGGGATCCCCTGCATCGGGTGCATGGGGTGCGGCGGCTGGCCCTGCATCATCCGTCGACGTCACCGTCGCGCCCGCGTCGCCGTCTACCGGCTCATCGGTATCGTCGGTCTCGTCCTGCTCTTCTTCTGCCGGCGTGGTGCAAGCGAATGCGAACGACGCCATGAGCGCCAACGTCCAGGAGTGTGAACGCTTCGGGAGCGATCCCAGACGGGTTCGGTCAGCTGACGATACTGCGCTATCACAGGCCTGTTGGAGGTTCGGTTCCGAGGTTGCGAGTTCGACGGAGTGATTCATGGCGGGCTCATTACTTCCAAGCGGTGGCTGACACCGGTGTCAGTCGCAACGCTTCAAGCATGTAGCGGTACGCGGCGTCCAGGCTCCGCCTCCCCGCGCCGCGAGCACTTCGGACAGGCCGTCGGCAAGATCGTTCAATTGGTCGTCATCATACGCGGGGCCCTCGGCGATTCGCGTCGCTCCAGAACACTCACCATGACCCTGACGGGTCAAGTTCTGTGGTCGGCCTGTTGGGATTCGGTTGGCGTCGACCCTGAGCCAGCCGCAGGGCCGACGTCAGGGAGACCAGCCTGGTAGCTGGGATGCTTGCTTGATCCATTCGACCACCTGCTTTTCGTCGAACGGGTCCGTTTGACGGATGTCGAGGTAGCGCACGTGAGGGTCCTTCGATTCGCTGAGGGTCCTTCGATTCGCCCGGCGGTAGTGGTCGCAACGATGCGCCTTTGAAGAACGTCACCTTCACGTACTTCGTGAAGCAGTGGAAGCTCGCGAACCACCCTTGCCCGTCGACGCCATAGAACGGCGAGTTCCATTTGACGGCCTTGCGCACGTCCGGCACCGCCTGCGAGATGAGTCGGTCGAGCGTGACTCCGATTGGGCGTTTCCAATCCGGCATCGCCGCGATGTACGCTTGCACCGGTGCGTCGCCGTCCGCTTTCGCGATTTGAGGGTTTCCCCCAGACAGTAGGGTTGGTTTCTCAGCGCTGCCATTGGGGGGCTTTGCTGCCTTCGCAGTTCGCGACTGAGATTTTTTGGTCGTCGCTCGTGCTGCCGTCGTTTTGGCGATGGTCGAGGACTTGACGCCGGCGGCGTGCTTGGGAGCCGCAGCCCGCCTGACCGTGGCGCTCGCCGATGCAGTTTTCTTCGCCCCCACGTTCTTCTTCCCGGCCGTCTTCGGCGTCGCCGATCGGGTGGTGGCTTTCTTCTTGGTTGATGCCTTCTTCGTCGACTTGGCCATACGAGCTCTCCGAATTGCGGACGCCGCTGGAAACTGGCGCCAGGCCTGGCGCGGCGATGAAGCGTACGTCTCGCCGCGTGAGTCGCGCAAGTTTCGATGCTCGACGGCGCCATCACCGAGAGCGACGGCGTCGCCGAACAGGCTCCCGCTCATTTCGAGCGCTGGGCGAGTCGGAACTGGACGAGGCCGTCGTCGAGTTCGTCGCTGCGGGCATCGATGGGCGGATGCACAGACTTCGCTTCGATCGGCGAGCAACACCGTGGCCAAACCGATCGTCGGGTAGAGCCGCAAGTTGCCGTGAAAGCCCAACTTCATCGAGGATGATGGGGCTAGCCAGAACTTGCGACTAAGCCATCCAGTCACCTCGACGAAATTTGCGCGAGAAGCGTTCGGGCGTCGAAGTCCATCGTGCACGTACGCGGTTTGTTTCAAGGCAGCCGGCGCCGCTGCGCCGCTGTTCACTGCGCGACGAAGCAGGTTGCTGGGGTTGGCGAAGTTGGCCCCCTGAGCGATTGGTCCATGTTCAATCGGGGACGCCCGGCGGGTACTCACTAGAACCAGCGTGCCTTTAGTCCCCGGAGCGGTGTCGCGGCGCTATCGTCGTCCTTCAACTGGTTGCGGTGAGCGATGGGAGGTGAGCCAAACAACCGAGCGTATTCTCGACTAAATTGCGATGGGCTTTGGTAGCCCACTCGATACGCGGCGCCCTCGGCTGTGGAGCCTTCTTCCAACATCAGGCGCTGGGCCTCGAGCAGTCGCAGTCGTTTCTGGTAACTCACCGGGGTGGATGACGTCGAGCGCTTGAACCGTTGAAAAAATACGGTGCGGCTCATTCCGACGCTTCGAGCCAATGCTTCGATGTCGAGTTCATCCGCCAGGTTCGACTCGATTCGGTGCACGGCCCGCGCAATGCGGTAGGTATCACTTCCCGTCTCGACAAAATGCCGTAAGGCCGGACCGTTGGGACCCTTGAGCACCCCAAAGAGAAGCTGCCGCACATAGCCCGGACCAAGGACACGGCTCGACTCGAGTGAAGAGAAAAGCCTGGTGAGTCGAATCGCACAATCGAGCATCTCGCCGTCAACGCGACCAACGAAGACGGGAGAAGTGTACGATTCGGAGGTCACGCGCTCGGTGGGTCGATCCATGTCAGCGACAATCGAGCTGATAGCGCTCGGTTCGACGGGAACGAGGAGGCCTAAGAAGGGCCATCGCGCCGAGGCCTGTGAAAAGCGACTCATGACTGCCAGAGGCATCAGGGTGAGCGAGTAGTGCCCAGGTTGTAGGGCGTAGGTGCGCTCACCCAGCGAAATGTCTTTCCGTCCGGACCCGATGATGGCCAGTGAGGCTCGCCACCGACGGTTCTCCCAGCCCGTGGTAGCAGAGCAGCGCACACAGCAGGCGCCGCTCACAGGCGCCTCGAATGCGCCGTCCTCCGTGGCGATGGACGTGATGCCCTGTGCCAAGTCAGAGTAGGTCACCAGACGGAGCTATGCGAAGTAGGCATCGCTTGCCAGATCTTCGAGCATCGTAGTCTGAGTGGGGGTCCAGTTGAGGCGCCTTCTCGTGATCTCGCTGGAGGCCGGGCAGTCGATCGCCGCAAAGTTCGCAAACCAACCGAAGTGCTCGCGTGCTTCTGCGCGGGAAATGGACCGCACGGGTAAGTTCAGTCGCCGGGCGATGACCGTGGCGATGTCCTTGAACACCACGCCTTGCTCCGCGACCGCATGGAAACGTTCGCCTTTCGCGCCATGCTCGAGCGCGCCCAAATAGACGGCAGCCGTGTCCAAGCGGTGCGCGGAGCTCCAAAGGTTTTTACCATCCTCGATGTACGCGGAAAAGCCGCGTTGACGCGCGATGTCTGCCAAGATCGTGAGAAACCCATGATCGCCCTCTCCGTGTACGATGGGGAGCCGCACCATAGTCACGTGCAGTCCCTCCTGTTCCAACTGTCTGCACGCGACATCCGTCGCCGCTCTTGGCAGTTCCGCTACCGTCGCTCTCAGCTCGTCTTCTTCCGTGACCAGGCGTCCCGGAGCGACGAGCGCAGTGCCCGAGGTGACAACCAGCGGACGCCTCGAGCCGTGGAAGACCCTACCCAAGGTCAAGACAGCTCTGTGATCGAGTTCGCACATCTTGGCGAATTGGGAGAAGTCGTGCTGAAACCCCAAATGGATCGCCCCATCACATTGGCTCGCACCCTCCCCGAGCGATTTCAAGTGCTGCAGCGAGCCTCGATGCGGCGTTGCCCCGACCCGTTCTAACTTCTCGGCTGACTCGTCTGAACGAGCCAATGCCAAGACCTGATGACCGCTTGCCAGGGCTCGCTCAACGACCGCGCTGCCGACGAATCCACTGCCACCCGTTACGAAAATCTTCATGCTGCAACTCCTGCTCAAGGTGGAGTCCAATCTAG
>QJWJ01000338.1 GCA_003235365.1 Deltaproteobacteria bacterium
GACGGCCCGGCGATGCCACCGGTCGAGCGTCTCCAGATCCGAACAGCGGACGATACGCTCGCGCTGTTCGGCGGTGATGCGGAAGCCGCGAACCTCGAGCACGGCGAGAACGTCAGCGGCTTTTTCGGCTGCGCGGCCTTCTTCACGGCCTTCTTCGCGGCCTTCTTCACGGCCTTCTTCACGGCCTTCTTCACGGCCTTCTTCACGGCCGCGTTCGTAGGATTGCTGAAACTCTTTGGTGAAGAAACGAATGCCTTGTGAGTCCATTCGGAATGCCTCTTGTGCGGTTTGGCTCAGAGCTTGGACGATGAGGTCATCAGATGCCGTCCTACGGCGCGCTCACTCGAACAGTTCGTCGGTCGAACTGACCGTGACGGCCCGGCGATGCCACCGGTCGAGCGTCTCCAGATCCGAACAGCGGACGATACGCTCGCGCTGTTCGGCGGTGATGCGGAAGCCGCGAACCTCGAGCACGGCGAGGCGTTCGTAGGATTGCTGAAACTCTTTGGTGAAGAAACGAATGCCTTGTGAGTCCATTCGGAATGCCTCTTGTGCGGTTTGGCTCAGAGCTTGGACGATGAGGTCGAAATATAGCATGAAACGGTCGCGATCGAGATCTTGGGCGGCGGTGGTGGCGGCCAACGCCACGCGGACGGCGGTTTCGACACTGCCGCCGCCGTGGGCCAACGCCGAAAGCACTGCAAGCTCGGGGGCTTTTCTCGCATCTTCGGGATCGTCGATGATGGGCACGACGCTGGGGCGGAGTACCAGCGGTTCAATGAGGCCTCTGGGGCCGAGGTGGATCGGCTGAGCTGCCCAATCGGCGACTGGCTCGCTTTGGGCTACGACCAGCAGGCAGACGTCGCAGCGTAAGCGATGTCGGAGCGATGTCACGTATGCAGGCCACGAGTACAGCTTGTTCGGATCTCGCTTGGTCTGGGTTTCGATGACGATAGCCATCGCCGATCGAGTTCCCGAAGCAAGCCGCACGACCAGATCTGCTCGAAGCTCCGCGGGGTGCAGCTGGGTGAGAGTTCCGGATTCGACCTTTGCTTCGGAGTACTCTGGCACCTCCACGCCAAGGGGTCCACGCAGCAGCTGAGGCGCGAGGTCGGGATCCTTGCGAAACAACTCGATGATGCCCTCGTGCGCCCAGGAAGCCATGGTGTGGGGTCGCTACCGAGGAAGGCTCGGTTGAGCAACTTCGACGCAGGATCGAGATTGTAGGCGTTATCCCGTCGAAGGTTGGGATGAACTAGACGGCGCGGCTGTTCGGCTCCTCGTTCGTCAATGGCGGCATCGAGCAAGCGACCCGGTCGCGAAGGCTGGCGACATGCCATGCGGTTCTCACGACCCGAGCTCAGCCGTGACGATGAGCCACGCAGCGTGTGAGGCACGCGCATCGCTAGCGAGACAGCGGTGGACAGCGAACTTCACGCTCTGAATTGCAGGTTTCCCAGTTGCTCTCTTTCAGCCCCCAAGACACGTTCCAGCGTTGGTCGCAGAGGTGCTGAACGGTAGCCGGGTCGAGCGGGTTACCTCTGAGATCGATTTCTGGACCACCGCAACCTTCTGGCGAAACCGGCGGCTCGGGCAACGTCAGGTTGGCGACGGTCTCGATTCGATTTGCCGGCAGAATCAAAGTCGTCACGGCGGGCAATTGACTCAACGGCGACACATCGGACAGCTCGTTCCCACCCAGCCGCAGCACGTGCAGTTCGGTGAGTGCGGAAAGCGGCCGAATGTCCGTGAGACCGAGTTCTGTCAGCGTCAGCTCGCGAAGCCGTGGCAAGCAGGCGAGCTCCGAAAGTGGGCCCGCAGTGTCCGGAACGCTTCTTCCAGCGCCTTGGGGTCGAGCGTCGCGAAGATGCGCCCGAGCCACTCTCGTGTGTTGTTCTACCTCTCCCCCGCACCTCGCGCCAATCGCAGTTCGCTGCGGGTGAGCGGGCCGCGCAGGTACGACATCGCCCAGCGCGGCTGGAAGAGCAGGGTGCCTGCGTCGGAGTGGGCGTCGCGCAACACGAACCAGCGTTTGGCGAGCCGTGCAATGGTGCGAGTGAGCTCGCTGCGGGAAATGTCGCTGGCTGCTCCGAGGCCTTCGACGACGCGCTCTCGATCGGCATCGGTCTGAAGTTTGCCGATCGCCCACAGCCCTGCGTTGCCCAGCGCGCGGTAGTCCAGATCCATCGGATTCTGCGTGGCGATCAGCACGCCCACTCCAAACGCGCGCGCCTGCTTCATCAAAGACACGATGGGCTGCTTCGTGGGCGGGTTTGCTGGGTGCGGGGGCAAGAAGCCGTACACCTCGTCGAACACGACCAGCGCGCGCAAGCGGCGCGACCCTGGCAGGCTGCGCACCCACGACAGCACTTCTTCCAACACGACGCCGAGCACCAGGAGCCGCTCATCGTCGTCCAAGTGGGCGACACTGATGATCGTCGCGGGGGCCTTGCCGGCGCCGGGCGCCATCCAGGCATCGACGTCCAACGTCGAGCCCTCGCGCCAACTGCCGAACGTGGGCGCGGCTAGCAGTGTGTTGAGTGCCGCTGCCAGCTCACGCCGATCTTTTGCGGACACGAACTGGTCGAGCGGGAGCCGCCCGACCACGTCCAGCGGTGGATTGGCCAAGTCGTCCAACAGCGCGCCGAGATCAGCCGTGCCGCCAGCGAGCAAGCGCCGCTCAGAAAGCAACGACAACAGCACGTGGGCGCGACTGCGCGCCGGATCTGGATCTTGCCCCACGAGCCGCAGCACCAGGGAAATGGCCGCGCTCGACGAGGCGCGCGCCGCTTCCACGTCCGTTTCCCAACGCGGCGAGCGCCGCTCCACGGCCGACAGCACGTGCAGCGGTTCCCCCGCCGTGGATCCCGGAGTGAGCACGCGCACTCGACAACGCTCGGCGTAGTCGGCAACGTCAGACTCTCCAATGCCCCAACGGGCCAAGCCACTGCGTCGCGCCTCGGCAAGCTCGGCTGCAATCGCGTCGGTGGGCCTTTCGTCCCCGGGGCCCCGCACGCCGTTTACCCACGGCAAGAACTCGTCAGCAGACAAGCTGGGAAAGTTGAGCAACAGGTTGGCCAAGTCTCCTTTGACGTCGATGACCAGCACCGGCACTCCAGAGCGCAACGCCTCTTCCACCATCACGACGAGCAAGCCGGATTTCCCGGAACCCGTCATACCGACCACGACGCCGTGAGTCGTCAGATGGTGAGGTGGAAGCAGCAGCGGCTCGCTCGCACCGTCACCACGCAGCGCTCGAACCGCTCCAGCTTCCAGGGCACGCACGTCTCAGCCCTCAGTTTTCGAACGGGTTGCTGTTCGGGTCGCCCACCTGTGGCACGTTGATACCGGTCTGAGGTGGAGCAGGCCGCTGCGCGGCCGCTTCAGGCAGCCCCGCTGG
>QJWJ01000108.1 GCA_003235365.1 Deltaproteobacteria bacterium
TGGCTACGACATTTCCATCACGCGCGCTTGCATCGAACCGATCAGCCGGGTGCTAGCCGCCTGTCGCGAAAAGGGCTACCACATCATCCACACCCGCGAAGGACATCGCCCAGATCTTTCTGACCTGCCCGCGAACAAACGCTGGCGCTCGCGTATTCTACAAAACGGCGGCGTCGGACAGACCGGCATCGGCGACCAAGGGCCGTGTGGACGTGTTCTCGTGCGCGGTGAACCAGGCTGGGACATCATCCCCGAGTTGGCACCACTGCCCGGGGAACCGATCATCGACAAGCCGGGCAAGGGGTCGTTCTGCGCCACGGACTTGGACATGATCCTTCGCCAGCGGGGCATCCGCAACATCGTGCTCACGGGCATCACCACCGACGTGTGCGTGCACACCACGATGCGCGAAGCCAACGACCGCGGCTACGAATGTGTCATCTTGGGAGACTGTTGTGCGGCCACCGACAAAGGCAACCACGAAGCGGCACTGAAGATGGTCACCATGCAAAATGGCGTATTCGGCGCGGTCAGCACATCGAGCGCCTTGCTCGAGGTCCTCGGATGAACGCCGCCGCCGTGAGCATCGGTCGTGACGTCACTTCGAGCGCGTTGCCCGGACTGACCGCGCTGAACGTCAACAAGCGGTTTGGCGAGCTCATGGCGCTCGAGGACGTTTCGTTCGAACTCAAACCAGGAACGTTCCACGCGCTGCTCGGCGAGAACGGCGCTGGCAAGAGCACCCTGGTCAAGTGCATCATGGGGTTCTACCAAGCCGACTCGGGCAAGGTTCACGTGGGAGAGACCATGCTCGAAGGTCATTCTCCACGGGACGCGCAACGGCACGGCATCGGCATGGTCTACCAACATTTCACGTTGGTCGAGAACATGACGGTTGCGGAGAACCTCGTTCTGTCGCGGGCCGACATACCCAAGGTCGTCAACTGGAAAGAGGAGACGCGTTCGATCGAAGCGTTCATGGAGACGATGCCGTTTCGTGTGGCCCCGCACCGCCCCGTCCGACAATTGGCCGCTGGTGAGAAGCAGAAGCTCGAGATCCTCAAGCAACTGTACCTCGGCAGCCGGGTCGTCATCCTCGACGAACCCACCAGTGTGCTCACTCCGGACGAGGCGAACGAGGTGTTGGGCATGCTCAAACAGATGGCGCACGAAGGGCGTGTCAGCGTCGCGATGATCACTCACAAGTTCCGCGAGGTGATGGACTTCGCCGACGAGGTCACCGTACTCCGAAAGGGGCGTTTCGCTGGCGGCGGCAAGACGAGTGAGTTGTCGAAGCAAGAAATGGCGGAGATGATGGTCGGTGCCGAACCGCCGTCTGCGAACTTGGCCCGCACCAGTGAACGCAAAGACGACGTGGTGCTCGAGCTCGAGAATCTCACTGCGGACGACGACCTGGGCCTGCCCATCGTTTGCGGCATCGACCTGAAAGTCAGAGCGGGTGAGATTGTCGGAATTGCTGGTGTTTCCGGGAATGGACAAGATCAGCTCGTCGAAGTGCTCGCCGGTCAACGGCCCGCCTCCGGTGGGAGGATCGCGGTGTCTGGCAAGGCATACACCGCAACCCGCCAGGAGCTGCGTAGCCACGGTGTGAGACTTCTTCCCGAGGCTCCGCTGAAGAACGCCTGCGTACACAACATGACCGTCGCGGAGAACATCGGCTTCCGCACGTTCGACATCAGCCCATTCACCTGGGGCAAATGGTTCGTGCGCCGTAGCCAATTGCGCAGCACGGCCCAGAAAGCCATCACGGAATACCGCATCAAGACACCGGGAACGGATGCGCCGATTGGCGACCTGAGCGGTGGTAACGTGCAACGTGCAGTACTGGCTCGAGAACTGGACGGTCAGGTCGCGCTACTGATCGTCGCCAACCCCTGCTTCGGCCTGGATTTCGCGGCAGTCAGCGAGATCCGAAGCCGTATCATGGCAGCGCGCAACAGTGGCGCGGCGGTGCTTTTGGTGAGCGCCGATCTCGAAGAGATCTTCGCCCTTTCCGACAGAATCCTGGTGATGAGTGAAGGAAGGTTGACGTTCGAAACGGACGCAGAGAACGCCGATCTGCAGGAAATTGGTCATCACATGGCGGGCCACGATGCACATTGACCCTGAAGAAGACAGCAGCTCCATCGCAGCGGGCATTCTGTCTCGAAGCCCGGCCAGCGTGGAGCTGGAAAGCCAACCGTTCCCGTTCGCCCTGGGGCCGTTGGACGAGCTGAGTGAGCGTCCGCGATTCGCGAACGCTCGTTCGACGCAACAGAGAACGGAATCGAGAAAGCGACTGCAACGGGGACGGCTTCTCGGGCCCTCACCAGATGGGGGCCAGAGAAACTGCCCGACGATCGTGCTCGCCCATATAGCCGCGGCGGGTGTTCAGTGAAGAGCGCTTGGACCCTGAGCTTGTTCCCCACACCCAGCGTCGAAGGCGTCGAGTTCACGCCATTTCGTCCGGGCATCGAACGCGGCAACATCTACTTCGACCCCGAGACGGGTGCGAGCACGGCGTTTCTTCGCTATCACCCGGGAGCAAGCGTTCCCCGTCACCGGCACGATGGCTACGAGCACATCGTCATCCTGGAGGGGGAGCAGAGCGACGACGACGGTACATACGCCGCAGGACAGGTGCTCGTGCACGCCCCGGGCAGTTCCCACCGCGTGTGGACGAAGACCGGCTGCTTGGTACTTGCAATCTGGGAACGCCCAGTGGTGTTCGTCGACGAATAGTCGCTGGAAAGACCACCAGCGAAGAAGTCATGGACGGTATGATGCCGCGCCGCTCCACCAAAGGAGCGACGCGGCATCGCACTGCCACCAACCGACGTCAGCGGGGCGTTCCCAAGAAACGGTTGGGACAGGCCAACTCGACGGCCACCTGTGGCATGTCTTCACTGGTCATGTAGGTGTCACAGGCTCGCCCCTGGAGCACCAGCATGTCTCGATCGTCGATGGTCCATCCGTCCTCGTCGTCCAGCAAGAGCCCTTCCCCATCGATGGCAACGTGTCCTGCTTGGAGAAACGCATCGGGCCCGAGCTCACCAAATTCCAACTCGAACTCACAGCTGCGTTGCTCCTCCATCATCGTCTCGACCTCGGTGCGAGTTTGGACTTCCTCGATGGTGACGACGTCGACCTCCCGCAGAACGTCGCTGAAGGCAGTTGCCAGCGAATCCCCCGTCAGCGCACTGCGATATTGCCCCCCGCCCGCCTCAGCCATCTCTGCCAGATGCGCGCCGTTGATGTCCGGTCCGATACCGATGACGTGGACGGTGATCCCCATCGCCGCCGCGTCGTGTGCCGCTTGCAAAACGTAGCCAGTCGCCTGCTCACTGCTGAAGTCGAGCAGTGCGTTGCAGTGAGCGGGCTCGCCGTCGGTGACGACGATGATGTGCTTCTCGCCCTCGGTCTCCAGTCCGCGGAAGCTCTCACTGACCGCAGCCAGCGCCTCACCGGTCGGAGTCCCGTAGCCCAGTTTCACCCCGTCCTGCTGTGACGCGAGTTGTTCGAAATTGTCGCTGGTGAACGCGATCTCGTCCACGGGAACCGTCAGGTCGACACAATGCCCTGAGCCGTCGGGGCCTTGGGTTCCCCGAGCCGCCGTGAAGTGGGTCATGCCGAGATTCGCGGTCTTCGAGATCCCTTGGAGCAACGGTTCGTCGCCTTCGAACAGGATTCGCTGCAACGTTTGCCAACGGCTGGCGTCGCTGTCACCGATCTGCTCGGTCATGCTCAAGGAGCGGTCGAGAAGCATCAGCACGGTCGGCGGCACCTCGACCTCGACCTCGACCTCGATCGTTTCAGTGATGGTACGCTCGACCTCGACCGGCACGTTGTTGGTTTGCGGGAAGATGCTCGGACCACAGACGTCAGCTTCCGGCTCCGGTTCGGGTTGCGCTTCCATGATCAGTTGTTGGTCACGCGGCGGCGACTCGTTGGTTGGAACATCGGAACCGTTTGGTGCCGCGGTCGTATCCGGAGAACCGAGCTCATCGGTGACCGGAGAGTTCATCTGCTCCGACGACATCGCGGTGTGGGTTACCCCATCATCGATCGAGTCTGCCTCGTCGCCATGGGTCACCATCGGAGCTTCGCCACACGCGACGGAGACGATCGCGGCCAGTGAACAGAGCAGTGAGCGAGAGTACTTGGGGGTGGTCTTGCGGGTCATGGCGTAGGTTCCTCGTGTCTGAAGTGAAGAAGGGCACCGCGAAGGGCGGTTGAGGGCAACAAACGCAGCATCCGTGCCAGGCGCTCGCGAGCGCACCTGAGCCGTTTCAACCTGGACGCCCCAGGGGTGGGGTTTCCACGTGAGCCGAATCCCAGAGGCTCGACGGTAGACGCCGAAAACCCGCGCCCGACCCAAACCTGCGTCATATCCAGGGTGCTGAGGCGTTCGCGGGCCGATGCGCTTCAGGTGCACAACCGTACCACCGACCCACACCCACATCGCGGGAACCTTTCCCTCAAACCTCTACCTGCACAGGAGCCGGAACTGACCTGCACAGGGCTGTGCATCGCCCTGCACAGCCCAAAACCCGACTGGTCGGGCGTCGAGTAGCCGACGTGAAGAATCTGCGGGCGGATGTCCCCAGCGGGGTCTCGCCAAGACCTCTCCTCTCCACTAGAGTTGCGGGCAATGCTTGGAACAGATCTCGAAAGCAGGGCGTTTGCGGCGGGAAACGTTTCGGCTTGTCGCTGGCGCCTCACACTTGCCGCCGCGGCATTCGCCCTCGTCGCCTCCAGTGTTGATGGTGCGCATGCCCAATCCGCCGAAAACGTCGCGGCGGCTCGAGCTTTGGGCAAGAAGGGAGTCACGCTGGCCCGCGCCGACAAGTGCGCCGAGGCGCTCGATCCCCTCTCACGCGCTGAAGAGTTGTTTCACGCTCCCACCATCTTGGTCGAGCTGGGCTATTGCCAGTGCGTGTTGGGACGAGTCGTGGAGGGAACCGAAGCACTCAATCGAGTCGCGCGAGAGAACCTCGGAGATGCGCCACCACCGGCCTTCGTCGCAGCTCAAGACCGTGCGCGCAAGCTGCTCAATGAGTACCAAGGCAAGGTGGCTTCACTCGTGATCCACGTGGATGCCCCTCAGGATGCCACGTTCGTAGTCACCGTGGACGGCAAGGAGGTGCCCTCGGCGCTGCTCGGCGCACCACGACCGACCGATCCCGGTACCCACGAGGTGCGAGCCGAAGGTGAAGGCCTGGCCCCGGCGGCTCAAAGCGTGACCCTCGACGAGGGAGGTTCCGGAAGCGTCGATCTCGTTCTGACGGCTACGGCTCCGAGCGAAGCCATGGCCGCGGGACAGCCACAGGATCCCGAAGAGGGGCCGATCGAAGAACGGCACGTCCAAGCGGTGCTCGTCGACGATGGCTCTCCACCGAGAGAGCCGAACCGCGTTCCCGCGTACGTTGGGTTCGGAGTGGGCGCAGTGGGAATCGCCGCCGGGACTTACTTCGGCTTCTCAGCGAAAAGCACAAAAAACGAACTGGACGACGTGTGTCGAGGCGGCTCCTGCCCAAGCGGCTACGACGACGAGATATCCGGGATGACGAGAGACGCCAACCTGTCGACCATCGGTTTTGCCGTGGGCATCTTGGGTCTGGGCGCGGGTGTTTACTTTTGGCTCACAGCCGACTCCGACGCCAACAGTGCGTTCAACCAGTGCACCGACGAGCCATGCATTCGCCCGGTCGTGGGCCTGGGGCAGCTCGGCGCGCAGGGGGTATTCTGAACATGCGCGGAATTCGTTTCGGGCGCGCCGCACTGCTCGCCATCGTAACAGCTACTGGATGCGCCCAAATCTTGGACGCAGACAAGTACCGAGTCGATCCCGACGCGTTCGACACCGACGACAGTGTCGAAGTCGACGCCAGCACGAAGCCGGTAAGAGACTCGGGAACGAAGCCGGTCGTCACCGACGACGAAACCGACGATACGGACGACACCCCGGCGCCCGTACCGTCGATGCCCGATCCGCAGCCCACCGAAGCGGGCGCGCCCGGGCCAACCCCCGACCCCACGGTGACCGAGCCCCCCGACTCGGGGCCTGCACCGGGTCCGACGCAGCCCGGACCCGGCCCGACTGCGATCCCTGGCGCCGGGGGAGGGCCCGCATTCGACGGCGGGCGTCCCAAACCACCGGAGGGGGCAGGCGGTATGGGTGGTGCCGGCGGTGGCGGCCCCATATTACCTCCAGGCTGCACGCCACCGGTGGCCGGCGAATGCGATACGCGGGCGCAGTGCGGATGTGAACCGGGCGAGATGTGCCGGGTCGTCGACATCTCAACCGGCGAGACTGGCTGCGCTGCCGCGGGTAGCACCGCACCCTATGCCGCGTGCATCAACAACACGGATTGCCAAGCGGGCTACGCCTGCATCGCCAGCGTGTGCAAGCAGCTGTGCGACGGCGAAGTCACCAACACCTGCGCGCAAGGCCCTTATGCCACTTGCGAACAGGTGACGTACGACGGCGCGAACGTCCCTGGCTACTACATCTGTTTGCGCACCTGCGATCCCCTGAACCCGAGTAACGATGCGGATCCCTATGATGCTTGTGGGAGTGGCGCAAGCTGTGTTCCCGGTCGAGCGGGTGTCAGCTACTGCATTGCGGCAGGCACCGGGGTCACCGACGATCCTTGTGAAACCGCCGATGGCGACGCCGATCCGTTCGCTTGTGCCGAAGGGTATGCCTGTGTGATCAAGCAGAGCGGTGCCGTTTGCAAGCCCAACTGCGACGTCGCCGCCGACGACTGTCCCAATGGAAACACCTGCTTCAGCTACATCACGCCCGTGGGCGCCGCGGACGTCGAGATAGGTTACTGCGACAGCTGTCCCAGTCTGCCACCGAACGGCACTTGCGATCCGGTGAGCCAATGCGGATGCGGCAGTACCGAGATGTGCGCCATCATTGACTTCGACACGGGCGAAGCAGGCTGCCTGCCGCAAGGAAGCGTGCCCCAAGGCGGAGCCTGTTCGGAAACAGTGGGCGAGTGCGAGCAAGGGAGCGAATGCCTGCAATGGAACTCCACTGGTGTGTGCTCGGCGTTCTGTGATGACGCCTCCGACTGCGCCAGCGGCGCCTGCGTCGAGTGGGACATCCCTGGCGTGATGACGTGCTTGCACGGCTGCGATCCCAGAAACCCACAGTCCAGCGCCGATGGTTTCTCGGCGTGTGCGGCGGGGCAAAGCTGCGGCCTGTGGGAAACGATTCCCGACAGTTCAGTCTGCATCGTCCCAACCACCGCTGGTCAAGAAGGCGACAGCTGCGGCGACGACGACGAGTGTGGACCGGCACTCACCTGTGCGGACGACGGTGGGTCCACCACCTGCCAGCCCTGGTGTGAGCTGGGCAGCGGGGATTGTGCACCCGGCGAAGCGTGCCTTCCCCATACGCGCATCGGCGGTGAGCTCGAAGTCGCAGGCGTGCGCTTCGGGATCTGCACCGAGCCGCTCATAGAGCTCGAAAACAACACGAAGCTCGCCATCCCGGACCCCGCAGATGGCTACGCCGGCGTCACCGGCTCGTCGGTAACCCTGACGGCGCCTCCCGCCGGAATCAAGTACATCCAGGTCGAAGTGGATATCACCCACCCTTGGATCGGCGACATCGACCTCCATCTGCTCGGACCCGACCCCGACAGTTTTGTCCGGGTGCACTCTGGGGACGTCTTCACCGGCACCGCCTTAGCTTCAGCGGATGACTTCACGGGCACGATCTTCGGCGACGACGCCATCACGCCCATCACCGAAGGCTTGGCCCCCTTCACCGGCTTCTTCCAGACATACGAACCGCTCAACGCGTTCGTCGACCTGTATCAGACCCAAGCCGCTTGGGCGGGAGAATGGACCCTGGCCGTGTACGACTTGAGTGACGGCGACACCGGCACCCTCAACTCGTGGAAGATCCGCTTCTACTGAGTATCCAGTTGCTGGCCTCGGCTCTGGCGCTCCCGGCGCTGCTCCACACAGCAGACCACAGAATGTGGTCACGTTCCGACGCAGTTGGCCCCGTGCACGAAGCTGATCCTGCCAATGCGGAAAGGTCTAAGCTTCACTCAGTCGGGCGCGTTTGCGAAGCCGAGCATGTACGCCGATGGATCGGTGGCACACCGGGCACGAGTCCCCCATCGCTCCCCGCCCTAGACCGGCCCTAGGTTGTTGATTTATCGCGGCAATCAACATGATTGCCGCTCCTAGACCGGCTGATGGAATCACGAGCATTCGAGTGCTCAAGGTTGGCCCACGATCCGGTTGAGCATTCGAATGCTCAGAATTTGTTTGGCCTCAAATCCAATCGAGCATTCGATTGCTCGAAAGTGAAGGGCTTCATCGAAGATCGAGCATTCGATTGCTTGGATTTCGTCAGCCGGGAGCCTGATCGAGCATTCGATTGCTCGAGTCTCTGTGCAGCCGGTGCGGATCAACGTATTGGAGAGTTCGACTACCAGTAGTTTCTCCGCAACGGCTTGGGGGCGGGACCGATAGCGTGGTCAGTCGCCACGGGGCTCGCATCGTCGCCCCTGGCACGCAAGGAGTCCGTCATGTCGCGATTCGCTCGATCCACAGCTCTCCTTTCAGTCATCGTGTCGAATTGCTCCGCCTGTGAGCACGACGACAGGTGCCAACTCACCGCAACCTGCCCCCCCGAAGACGATGCGGGTGCTGACGCTCGACCGACACCCAAGCCGTCCCCCAGGGAGGTCGCTTCGTTGCCAGCCGCGAGCACCACGGATCCCGAGGATGCTCCAACGGTCGAGGCGGGCGCTCTCGGGAGGCTACCACTGGGTTCAGCGCCGGGATCCGGCGCGACCGCCACGACGAAGCCTGTCGCCCCCGTTGCGGATGCGGGCACGTGCTCGGACTGCGACGCCACGGCTACATTGGATGGCTCCTCGGAAGTCGATTCGAAGCCTCTCGACACCAGCTTTACCGACTCGGGCACATCGGTTGCCGCGTTCGAAGAGTTGGGGGCTCCCTGCACGTCGGACGCACAATGCGAGAGCGACCACTGCGCCACCACGGCCGATGGAGCCTCAATCTGCTGTGACACGGCTTGCCGCGGGATCTGTGAGGCTTGCAGCGCGACAGGCTCGTGCAGCGACGTGCCGTTGCTGGACAGCCGGTGCACCGCCGTTCAGTGCGATGAACCAGAGCCGTGTTTCGTCGTGCCTCCGACTTCGCCAGCGAACCAATGCTCAGGATTTGGCCAATGCTTGACCGCGACGGAGTACTGCGTTCCGACCCCCGACGAGGGCGCTAACTGTGGCAGCGGGCTCGTCTGCGACGCTCAGGGCAAATGCGGGAAGGTTTGTAGCCATCCGCTGGTCTTCTGTGGCGGCGAGTGCATCCTGACAATCTCTAGCCACGAGTTTTGCGGGGCTGATGATCAGTGCCAAGGGGGTTCCGTGTGCGGGGCGGAGGAGATGTGCATTGGGGGGAACTGCGAGCCACGACGCGAGAAGTGAGTCCTGTTTGACCATGATCAGTCGCCCCACCCATGATGGAGACGCAACGAATCCGGCGAGCCTCGCGGCGGGATCCAGTCGCGCGTGTATGAGCTTCACTGCGCCCCAAAATCGATCGGCAGCAGTGCATCCCCCATTTGCCCGGCCGACGTCCCGCGCTCCGTGTTGTCGCCCTGCCCGAGCTGCCCGCCGCTGTTGAGCCCCCAGCACTTGACCGCGCCGTTGTCTAGCAGCACGCAGCTGTGGTAATCGCCTGTCCAAACCATCAATGCGCTTCGGCCAGCGCCGAGTTCGACCGCCGCGAGATTGTCACCCAGCTGATTGGAGCCGGTTCCCAGCGAGGCGGTGTGTCCTTGCCCCAACTGCCCACCGTTGTTGAACCCCCAACACTTCACGGTTGCGTCGTCGAGGAGTGCACACGTGTGGCCGAGACCAGCACTGACGGCAATCGCCGTACGTCCACTGCCGAGTTTGATCGCCGGCAATTGGACCCCCATTTCGCCGGCTTCGTCGCCGTGGTCGTCAGTGTTCTCCTGCCCGAGCTGCCCAACGGAGTTGCGCCCCCAACACTTCACCTCGCCGTTGTCCAGCACCGCACACGAATGGTTCGCACCGATGCCCAATGCTTTGGCTGTGCGCCCCGTCCCCAGGTCGACCGGGGGCAACGCGTCGCCCATCTCGTTCGGGGCATCACCGCGATTGTCCGTGTTCCCCAATCCCAGCTGTCCGTAACTATTGGCCCCCCAACACTTCACCGCGCCGTCAGTGAACCGAGCACACGCGTGGCTGTTGCCCACGCCCACTTCTGCGGCAGCGCGCCCCACTCCCAGATTCACAGGAGTCAAGTCGTCGCCCATCTCATTCGGGCCGTCACCGAGATCGTCGACATTGCCTTTGCCGAGGCAACCGTTGGAGCCCGCACCCCAACACTTGACGGTGTTGTCGTCGAGCACGACGCAAGTCAGCAGGCCACCAGCGCTGACCCGTTTCGCCGTTCGGCCTGCACCCAGTTGTACGGTTGGTAACCCGTCCCCCATCTCACCGGCTTCGTCCCCCCGATGTACGGTGTTGCCCAACCCCAAGCGCCCGTTGGCGTTGGCCCCCCAACACTTCACCGAACCATCGTTGAGGCGAGCGCACGTATGGCTCGTGCCAGCGCTGACCTCGATGACCGAGCGACCGGTGCCAAGACTCACACGGGGAAGGTTATCACCCATCTCGTTTGGACCATCCCCACGACTGTTCGTGTCGCCCAGCCCCAGCTTTCCAAACGAACCCTGCCCCCAACATTTCAACGTCGCGTCATCCAACACGGCACAACCGTGCTGGGAACCGGTCGCGACCGAGGCCGCGAGGTGCTCGACTTCACACGCCATCGAGCAGCCATCCCCAGCCCTACTGTTGCCGTCGTCACATTGCTCGCCTGGGCCAACATAGCCGTCTCCGCACACGGGCAGTAGGCATCCGGCTGTGCACCCATCCTGATTGTCGGTGTTGCCGTCATCACACTCCTCACCGGGCCCGACGACACCATCGCCGCACTTGGCGGTCATGCAGGTCGCAGTGCACGCATCCGTGTCAATGGAATTGCCGTCATCGCACTGTTCCGCGGGCCCCACGATCCCATCTCCGCACCGGGCCGCCACGCAGGCGCCGGTGCAGCTATCGGTGTTGGTGGTGTTCCCATCGTCACACTCCTCACCGGGACCGACTATCCCGTCTCCACACTTGGCCACCAGGCACGAGACCGTGCAAAAGTCGTCGTTGATCGTGTTGCCGTCGTCACACTCTTCTTCGAGGCTGACGATGCCATCACCGCACGTCGAGGTCGTGCACGCAGTCGTGCACTCGTCGTCGTTACTGAGGTTCCCGTCATCGCACTCCTCCGCGGGGCCAACGACCCCATCACCACAGACGGCCCACTTGCAGGCGTTCGTGCACTCGTCGGTGCTGTCGGTGTTGCCGTCGTCGCACTCCTCTGACGAACCGACCAGGCCGTCACCGCAGCCACTGATTGCACACGTGTCCGTGCAACCATCGTCGTTGATGGTGTTGCCATCGTCACACGCCTCACCCGGCCCCAGAATGCCGTCGCCGCACTTGGCAAGCCGGCAAGACGCCGTGCAAGCGTCGCCGTCGAACGAGTTGCCATCATCGCACTCCTCCCCGAGGTCGACCTGGCCGTCGCCACACTGGGGCACGCCACATTCCGAGGTGCAGACGGGCTCTAGCGGAGGTCCATCGTCGCACTCCCCCGCGTCAACGGCCGAACTGCAGGGTGGCAGCGTACAGTTGGAGGTGCAACCGTCAGTGTCGTCCGCGTTGCCATCGTCGCAGTGTTCTCCGGGGCCGACGAATCCGTCACCGCAACGTGCGTGTTGGCACAGCGACGTGCACTCGTCGGTGTCGACATCGTTTGCATCGTCGCATTGCTCGGGCGGTTGCACTTTACCGTCGCCACATTCGGGCAGCGCACAGGCAGCACCGATCGAAGTTTCGACACAGCGACCAACACACGGCTCGTCGCTCAACGACGTCAAATCTGGGTCGCACACCATGCGCACGTCGCCCTTGCAGAAGCTTTCGCCTGGTCGACGCACCTGGCAACCCGTCGCAACCGCAACACATCTGCCGATTTGCCGATCGCAGTTCTCCCCCAAACCGCACACGCCATTGGATGCCCACGAGCCTCGGCGACAAATCAACAGTTGGTCTTGAGCAGCACCAGCGCACGCCAACAATCCCGGTCTGTCACACGGCTCGTTCAACGTGCCCAGCCCGGACGTCTTCACCTCGCCG
The DNA here is from genome assembly GCA_003235365.1 of Deltaproteobacteria bacterium. Lineage (GTDB taxonomy): Bacteria > Myxococcota_A > Polyangia > Polyangiales > Polyangiaceae > SZUA-265. Next base: position 12,282 of record QJWJ01000108.1, read on the forward strand.
TCAGCGTGACCCGTCCCAGCGGCGACTTCGTCAGTGGTTGATTCGGGGCCATCATCGGCGTCCGAACCCATCGCGGGTCCTTCATCCGATCTCGAGCGCGTGTCGAGCACAGAGGGGCTCTCCCCCGCATCCAGCGACGGTCGATGCGCGGGAAGATCCGTCGATGGCTCGCCCGGCTCCCCCGCGTCGGTGATCTTCTCCTGTGAATCGGGAGTTCCAGACGCGGACGCAGGGCGCGCGTCTTGCCGCTCATCGCGGGACGCACCGAAGTCCGGGCGTTCGTCGGTGCATCCAACGACGGCAAGCGTCCACACGAACGCGACGGCGCGACCATGCGCCCAGGCACGGCAATCCCCCATGCGGCAATGGTACCACGCACGCCCACCTGCCCCGGCCACGACGCGGCGTTGTCGACACGAACACGGACGGCCGAGGTAGCGGTCTCTGAACTCGCCCGAAAATACTGGAACGCCTTTCGCGTCGCGACAACGTCACTGGACGCTCGCGGGAACCCCGGTGCGATGGCGCCACGCGTCGTCGGGCCCAAGGACGAAAGCGGCGACTCGCAGGCATCGAGCCGCATGCGCACGAGGCGATTCGGCGCACATCGAAGCGGGGCGTTTCAGCGCTCAGAACCGTTCCGCATTACGGAACACGACTCCAGGGTTCGAAACGCCGCAAAGTGCCCGCAGCGCCAGCATTTCCATGGTTCGGAGCGCTTAGGACTCGATTGTCTGGGAAAGAATGGTCTGGACACAACGGGTACGGCCTGCTGTCCTCGGACGCTCCACGTTCCAGATTGTGGAAAGAATCACCGTGCAGTCCGTTCACAAAGCCATCGACTTGATGCTGTTCGTCGCGGGCAGATCTGGACCCGTCGGCGTCACGGAAGTCGCCGAGCACCTGCACTTGCCCAAGACGAGCGCACATCGTTTGCTCCAGGCGCTGACCCATCGCAATCTGCTCGAGCACACCCGTACCGGGCGTTACGAACCCGGCTTGGGCATGTTGCTGCTCAACCCGTCCGGGCTCAACGCCTCGCCTCTGATCCGCACCGCCGATCCAGCGCTGCGCACGCTGGCCGCGACACTGGGTGAGACCTTTTTCTTGGTGATGCGCCGTGGGGACGAGCTGGTCGTCGTGCACAAAGCCGAAGGCTCGGGCTTCCTGCGGGCGTCGCCCAGCGTGGGAGCGACCATACCGTTACACGCGACGGCTGCTGGGCGCATCTACCTCGCCTTCGCAGCGGATGTGCGAGCACCGGAGCCTTTCCACGTCTACACCCGTCACACACCGACCAACGCCGCGCGCTTGCAACGCCTCGTCGAACAAGCCCACCGCGATCAATGCGCGGTCAGTGTCGACGAGTGGCAGGAGGGGTTGTCGGCCGTCGCCGCACCCATCTTGTGTCGGGGACGCCTGCTCGCCGCCGTGACCGTCGCTTGCGCCAGCGTGCGTTTCCGTCAACTCGGTGAACGTCAATTGACGTCCGCCATCTGGAACGTGGCCAAGTCGCTGTCGGCGACACTCGAAGGAACACAATCATGAAGATCTGGCAGAACGGCTCCGTCCTCGAACCTGAACAAGCTGTCGTTTCGGTGATGGACCACGGCTTGTTGTATGGAGACGGGGTATTCGAGGGCATTCGCATCGTCGATGGCAAGGTCGTCGATCTCGATCTGCACCTGCAGCGGCTGGCGTTTTCCGCTCGCGCGGTGTACCTCGGCTTGCCGTTCTCTCATGCCGAGCTGGCGCGCATCGTATTGGACACAGCTGCGGCTCACGGCCAAGCGGAAGCCTACGCCAGGCTGCTCGTGACCCGGGGCGTGGGCAAACTCGGGATCGACATCAGCAATTGTGAGAGCCCACAGGTGATCTGCATCGTCGACGCGATCAACTTGTACGGCAGCGGCGTCGGTGCAGGCGTCCGACTGATCACCGCCAGTTGGCGCAGACCCGACCCAGACGTGCTCGATACTCGCGTGAAATCGCTGAACTACCTCAACAGCGTGATCAACAAACACGAAGCCAAACAGCGTGGAGGCGACGAGGCGCTGGTCCTCAACCGGCGAGGCTGCGTCGCCGAGGCGAGCGCGGCCAACATTTTCGTGCGACGCGGCCAGCAGTTGTTCACGCCACCCGCGACCGATGGTGCCCTCGAAGGCATCACGCGCCGGCGAGTCATGACGCTGGCACCCAGCGTCGGTTTGAGCTGCGAAGAGCGCACGCTGACCCGACTCGACGTGTTGTGCGCCGACGAAGTATTCCTCACGGGCACGGGTGCCGGTATCGTGCCCGTCGCTTCCCTCGACGGCCAGGCCATCGCCCACGCTCCGGGTGACGCAACCGTCGAATTGCAGCGAGCCAACACCCAGTACGCGCGACGCCACGGCACTTCTTTCTCGGCATTGGTCGGTGAAGAGCAGCCCATCGTGAGGTCGGCGTAGGAGAGCACAGCAAAGTGCAGGCACGCTGGCGGAGCGCGCTCGCGACGTGAAAAGTTCAGCATTGCAGGGCGGTCGCGTTAGAACCCCAGCGTGGCGACTCTGAAGCGAGGCAACATGCCGGTTCTCGTGGCCGGCCTCGGCCTGACGGCGCTGGCCATTTGGCTGCTTGCCGCGCCCAAACCGGAACTGCCGCAGCGCCCAAAGAGCAGCGAGGTCCCAGCCAGCACACCACCGAGTGGTGCCTCCACGGGGGTCAACGCCGAATCGACGTCGGGAGTCCAGGCCGAACAAGCCTTGCCAGCGGGGTCGACCCAATCGCCATTTCCGCCGGAGCTCACTTACTCGGGTCCTGCGAAGGACCGGACTCGGGCCGATGCCCTGCGCGAGGCACTCGTTGCGCTGTACGCCGGTCAGCTCGCGGCACAAGAGCAGGGCGGTGGCGCACCCGGTGCGGCCATGCCGCTACCGACGAGTGACGGCAATCAAGCGGACGGTCCCCTCGGGCAATACATCGGCCGAGTGATGAACGAGCAGTTCGTGCCATTGGCGGGCAGCTGCTACGAACAGTTGCTCGAGGCGCAACCCAGCGCTGCCGGCTCGGTCACACTCGAGTTCTCGATCATGGGCGATGAAGCAGTTGGCGGAGTGGTCGTCGATGCCGGGCTCGGAGACGGCACGACCTTGGATCAACCCGAATTCGCCACGTGTGTGAAAGAGTCGCTACTTGCGCTGATCTTCGACGCGCCGCCCCGGGGGCACCCGACCGTGAGCGTCACGCAGAACCTGACGTTCGAGCCTTGAGCGAGTTCAGCGCTTCCGCTTCCGCTTCCGCTTCGCCTTCTTCCGCACCGCCCGCCGCTTTGCCGCCGCGTTGGCGCGCGCGGGATTGTCGTCAAACAACAACGCGGCACAGGTCTGCCCACCCGCAGTGAGCCAGACCGTTGGCCCGAGCCCGTGGGGAGACGTGCCGATCGCCGCGACACGATACTTCCCGACCCGCGCTCCGACACGCTTTGGATATCCCCGGGAGGCAGCCCCTATCCCCACCGTCGCCATGGCACCACCATCCACCCAGTCCGTGACGATGTAGACGTACACGTCCTCGCAGCGTCGAAGCTCGGCCGGGTCGGGTGGGCGCCAGCCATCCGAAGTTGCTCGCCAGCGGGATGTGGGTCGCTCACCTCGGGGAACATCCGGATCAGGTGAATCTGCCGAACGCTCCTGGGCGGCGCCGGGACGCAACGCCGACGCGCCGGAGCTCCCCTCGGAATCCGCTCCCTTTCCAACCTCATGCTCAGCTGTCGACGTGACCCGTTCGGGCCCCAGGGACGGGGCGCTTCGGATTTTTGGCCCGCTGAGGAGCATCGACCAGTCCATCTCGCCAAGTCGCTGGGTGGCGCCCTGGAGCGATGCGCAGCATTCGCTGATGGCCAAGCCTCCGACGACTCCCACCACCAGGAACGCGGCGACGGAAAACGCCACTCCGATCCACCTCGCGCTCCGATGGCGAACCGAGTGAGCCCCCGCGGACGCACTGTCGCAGCGGGACGGCGAGGGTAGGACCTGGACGCTCACCGCGTGGGTCAACTCCAGCGGAGTCGTGGGAGGCAGCCGAGGTTCGCAATTCATGGGTGTGATCGTACGGCAGTGCCCAAACGGGTCTGCATTGAAAGGTTCTCCGGCCGCCACGCGGGGACGGCATACGTCTTCAGACGCGAAACTGACGCCGCGGGCACCACGACGACCGCATTCGAACGCCCCGCCACCGTCCAGCGACGACGCGTAACTACCGCAGTGTTGCAGGGTTTGCCGGCTCTGACCACTTCTGCACGGCCCCCGACTGATCGGAGCGCTGACCAAAGTCGCGCTCACGGCGGGCTTCTGCACTGCGATCAGAATTCAATGCAGTCTCAGCACAAACAGCGAACTGCACTTCCGCTCGAACAAGTGTTAATCTATTACAACAATCACAGGCAGGTACCGTTGGAGCATTCGACTCCCGAGGGACAGCGCTTGCCACATCCTCCGCAATTGAGCGGATCGATGAGCACGTTGACACAAACACCGTCGCACGAGTTCATCCCCGACGGGCACTGACACGCTCCCTGCTGACAGACCGCTCCCACGTCGCAGGCGTTGGCGCACTGCCCACAATGCTGCGCATCGGTATCGGTGTCGATGCACGCTCCCCCGCAGTCGACCTCGCCGGGATCGCAGGCACATTGGCCATCGATGCAACTCTCCCCCGCTGCACACACATTGCCGCAACTGCCGCAATTGCGCGGATCGGCCAGGGGATCGATACAGTGGCCATTGCACGCCATCTCGCCGGTCAGGCACGCGCACATCCCGCCGACGCAGGACTGCCCCACGGCGCAAACATTCCCACAACTTCCGCAGTTCTTCGGGTCGTTGAGCGGGTCGGCGCAGGTGTCGCCGCAGGCGAGGTACGCGCGGGTGCAACGGCAGACGCCCCACTGGCAACTCTGCCCCGGACCGCAAATGTTGCCGCACCCCCCGCAGTTAGCGGGATTGAAGAGGAAGTTCACGCAGTCCCCGTCCGGGCATTGCGTCAGCCCGTCATCGCATTGCTCCTGACAGTTGTTGCGGAAGCAAACCAGGTCAGGTCCGCAGTCGTTTCCGCAACCGCCGCAATTGTCGTGATCGGTACGGAGGTCGACGCACTTGCCGTCGCAGTACGTCGATCGCGTTGGACACTGGCAAGCACCCGAAATGCAGTACTGCCCCGGTCCGCACGCGCGACCGCAACTGCCGCAATTGTCGGTGTCGGTCAGCACGTCGACGCACGACGTGCCGCATTCCGTCGAACCGCTCGGACAGCCGCACTCCCCGTTGATGCAACTCTGTCCTTCGCCACACGCGATCCCGCAGCCACCACAGTTGTCGTCGTCCCAGCCGACATCCACGCATTCGCCGTCGCAGTTGAAGCTACCGCTGGGGCACGCGCACACTCCCGCGGAACAGACTTCGCCAGGCGCACAACGCTGCCCACAACCGCCGCAGTTGTTTGGGTCGCTGGCAATGGGCGTGCACGTGCCGCCACAATCGAAGCTACCCGCAGGACAGACGCACAAGCTCCCTGCGCAGCTCTTGCCACCCTGGCATGGATTGCCACACTGACCGCAGTTCGACGGATCGCTCGCCGTGTCGACGCAGCGGCCCCCACACGACTCGGTGCCCGAGGGGCACTGACAAATCCCAGTAACGCATTGCTCCCCGGAGGCGCATGGCATCGCACAAGCCCCGCAATGCTCCGGATCGGCGCTGGTATCGACGCACGCGCCATCGCACTCGGCCAAAGCCGCTGGGCACTGGTCGACGCAAGCTCCCAGCGCGCAAACCGTACCCACGGGGCAAGCCGTCCCACACGCGCCGCAGTGGTTCGGATTGCTTTGGAGATCGACACAATCAGCGCCACACGCCGTGCCCGAAGTACACTCGCACCCGGAATCGACACATACTGCTCGCGGGCCGCACGCATTGCCGCAGTCGCCGCAATGCAACGGATTGCGATCCAGATCTTGGCACAAACCATCGCACTGCTCCCGTCCGTCACCGCATTGGCAGGAGCTGTTTGCACAATGCTGATCCGCAGAGCACTGAAGGCCGCACGCGCCGCAGTTGCCCGAACTCGATGCAACATCGAGACACTCGTCACCACACGCGGTCAGCGGAACCTGACACTCCTTTTCGCACTGCCCGCGATTGCACACCTCTGCATCGGCACACGCAGTTGCGCAACTGCCGCAGTGCTCGGCGTCGTTGCCGAGGGAGACACATTGCCCATCGCAACGTGACTCACCGGGTCGGCACGCACACTCACCATTGAGGCATACTTCTGCCGCGTCACAGCGGACGCCACACGACCCACAGTTCTGAGCGTCGCTGCTGGAATCGACACAGAGACCGTTGCACTCCGTCGTTCCAGCCGGGCAGGCGCACTTGCCGTCGAAACACGCCATACCGCCACTGCAGCGCTGATCACAGCCCCCGCAATGGTTGCGATCCTCCGCAAGATCCACGCAGCTGAAGTCACATGCCGTGGTGGTGCCGCTGCATGACGCAACGCACCCGCCCGCCTGGCAGTAGGGAGTCGTGTCCGAGCAACTGTTGCCACAGGTGCCGCAATCGTTGGGGTCGCTGTCCAATACGCGACAGGCGCCGTCGCAATCGGTCGTCCCGGACGGGCACTGACATTCGCCTCCGATGCAGGTTTGGCCCGGACCACAGCGCGCTCCGCAGCTCCCACAATTGAAGGGATCAGTCGTCGTGTCGACACACGAGCCGTCACACGAAGCCTGCTGCACCAGGGGGCAATGGCAGCCCCCCGCGGCGCACACCTGACCCTCGGGGCAGGCGTTTCCACACTCGCCGCAGTGACGCCGATCCGTAGCTGCGTCCACGCAAGCGCCATCGCATTGCAGCTGTCCCGCAAAGCAAACCGGCGCGCACACTCCGTTCGAGCAAACACCCGAGTTGCACGCCACACCGCATTGACCGCAATGCTCGGCGCTGTTCCCCAGATCGACACACTGATTGCCACAGGCCGCCAGGTCGTCCACACAGGTGACCAGTTGCCCCATGTCGCCAGGCTGGGCGGGCGCGCCATCGCCAGTCCGGGCACCGAAGTCGGGTCGCGTGGGTCGCGGCATCTGCCGCTCCCCGGGGTTCTGCGCGACGTCGGACTCCTCGTCGGGGAACGCGCTCCCTCCGTCGATCAAATGCAGCGTCTCGGGCTCGCAGTGGGTGCCACAACCGTCGACCGGGGTTCTTCCGCAACCGGAAACGAGCCCCAACACGATGCCGACGATGAGAACTCCCCAGGCGCAATCCCGACGCATCATGCGGTGATGCGGGGAACCACGGGCTCAGGTCAACCCCAGCCACGAAGTGCGGATGCGCCGCCGAGCCGCTCGTGCGCCACTGTTTCATTTTCTTCGGCTCACTCCACGCGCCGAACGCGAGGCGCACACAAACGGCCCTCCAACGGTTCGCGGAACACAAACGTCAACCGCGGACGTGCGGGCCGGGGCGGCTTGTCACGCTTCCGCATAGCCCCGGTATGCACCCAGCAGCCGCTCGAAATCTCGTTCTGTATCTCGCCACCGTGGGCCTGTTGACCTTCGTTGCGAAGACATCCGCGCCGGCTCCGCTTCGCGCAACTGGCATATCGAATGAGCGCTTGCAGATCGCGAACGCTCACTTGGACGCCAATGGAGTGCGGGCAATGGCCCAGCGCTCCACCGGGCTGGTCGCTGACGACGCCGCAAGGAAGCAACCAGCTGACGAGGCGACTCTCGAAGACGAAACCACCAAGGACGTCGCCGCGTCAGCCGCCAAGCGCCGTCTGCTGCGCAAAGAAGTCACGCGGGCCGTCGCCAAACAAGCGCGCCGCATCATCGACGCTCACCACCGCGATCCTTTCGGTACCGAAATCCCCTTCGAGGCCGACGGCCTCCCGTACATCGCGAGAATCGAACGACACTACCACCCGCCGGGGGGAGAGAAGCGCCCGTGGGGTTACCACGCGGGCGTGTCGGTCTTCGTCGAGCGCCCGTTGCCGTGAAGCGGCGGGCACAATCAGGGCGCGACCTTCGGATCCACGCAGCGTTGACCTCGCTGAGTGCAACGCTGCGCCTCCGCACACCCGGTCGTCAGTGTGCAATCAGCGTCGCTGACGATTTGACACACGCCATCGACGACGCTGCACCAGCCGAGCTCCGCGCATTCGGGCAACATTCGACAGCCTTCGTCGCTTTCCGCCGAGGTGTGGCACGCGTCAGGCGCCGGCCCGCAGTAACCTTTCTCGTCACAGACCTCCGCACTTTCGCAGCCCTCGACGTTCGGGACGCACGCGCCGTCCCCCAGCCCGCACCGCCCCTCGGAAGCACACTTCTCCGAGGCCTCGCAATCGGCGGCGCTCTCGGGTTCACAGTCCGACGGTCCGCGGCCGCAATCGCCTGATGTGCGGCAGCGGTCGGAGGCACGGCAGTCGGCAGCTGTGCCGTATGAACAGGCGCCCGACTCGGTGGCCCGACACACCGCGTACTCCTTGCACGTCGTGCTCTGCAAGCAATCGGCGTCACTGCCAGCGATGCACTTGCCGTCCAGCACGGAGCAGCGGCCGAACTGCGCACAGTCTGCCGTGCCCGCGCAGTCTTCGTCGTTCGCGGGCAAGCAGGCTTCGCCGACCAAGGAGCAGTCGCCACGCTCAGCGCAGCCGTCCGATTTGGCACAGTCCGCAGCGTCGCGCGCAACGCAAACGCCGCCCCCGGCGTAGCAACGACCGCCGTAGGAGCAGGCGTTGGCAACGCGACACTGGCCGTCCTCGCTCGCAACGCACGCGCCCCCTTCGGCGGCACACAAGCCCTGGCTGGCACAAAGAACCGAGGCGGCGCAGTCCTCGTCGCGAGTCGCAACGCACTGACCGTCTGCATCGCTGCACAGTCCGTTGCGTGAACACTGGAACGATTCGCGGCAGTCGACCATCGACATCACGCACATGCCGTCTGCCGCTCGGCACCAATTGAGCACCGTGCACACGTCCGACGGTGCGCAGTCCTCATCGGTCGCAGCAACGCAGCCGCCATCTTGAAGACGGCACAGTCCCGTCTGCCCGCACAGCTGTGAAGCTGCGCAGTGTGCGTCGCTCCCGGCAACACAACTACCACCCACCAACGCGCAATGGCCCGTCACCGCGCACTCGCTCTCGCATTGCGGATCGGCGGGCACCGCCGGCGTCACGGGTGGCACCGACGATGGTTCGGTACCGGTAGCTGGCTGAGGGTCGTCTGATCCCGCATCCACCCTGACGCCCGGCGACGCTGACGGTTTGGACGCCGAGCCCGTCGGAGATGACGGCTGCCCTGCAACCGGCGATGGCGAACCATCGCGCCCATCGCTCGTCGCTGGCTTGGTCGAAGTGGGCGCGGCCGGCAGATCCGGAGCGCCGAGGCCGGCATCCGAGCGGTCAGTGCCACTGCTTGCCTCCACGTTTCCGCTTTGCCCCCCGCTGGTGCACGCGACGCCGATGGCGCACGCAAATACAATCACTACACCGACGCGTATGACTCTCATCGAAACTGACGAGTACCCGGACCGTCGCGCTCTGAGCAGCGGCGACGTCAGTTCCGGCCAGCGCCCCGCGAAGTGTCGGATGCGTGGCAAATCCCAGCTGAAACCGACGTCGCGACGCGCCGTCAGCGTCGCCCAATCCCCTCTCGAGCGGGCTCTCGAGCGGGGCACGTGCCCGCCAGGCGACTCGATTGCCCACGGCCAGACGTGCAGCTTCGGACCACGACTTCGCGTCGGAGTCGGAAATCGGCTCTGCTGACCCGGGCCAGCGCGCGTCTCGTCCGCGCTGAGCCGACACGGTTCACGTTCTTCGAACCTGGGTTGTTGGACTCGAGACGCGGCGTCCCGCGATGCGCCGCGTCTCGACCCTAGAAATGGGCGAGCACGATAGTCGGGCAGTCTTTCGGGCCCCCGTTTTGTGAGGGCCCCAAAAACCGCCGTTGCTTCTCCACGAGCACAATCGGGTTGATCAATTGATCACCTGTGGCCGCCACCACGACCCGAACCCTTCAAAGGTTCGGGCACTGGGTACCGTTGGTCGCGACGCAATCCATCTTGGCGACCATGTCCGCATCGAGGTCCGCAAAGGTCGGGATCCCCATCGCCGCGAGCCCGTCAGCGAACGCATCGGCACACATGCCCTCTTCGACGACCATCGCACCGTCGTCAGCAATGCCGACGTAGGTGCGGTCGATGCTCGCATCCCAGCATTCGACGGCGTCGATGGTGTTGGGCAAGTCGCCTCCCATGATCTTGGCTTCGGCGCGTCCGACGCCGCGATTGTAGAACGCGGCTCGCAAGCCCAGGGCTTCGGCATGCCCACTTTGCAGATCGTCCGCGGTCGCGTTGTCGAAACACGCTTGCGCGTTGTCGCCACAGATGTTCGCGTTCAACGTCCAGTCGACGAAGTCGAGCGAGTTACCGTCGTTGCCGTCGAAGTGGCCGAAGAAGTAGTCGACGTTTGCAACGACCGCATCAGGCTTGCGCTTCTTCGCCAGAAAATCGCGGAACACGGCGACGTTGAAGCGGAACGAACCCTCATCGTTCTGCCCTTTGCCGAACAACGTGACGAAGCGCCCCTCGTCCCGCATGGCATCGGGATCGTAGTTGGGGTCGTACGTGGCGTCGAACAGATTGTTGGCTTCGAAGTCCCACAGCGCAACGCCCGCACCGGTAACGTCGTCAGCGCCATCGTCCTCGGACTCGGGCGTCCCCGCCCCCCAAATCACGGGAACCGCGGCGTCCAGATCGTTCCCGTCCAGGCGCACCAACGCGTAGCTGTAGCGAAAATCCGCATCGTCGGCGTTCTTGCGAATGTACACGAGCGATTTGCCATAGCCGTCTTTGTTATCCCAAGGTCCCCACACGAACTCCTGTTTCTGTGAATCGTAGAGGGTCGGCGGAAACAGCGTAATCGCGCGCAACCCAACGATTAGCAAGACCGCCGGCGTATTGACGACGACGGCACTTCCGGCGGCGAGCGTTGCCAACGGCGAGGTCCCGGTCAGCGTCAGGGCATTGGGATCTGGCTGCCCTCCCGGCGCGGGCGCTTCGAGCTGCTCCGCAGTCGGGATCACGCTGCGATACTCGGCTAGGGTCGCCGTGTCGAAGTCACTGTCGCGGGTACCATCTGGCGAAACGTCGTGAGCCTCATCGCTGCTCGCGCCCGGGCCATTGTCGGCCACGGCTTCTGCGTCTGGTGAGACGTGTGCCGCGCCGCAGCCGACGAGCGCAAGAGCCAGGGTCACGGGGGTCAAGCATCGCAGTAGGTCGTTCATTTCAGTCCTCTTCCTCTCCAAGGTGATTGGCGTTTGCCCACGCCGTACCGCACCCAATGCAGGCGCCGTGCCGATGCACATCTCCAGGGCAACATCCCGTAATTACAGAGACTCGAACAGGTCAGCTGCCTTCTCGAGTTGCCGCCGTTGACTGCCGCCAACAGCAGCTGAGCGGGTACTGTTGGGTCGCGCCCACAGCACGGCTCGCTGCCCCGGGCCCCGTGCCAAACGACCCGAACGTCGTTCACTCAGCGAGGCAGCTCACGCCTGCAGCGCCTCGTCCACGCGACGGCTCTCGAGGCGCATGCCATTGGCGCGCGCGGTCTCGCCGAGCGCCAACAGCGCGCGCTGGATCGTAGCGTCGCGATGCCCACGCTGCCATTGCGAGAGGGTACGCGCCCACTCGGCAAAGTAGCCGCCCCAACAGACCTCGTGGGGTTGGCTGTAGCGCTCGAGGATGCTGGCGTAGCGCTCGACGCGGTCGAATCGACGCGTTTGCAGGCACACATCCAGCGCGAAGCGGCAGAACGAGTACAAGCAGTGCGACACGTAGCGCCCCCCGTCCAGCACCTGGTCCGCCTCGTCGAAGAGGCGCGTTCGCCGTTCATCGTCACTCGCCGACGCCAGCATCGGCCCCAGTAGGTTCAGCGCAGCGAAGGGTACGTCCATCTCAGCGCAACGCTCGTAGATGGCGTCGAGCTGGCGGTCGGCATCGACGGCTTTGCCCTGGGCTACCTGCGCTTCGACGACGTATGCCGCAGCGGCGACGCCCAAACGATGGCGGCCGGAGCGGCGCGCAATGTCGACCACCTGCCGGGCGATCGCTTCACGCTCTCGTGCATCGCTGCACAGGATGGCCCCAAACATCGCGGACGAGCGGGCGACCGCTTCGCCAGACAAGTCGAGTTCCTCGTGGGCGAGCTGGGCATGGTTCATCATCTCGTTCATCGCGGCCGCAGGACGGTCGAGCATGAACACTCGGATCAGTGACAACATCACTCGATTGACGCGAGCGAGTCGAGCCAAACCGAGCTGATCGGCGACGGTTACACAGCGCTCGAAGTGCTGCGTCGCTCGCCGAAGATCGCCCTGAATGTAGTACGCGTCTCCCAAGCCGCTCAACGCGCGCGCCTCGGCGTTGGCCGAACCCGCCAGTTTTGCGTGTGACAGCGCCTGCTCGTGAGCTTCCAACGAGGCCTGAGACTGGCCGCTCGGAAACAACACGCTGCCAATCAGGTAGTGAATGTGCGAACGGGTAGCATGGTCATCCGCGGCGGAAGTCTGCTGGGCCGACTCCAGGGCGCTCAGCGCTTCACCATCACGCGGCGTGCCGCGCAGCGTTTCCGCCAGTGACACGTAGGCGCGAGCGCGTTGAGCGTTGGTCGTGGCAATGGCCAGCGCGTCACGAGCCGCTTGCTCGGCGGCGTCGCGCTGACCCAAACGGCGCAGCAGGCGTGCCCGCACTCGGGTCAACGTGAATCCGAGACCGGGATCTGCCGCCAACGCCAAGCCGCGGTCGGCCAGTTCCAGCGCAGCGGAAACGCGCTCCTGAGAGTCGGCTTCCTGGGCGGCCTCCAGATACACCTCCGCGGCTCGCACGTCTTCGGCGCGATCGAGGTGCTCCGCCACCAACCCGAGATCGACGTGCCTGACGGCACGGGCGGCTCGAGAGTGCAATTGACGCTTCCTGGCGGGCGGCAGCGTTTCGTATACCGCATCACGGATCAGCGCGTGAGCGAACATGAACCTGCCACCGGGATTGCGGATCAGCCCAGAGCGCAGCAGCCCGTCGACGGGTACGTCTCTCTCGAGTAGCTCACTGAGCGTGCTCAAATCGAACTGCAACCCCAGCACCGAAGCCGCTCCCAACGCCGCGGCCTCGGCGGGCGCCAACTGATCCACCCGCGTCTGCAGCGCGGCGTGGATCGACTCGGTGAGCTCCGCGGGACGATTGGTGCGCAGCAGCTGCTCGAGAAACAACGGATGGCCCCCGCTGCGCCCGATCGCCGTCGCGATCAGGTCGGGATCGGTGACGGACAGCTCGCGGGCCAACTCCCGTCCTTCGCTGGGGCTGAACGGTCCCAAGTCCAGACTCGTCACCGCATGTCCGCGTAGAGCCCCCAACCAACGCGGGCTTTCGGCGCTGCCGTCCGGCCGCGTCGAAACGAGCACGATCAACGGACTGTGCTGCATCAGATCCAGCAGGTTGGTGATGGGGTCGAGCGCGGACTCGTCAGCCCAATGCAGATCTTCGATCAAGAGCAGAGTGGCGTGCAGGACGGTCTCGCGCTGCCACAGCTCGTGCCAGAGCTCGCGCTGCCTCGCCGCTCGGGCTTCGCGCATATCGCGCCCAGCCGCCTCGGTGGAGACCGGTCTGTCGAGGCCGGCGAGTTGCAGCAGCAGGTTGCGATCCCGAGTGCTCTTCGGCTCGAAGTCAGCGCTACGACCCACTGGACCGGAGTCCGGTTCGGCGCGCCGGCGCAGAACCGCGCGAGTGAGCTGGGCAACGACGTCGCGTTCACTCTGCGGACCGAAATCCAGCGCCGCCGCGCGGTAGGTTCGATAGCCTTGGCGCTCAGCCAACCACGCGCAATGTTCCATCAAGCGCGTCTTGCCGATCCCCGCCTCACCGCGCACGACAATCAGCTGCCCCAACGAGCTCGCCTGACACGCGCTCAGCATCGCCTCCAGGATCGCCGTTTCTCGCGAGCGCCCGACGAATCGGACCCGCAGTTCATCCGACGGTTCGCAGGGGCGGTCACTCACTTGCCAGACCCTGGCTCGGCCCGCGACCTCCAGTACTGGCACCAACGTAACACTTCTCGACACGGCACTGTCCTGCAAGCCTTGACGTACGCTCTCGGATACCACGATGGCGCCCGGGTCGGCGCTTGCGGCCAAGTGCCCCGCTTGGCTGACCGCGTCGCCCACGACCGACACCGCCGCGTCAGTGCGCGTCACCATTGCCTGCGCGTAGGCGATCCCACAAGCGTGACGGCCCGCGCGTGTCCTGACGATGCGCAGCGCAGCGCAAACGGCCCGCACCACTTCGCTACCCTGTGAACGGCGGGCGCCGAACGTGACGACCATCGCCGTATTGGTATTTCGCAGAACCAAACCGCCTTGCTCGGCGACGGCATCGAGCAGTTCGCCGTGGGCTTCGTCCGCGGCGTCGGGCGATTCGACGGTGCTGATCGCCAACACCGCGACGACCCGCAACTGGCTGATCGCTTCCCACGTGGAAGCGCCGGATACCGGAGCGGCTTTGTGCGATTGCCCTTGGCGCAGCCGCGCCATCAGTTCAGTCGTCTCGGCAGCAGGTCCATGACCGAGTTCGCGCTCGAGCACCACTCGGCAGTTCTCGTACTGATCGAGCGCATCGCCCAAACGCCCCTGGTCGGCGTACGCTTGCATTAGAGCGCGGTGCGCTTCCTCGCGCAGTGGGTCGAGCGAGACCATGCGAATCGCGGTCTCGGTCGCACCGACGATGTCTGCTTCCCCACGTTGGATCGAAAGCAACCGTCCCAGCGCTTCGACGACACGTTCTCGCAAACGCAAGCGCTCGCTGGCAAGCCAATCGTCGAAGGCGTCCGAGCGCGAACGAAAGCCTTCGAGCAGCTCGCCTCGATACAGCGCGATCGCCTGCTGCAGCGAAACCTTGTCCGACAAACGAGCCAGAGCCTCGAATTCGACGACGTCGATCCGCGCTTGATCGGGCTGGATCCACAGCTCGTCGCGGGTGGCCTCCAACAGCGCCGGGGGCAAATCCCGACGCAGCACCGTCAGTGCCTGGCGCAGGCTCTTGCGCGCATACTCATCGGACGAGACGTCACCCCACAGCAGCAACGCGACGTGCTCGCGCTGTTGTGGCCTGCCCGCGCGGAGGCACAGGTACGCAAGCAACGCGCGCGCCTTGCGTGCGGAGACGGAGCGCGCCGTCCCACACGATCCAACCACCTCGAACTCTCCGAGCAAGCGCACGCTGACCGTCATCAGTCACGTAGCCTAACAGCGGTCGACCGGATCTGAACGCGGCAAACAACACCGCCGACGGGCGCCGTCTCTTTTGGCGTTTCTTTGACGGAGGGCGAGCGCGCGTTTTGACGTGATGGGCTCAGGTTGGTTTCCACGAGGAGACCCCAATGCACTTCACTACTTCCCACGCCATCTCGAATCCCACCGCCCCCGACACCAGCTCGGCGCGGCATTCCAACGACGCCAGCCTGCAACAGGTGCTCGGCAGTCTGCGCCAACACGGCTACGCCATCATCGAAAA
This sequence comes from Deltaproteobacteria bacterium, assembly GCA_003235365.1. GTDB lineage: Bacteria > Myxococcota_A > Polyangia > Polyangiales > Polyangiaceae > SZUA-265. Next base: position 27,878 of record QJWJ01000108.1, read on the forward strand.
CCTGGCGCCAGAACTGACCCAGCAGGCAGAAAGTGACCTCGAGCGATTCTTCGAGCGCGCGCCCATGGGCACCGGTACGTTCACCGGACCGCTCACGCAACGGGTCGCACGCCTGGTGGCTCGTTCCTCAGCCTGTCGGGAGCTCGTCACTCATCCGCTGGTGCTTCAAGTCGTCGAGCGCCTGTTCGAAGGCGAGTGCTACCACCCGCAGCTCGCGCTCACCCAGGCCATCCGCGTTCACCCTGGGCAGCTTTCTCAGGGGCTACATCGAGACGACAACGTGTTTCCGTTTCGACACCCGAGACCGCCCAGCGTGTTGTTCGCGATGTGGGCGCTGTCCGAGTTCAGCGAGAACAACGGCGCCACACGTCTGATCCCTCGAAGCCACACCTGGGACGACGCGCGCACGCCCAGCCCCGACGCGAGCATCGCCATGAGCATGCCGAAGGGTTCGGTGTTGTTGTGGGAAGGTGCGACGTACCACGGCGCCGGCAGCAACAAGTCCGACGAGGCGCGAGCCGGGGCGTTGTTCGGCTACAACCTGGGCTGGCTCCGTCAATACGAGAACCAGTACCTCGCCGTTCCCCCTGAGCTGGCGCGCACGCTCTCCCCCGTGCTGCAAGACTTGCTGGGATACCGCAACCACGGCTACCTCGGTAGCTACGAGAACCAAGACGCTCGCGCGCTACTCCAAGAGCCCGACCTCGAGCTACCCGCGCCAAGCGACTTGTTCACGGAAGACCTCGAGCTGCGCTCCCGCAATCGGCACTGAATTGCGCAAATCACGAAGCTATCTGCACCCCATCAACCAACACCACGAAACAGGACACAGACATGACGACACATGCAACGCAAACCTCCAGCAACGGAAAACACGCAGAGAAAGCCGCGGTTCGACGTGAACCGGTACCCCTCAACGGCGTCGATACGCCCAATCTATTCGCGACCATCAACGCCGTCGGGCAGCAACCCGAGCTGGCCGAGTTTCGCTTCCGCGCGACCAATCGCTGGCTGAGCGGGACCCACACCCGAACCGAGATCGGTCCGTTCAGTGGCGCTGGCGGTGAGCACGAGCACGCTCAGCGCTTCGAATACGACGGCGATCACCATCCGGTGCTTTGCGGTCAGGGCAACGCCCCGGCACCCATCGAATACCTGCTGCACGCGCTGGCATCGTGCATCGCCGCGGGCGTGGGCAACGTGGCCGCAGCGCGAGGAGTCCAACTCGATTCGGTCGTGGCCACCGTGGAAGGCAACATCAACTTGCTGGGCCTCTTGGGCCTGTCGGACCGAGTTCGCAACGGCTACTCGGGGATCAAGATTCACTTCGACATCCAGGGAGATGCCCCGCCCGAAAAGTTGCGGCAAATAGTCGAGCAATCGCGGGCCAGATCTGCGGTCTTCGACTCCTTGACGAACGGTGTCCCCGTCCAACTCAGCGTGGCGGCCCGAAACCGAGAAGGCCGCGAGTAGCGCGGGCTCTCGCGACCGACACCGCAAGTACATGGCTCTAGCTCCATCCCGGCACGCAGGGGGCCCGATTGGAGCGGTCGCATCGACTGAATTGGCCGCTGGCCAGCAAGGGTGAAGCTGTGAAGCGTACGGACGTCGTGATCATCGGTGGGGGACAATCGGGGTTGGCCATGAGCCGTTGCCTGTCGAGGCTGCAGGTCGAGCACGTCGTGTTCGAGCGTGGCCGGGTAGCGCAAGGCTGGCGCGACCGACGGCCAGGCCTGCGCCTGCTCACGCCCAACTGGCAGACGCGCTTGCCGGACTTCGAGCGCCCCGACGATCCCGACGGATTCATGAGTCGGGACGAGTTCGTGCAGCGCCTGGAGGGGTATGCCCACGCCATCGACACACCGCTGTTCGAACACACCGAGGTTTGGTCCGTACAGGCGGCTGGTGAGGGCTTCACGGTTCGCACCAACCACGGCCACTACAGCACACCGAACGTCGTGATTGCGACCGGCCATTGCGCACGAGAACACGTGCCCGCGATGGCCGCGTCGCTACACCCGAACGTCCAGCAATTGACGCCGAGCCAGTACCGAAGCGCCGACCAGCTACCGCCGGGCGCCGTTCTGATAGTCGGCGCTTCGGCAACCGGCGTCCAGCTGGCCCAAGAACTGCAGCGCGCCGGCCGCTCGGTAACCGTTGCCGTCGGCAAGCACGCGCGCATGCCACGCAGTTATCGCGGTCGGGACATCATGTTCTGGCTCGACGCCTCGGGGATCTTGCACGACCGGGCGGAGCAGGTCGTCAACCTCGACGCTTCGCGCCGCGGGCCGTCGCTGCAGCTCGTCGGCTCCACTCCCCGCCGTTCACTCGATCTAGCAATGCTCAGCGACAATGGGGTACAGCTCGTGGGTCGAGCGCTGGGGATGGACGGCAATCGCGTGAACCTCGCCAACGACTTGGCGCACTCGATCGCCGCCTCCGACGCCAAGCTACGGCGCGTCCTGGCGCGCATCGACCGGTTCATCGAGCGCTCCCCGTTTGCTGCAGAGACGGGACCGGCGGAACCCTGGCGACCGATCGCGGTGCCCCTCGCGCCGGGCGAACTCGATTGCCGGCGCGCCGGCATACGCTCGGTGATCTGGGCCACCGGTCATCGACGCAGCTACCCGTGGTTGCGCGTGCCCGTCCTCACGCCCGGAGGGGACGTGGCCCACCGCTTCGGGGCCACCGCGATACCGGGGCTGTACGTGCTCGGAATGAACTTCCTCAAGCGGCGCTGCTCCGCGTACATCGACGGCGTCGGCGAGGATGCTCGAGAGCTGAGCGAGTGGATCTGGCAGCGCCTCAATGCGCGGAGCGTCGCATCGTGACGTCGCCACCTCAGACGACCGCCCTCCCCTGCTCCCTTACCACCGGTCGAGAGGAAAGCAGCCCCATGCCATCCCACGCAAAGGCACCCTCGAAACGCTTCATTCGAACGCACTACGACGTGATCGTCGTCGGCGCGCGCTGCGCCGGAGCTGCGACAGCCATGTTGTTAGCCCGTGGCGGCCTACACGTCCTGAACGTGGACAAGGGGCAAGCCGGCACGGACACCCTTTCCACCCACGCGCTGATGCGCGGCGGCGTGCTGCAGCTGCAGCGCTGGGGTCTGTTGGATGGGCTCATCGCTCAGGGCGCCAGCCCCATCGACACGACGACGTTTCACTACGGCAGTGAGCAGTTCGAAGTAAACATCTCCCCCAGGTACGGCGTCGACAAGCTCTACGCTCCGCGGCGTCACCTGCTCGATGCAACGCTCGCTGATGCCGCGCGCGCGACCGGCGCAGACGTCCGTCATCGCACGTCGCTAGTTGGGCTGCTACGCGCCACGGACGGGCGTGTGATCGGCGTGAGGCTTCGCGACGCAGACGGGCGCATCCACTACGTGACCTGTCGCCTCGTAATCGGCGCCGACGGCGTGCGTTCAAAGCTGGCCGAGCTCGTCGATGCTCCCATCATTCGGAAGGGCAGGCACGCGAGCGGCACGATCTATTGCCACTACGAAGACATGGATACACGGGGTTATCATTGGCACTTCGCGCCGGGTTTGACGGCGGGCGCCATCCCGACCAACCGCGGTCAGACGTGCGTGTTCGTCGGCTTTGCCGCCGCGCGCTTCGCGCAGGTCGTTCGATCGGGGCTGAGCGAGGGATTTCAGCGTTGCTTGGAGCAATGCGCCCCGCGCCTGTCCACCCAAGTCCGAAGCGCCACACCAATCTCGAATCTTCGCGCCTACGCGGGTTCCGTGGGTTTCACCCGACGCAGCACCGGTCCCGGCTGGGCGCTGGTCGGTGACGCCAGCTACTACAAGGACCCCGGCACGTCCCACGGCATGACGGATGCGTTTCGCGACGCAGAACTGTTGGCTCGGGCCGTACTGCGAGGTCGAGACCCCCTCGGTCGCTATCAAGCCGAACGCGACGAGCTGTGCCGGCACTTCGCCGAGGTCACGGATCAGGTCGCCTCCTGCCATTGGAGCTTCGACGAGCTGAAGCGCTTGCACCGAGAGGTGAGCCGGGAAATGAATCGAGAGGCGGCGTTCATCGCCGCCTGGGACGCAAACCGACTCTCCCCAGAACGGTCGCACTCACTCATCGCAGCAGATTCACGCCCCGTCGACAGCGCGGCATTGCAGCAAGCGGGCACGAGCACAACGGCCCCACGACCTTGCGACTGACGCGCGTCCGCGCTTTGACGCTGTTTTGGCGGCCACGAAGACGCGCAGCTGACCCCCACCGACCACAACCTCCTCGTCGCGGGCACAACCAGCGCCCCAGGAAGGAAAGCATGTTCATCCAGTCTACCCAGTCATTTGCCCAGTCTCGTTCATCCAGACAACAAACCAATCCATCAGCCACCGCAGTCACATCTCGACCTCAGTCGGTGAAGAGCGCGTCGCTGCTGCTCATCGGGTCACTTCTCGCACCGATTTGCGGCAGCGGACTGATAGCGTGTAGCGACGACGCAGCGTCCGACCGGGACTCCACGACGACTCACGAAGTCCTGGGTGGCGGGCGGCCGAAGGCATCGACGCCAAAAACGAAGACCAAGCAAGAAGAGCCGCCCCCCGCGGCAGAACGCATGCTCAGGATCGAAGAGTCGGTCATCCCGACCTTGTTCTTCTCGGACGGCGAAGGAAACGTCGTCACCGAAGACACGCCCGACGACACCATCGTGTACCGGGCGTTGCCCGGAGAACCGGACATGTTCCAACTCACTGACACCGAGGAGCAGCCACTGACGTGGGGCAAAGCGCGACAAGCAACCGGTCAAGCCGAGGTTCACTGCGACGCTGCCGGTTCGCGCATCGTCATCGACGCGCGCGGTCTGATCCCGAACGGCGTCTATACCGGTTGGCTCGTCTTCTTTGGGGAACCGGGCTTTGCGGAGGTGGGGCTTTCGGCATTGTTGGCGGTATCCCCGGTCGGTCCAACTGACGGCTCCGAATCGGTGTTCGTCGCCTCGGAATCCGGACATGGTGAGCTCGTGGCAATGACCCCGAAAGCCGAGGCCACGGTGCCCTACGCGGCAGATGTATCTATCCCCCAGTGTCTGCTCGACACGTTCGAAGTACACGTGGTGCTCGCCTACCACCAGGACGGCAAGACCTGCGGAGACAACCCCTGCGGCGACGATACCTTCGTCGAGCACTTGGCGTGGGTGATCAACGAAGGCCACGCCTACGAGCCGGAAGCACGGCTGATGTCTTTCCCAACAGGCCCGGGTGAACGGACTGCCCCTCACAGTTGCTTGAAGCAGCCCGACGGCGCAGAGCCAGGAAAGCTCACCCCGGACGGATCGGCAACGCCGATGCGCGACGTCTCCTCCGGCGCAGTGCCCATGTGCCGCCGTTGAAGCTCTCGCTACGCCGGCGCACGCCGTTGTCCACGTGCGCCGGCGCGGCGACCTTTCGAGTGGGATCGCTTGG
>QJWJ01000220.1 GCA_003235365.1 Deltaproteobacteria bacterium
CTCGACTGCGCTCGCTTCAATACCCGTGGACTCGAGTGGTGGGTAGGCTAGCAGCAGTCAGCCTTGCTACCTGAAGGTCCGCGCCAGCAGAATTCCGAGTCCGTTGGAGAGCAACACAGACTTTGGTGGGGAGACGACGAGACTCGCCTGGAGGATAGGATGAGAAAGCTCACGAGTTGGATCATTGTGGCCTCGCTCGCGACCATTGCATGCGCCGGGGACACCGGGTCGTCCGGAGCAGTTGTATACCAGGGGGCTCGCTTGATCATCGGTGACGATACTCCTCCTGTCGAAGACGGGGTGTTCGTCGTACAGGATGGACGGTTCGTCGCCGTCGGACCTCGAAGCGCCGTCACGCCACCCGCCGGCGCCCCGGTCGTGGACCTTGCCGGCAAGACGGTCATGCCGGCCATGATCAACGTTCACTCCCACGTCGGCTACGAGGGCTACACGAGTTGGGGTCCCGAGAACCAGACCGCGGAGAACCTCCTCGATCACATGCAGCGTGCTGCGTTCTACGGGACCGCCGCCACCGTGTCGGTGGGAACGAGTCCGACCGAACTCTCTTTGCGGTTCCAGCGTGACCAACGGGCGGGCCGGCTCCCGCCGGCTTCGCGGTACCTTTTCATGCCGGGGATGGCGCCTCCAAACGGTGGCCCCGATCGCGTGCTGCGCGAAGCGACCAACGTGCTGCGTGTCGTGAACGAAGTCACGACCCCGGACGAAGGGCGTGCCGCTGTCCAGCGCATGGTCGCGCAGCAGATCGAGCACGTGAAGGTGTGGTTCGACGATCGAGGCGGCAGTTATCCGAAGCTGACTCCCGACGTCTACGAGGCGATCGTCGACGAAGCGCACCGGCACGGCATGATCGTCCACACGCACGCGATCAGGCTGGCCGATCAGAAGGCGGTGGTGGCGGCGGGCACCGACGTGCTGGTGCACATGGTGCAGCGCGAGCCGCTGGACGAGGAATACCTCGCGCTGCTCCGGGAGAAGCGTCCCTATTGGGCGACGGTCATCGGCCTCGGCGATACTCCCAACGGCGTCTGCGCGGCGGATCCGTTCTTCGAACAGGCGCTGCCCGACTCCCTGATCGCGTGGATACGCAGCCAGACGGAGCGCAGGGGGCTCGAGTCCAATTGCGGCCCCCCCAATGAGGCCCGGGAAAGGCAGATGGCGATCAACTTCCCGCAGATGCTCGAAGCCGGCGCCCGAGTCGTGCTTGGGACGGACACGGGCATTCACCCAGGCCATACGTTCGGGTCGGGTGAGCACGTCGAGCTCGCGCGGTGGGTGCAGCTTGGCATGACGCCGGCCGAGGCGGTCGTGGCGGCGACGTCGCGCCCGGCCGAGCTGATGGGGCTCACCGATCTCGGAACGCTTGCCGCGGGCAAGAGCGCTTCGTTCATCGTCCTGGACGCGGACCCGCTCAGCGACATCCGCAACACACGGATGATTTCTGACGTCTATCTGGATGGCGCCCGGCTCGACCGCGAGTCGCTTCTGCCTAGATGGAAAGAGGTAAGTACCAGGACACCGTAGCGGTCCCAGCGATGGACTGGTGCCGAAATCGTGGACTCCCGCGAGTTGGAGGAAAGTTGCGTTCTAACAGGGAATCGCTGCTGCGCGGCTAAGCGGATCGGTCTGTTGCCGAGCAACTTTGTCTCGCAATCAGCGGTGGCCTCGCTCCCTTCCGTACCCGTCAAGCTTCTGTGGCGCGTAGGCTAGAGGCCCGTACCCTTGTCACCCAGTAGTCCGCGCCAGCAGAATTCCGAGTCCGTTAGGCAGCAGCTCTGAGTCAGTCGGAGACTCAACGATTCAAACATGCTGGACCTTCCTGCACATCTCCCGAAGCGACTCGCCCTTCTCGCTCTGGCTCTCTTCTTCGTCGCAGCAGGCATCAACCACTTCGCCAATCCCGACTTCTACGTGGCGATGATGCCGCCGTATCTGCCCGCTCACCTGGGGCTGGTCTACCTCAGTGGTGTCTTCGAGGTGATGGGTGGGGTCGCCGTCCTGGTCCCTGCCGCCCGTGCCGCAGCCGGCTGGGGCCTGGTCGTCCTACTCATCGCCGTCTTTCCTGCGAATCTCCACATGGCCCTGAACCCAGATCTCTTCCCCGACCTGAGTCCGGCGGCTCTCTACATCCGACTTCCGTTTCAGGCCCTCTTCATCGCGTGGGCCTATTGGGCCACTCGCCCCGATAGGGTCGCCCTCGGGTTCGAGGGGGCTGCGGCCTAACAGGGAATTACTGCCGCGCGGGTCGCCTGTCGCCTTGTCTCAAGACCGGCTCGGGAGTTCTGGGCCGCGCTCGTCTGCGCTCGCTTCGGTGACGGTAGACTCGAGTGGTCGGGTGACCTGACGGTCAGTGCTTTGACACCGGACAGGCCGCGCCAGCAGAATTCCGAGTCCGTTAGAACGCGTCTCAGGAGGCAGAGATCTCAAACCGGGCGATCGCGTGGCCTCGCATAATCGCGGAAGGGCTCGTGATCATTGTCTCCATCTTGCTGGCCCTTGCCGCCGACGCCTGGTGGGACGGAGCCCAGCAACGACGAGACGAGCTGGAGGCGCTAACTGCGCTGCGTGCCGACCTGGCCAACGATTCCATTGAGCTCACCGGGGTCGGCCGGAGCCTAGCCCTTCGCGATTCTGCGGCAGCGTGGTTCCTAGCGAACCGGACCGCCGCCAGCGTTCCGTCCGACTCTCTTCGAGCGAGGGCTCTCTTCATCATGAACGCCGGTCGATATCAGCGCCCACGGGCAGCATACTTGAGTCTGAGAGACGGCGGCCGCCTAGGCCTGATCGAGGACGACGGCCTCCGCAACGAAATCGTGCGGTACTTCGAGCTAGGGCAAGAGGCATGGGCGCAGCAGTTCTCGGACTGGGTCATGGTGAGGGAGTACGTCTTAGCGCGGTTGTCTCTGCACGGGAGACCCCTTGCGCCACCCAACTTGGCGACGACCGTCGCGACCCTGGCAAACGGCGCGCCGGGATACGACCCGAACTGGGACTGGCAAGCAATTCGAGCCGATGACGAACTGATGATGCTTCTTCTTCGTTTTGGTGTGCTTGCCCGCGCGCTCTCCGA
>QJWJ01000272.1 GCA_003235365.1 Deltaproteobacteria bacterium
GGTGTTCTCGCCGCTGTCGCCGCCAACACTATTGTCGTCCACCCCGTTCGCGGGGGCTCTTGGTGTAGCCGTAGACACGACCATCGTGCTCGGGTTCAGCGAGAACCTGCAAGCCGGCACCGGCAACGTCTACCTGCGAGATCTCGCCACGGGGCTGACTGTCACGACCTACGACATCGGAGACCCAGAGATCGGGATCGCTGGCCCGAACCTGACGATCACACCGGCGAGCGATCTGGACGCGACCACGTCCTACTACGTCACGTGGGACGCGGGCGCTTTCGAATCGACGCTTGGTGTCCCCGTTGCGGCGAACGCCAGTGACGAGCTCGTCTGGTTCAGCTGCAAGGTGCCGGCTGGCCCCTACGCGATGGGCGGGGCGATGCGCGGCATCCTCGTGAACTGACAACCGGAAACTTTCGATGGCTCGCTTACTAATAGCCGCTCAGGGTGACCATGCTGGGTGTGTGATGCGCGTGTTCCCGGATTCGTGGGTGCCGAACCGCAAGTGCAATCTGCCGCGGTTCATAATCGCCGACGTGGACGACAGCGACCTGAGCGCGTGGGACCCGGTTGAGCCGCATACGATAACCCCGAGTAGAATCGATCCGGCGGACGCGGATCTCTACGCAGCGCTACCACATCGGCGCTGGGTGATGGACTTCGAGTCGCTGCCAGCAAGCGAGCGACAGTCAGCGTCGACGGGCGTGCCTATCGATTGCCGTGCCGCAATGGGTCCCCTGGCTTGGAACGACATCCGGCGCGCATTCGTTGATGCGCGTACGGGTAGCGGTTCTCCTCCGTCGTCGGGACGCCAGGGGCGCTCAGAAGCGGCGCTCGAAGCCGCTCGCCAGGGAATCACTTGGGAGTCTCGGATCGCCGCACGCGCTGGCGAGTTCATGCAGCAACTGGCCGACGAGCGCACCGTCGCAATCGCAATCGGAGACGCTCACCGTTTGGAGTCAATCGCTCGCGAGGCCCCCAGAGCTAGTCGCGCGATGCTCCTGCGTCAGGCAGCGCTCCGCAAGGCCGACGCCGAAGCGCTGCGCGCGGAGCTCCTGACGCGTGGCTGACCTCGGATACACGCTCGGTAGCGGCGAGGACTACCCAGATTTTGAGACCGCGGTTCTCACCGAGGCGCAAGACCTCGTCACCGGCAACGATCGCGCGTTTTTCATTGCGAGTGGCGATTGGTCCGGAGGCCCCGATGACAACGGGACGTCGCAGTTCACGATTGCCGGCGCATGGGTGACTAACGGCACGAACGCGATCTTTTGGACCGCGGATGCCTCCAACTTCGCCGACGGCGAGTGGGACGGCTCGAAGTATGTGTTTCTATCGTCACCCACTGCCGGCGGCGGAACGATCACGCTGCAACGTTCGCTGTATATCCGGGGCATCCAAGCGCACCTCGAGTGGGCTTCGTCGGATCCGTCTCTGGTACACGTTACCGGACAAGCAATGTATCTGGAACAGTCCATGTTCCAGTCGGAGGCGGGAGCCACGCTGTTCGCCTCACCTGGTCAGTTGGTCGAGGCAAGCAACTGCGTCCTGTTCGGTTCGTCTGAGGGGATCGTCATGTACTCGGGTGGTGGTGCTTGCTACTCCCACAACAACACGTTCGTTGGGCTCGTCTTCGGTGTTGCCGGATACGGGACGCTCAGCGTCAAAAACTGCGGCTTCGATTCGTGCTCGGCGACCGGAGACTCGTACGGTTCGTTCGGAGCGTGGACGGCAGACGTCACCAATTCGACGTCGACGCCAGCGTACGCTAGCGGCACAAACAACTACAAGCTTGCAACGTCTGACACGACCTGGCTTGGCAACGGTACAGACCTCAGTTCGGACGCGGACCTCGCGGTAACGATTTCGATCGAGGGAACGACGCGGCCCGGGTCTACGCCGGCGATTGGCGCGAGCGAGCCGACGTCTGGCGGTTCGTATACGCTCGTCGCGGCGGCTGGCAGCTTCGGTGTCAGCGGGGCCGCTGCCGCGTTGCTTGCAAGTCGCTTGCTTGCAGCGACCGCAGGCGCCTTCGCGACAGCTGGCAGCCCGGCAAGTCTGCTCGCGGGACGCAAGCTCGCTGCACAGGCTGGCGGGTTCTCGGTCGAGGGTTTCGCAGCGTCTCTACTCGCGCAGCGAAGGCTGCAGGCGTCGACGGGGTCGTTTGCTTCGACGGGCCACGACGTTGCGTTTTCGAACGGACGCATCCTCCAAGCCGCTGAGGGGCAGTTCAACGTTTCTGGCCCGTCCGCTGCATTGCTTCACCTTGCGCGACTCGTCGCCGATTCCGGTAGCTTTGGTGTCACCGGTCACGATGTCGGGTTGACGGTCGCGGGCAAGTCCATTCAAGCGCAGGAAGGGCAATTCGTGCTCTCGGGTGCCGCTGTTGCCTTCCTCGCGAATCGACTTCTCGCCGCGGCCCCCGGCGCGTTCGGTGTCACTGGGTACGACGTTGGCTTGATTGGCGGCGCCGTGCTCGCGGCCGAGGCGGGATCGTTCGGTGTCACCGGTAACGCTGCTGCGCTCCTTGCGCTGCGAAGGATTGTGGCGGCGCTGGGGACATTCGGGGTGACTGGCTACGACGCTGGGTTGCTATCTGGCGGGCACCTCAGCGTGACGGCTGGCGACTTCGCCGTCGTTGGCAACGCCGCGGCGCTCGCAGCTTTGCGCAGGCTGGCAGCCACGACCGGCGACTTCGTGGTCACAGGACCAGCTGTACAGTTCTTGGCCAAGCGCCTGCTGACAGCCGAACCGGGCGCGTTCGTGCTCACCGGATACGACGTCGGGCTCGACTCTGGGAAGGGCATCCAAGCAAGCGCCGGCGCGTTTGCGCTTTCCGGCGGTCAAGCGGCGCTCTCGTTTGCGCGCTTGCTCGCTGCTCAGCCTGGTGTGTTTGCCGTCACTGGGCACGATGTCGGTCTCGTGTGGTCCGTCGCTCAGCGCCCCATACTGCTCGAGGTCTCGTTCCGCCGAGCCGTGATCCTCGACGTCACCTTCGGATCGGACATGACTGAAAGCAGAACAGCCTTCGTTGGTGGGCGCGAGTCGTCCGAGATCAAGTTCAAGGACCCGGAAGACAAC
>QJWJ01000157.1 GCA_003235365.1 Deltaproteobacteria bacterium
GGCGTTCTTCTGCTGGAGGTACAGACCGCCCCCCAAGGCCAAGAGCACAGCCAACGCGATGTAGAGTTTCTTGCTGCTGTCCATGAGTTTCTCCCTAGGTCACGCCAACTTGAAACTGCTGCGCTTGTTCAAGCGTGTACGCCAACGGAACACGCCGAAACCGGCGAAGAGCAGCGGTAGGACCAGCGTCAACGACCATTCGACGCGCTTTTGCAGGTTCTTGCGAGCCAGTTTGTAGTCCTCGTCGAGCTTCTTCAGGTCCTCGTCAGTTGCATCCACCGGAATGCTCGGTGGCTTGAGGCTGGAGTACTTGAGGTTCGGTTCGCCGATGATCTTGGCACTGATGGCGAGCAAGTCCTGGTCGCCGGTGATCCAGTCCATGGTGTTCTTCACGGCGAGCAACGTGTTGGTCAGGTAACGTTGCGCGTAGGGCCCCGCGACGGCGAGCAGCAGCGGATCGCCACCGACGTTGCCGAACATCTGGAATTGCTGCCCCAATTCGGGACCGTTGCCGGAATAGGCGAACGGATTGGTGAGGAACTGGCTCGATGAAACCAGCAAGACTCGGGATTCGGCCTCGGATCGTTCCGGGACCTCGATCCCGCCGTTGTCGCCGCCCGCGAACGCGCTCTTGAGCTTGCCCTCTGCCGCAGCGGCGATGACGTGCTGCTCGAACGGGGGCTTGGGCTGCCAACCATCCAGACGCAGCTTCAGATCGATGGTCTCGTCGGTCAGCTCGGTCGTGTTCGGAGTGGTGCGGGCGATTTCGGTGAACGTCACGTCCGCCGGCTGCTTGTCCCGCAGGATCTCAATCGCCGACGGGTAGGGGAATGCTGCCTCCTGCAAGCGGAAGAACGTCGGGAAGCTCGTGTCGAGCAGTTGCTCGTCACCCTCGAGCCGAGGATCTTCGGCGACGTGTGCGATGGGTGGGTGACGGACCGCCTGAATGCCGGCCTGGGTCGGAACCAGAGTCTGCAGGTGCGCGCCGAAGTCCAGCAACAGGTCCTTCTTCATGTTGAGGCCATACCCGGCCAACAACTGATCGAGGCCATGCGTAGTCAACGTCGCCTTGATCTCGGCGTCGTTGGGCTTGATGCTCACCGCTGAGGCGAACACAGCCAAGGCTTTGTTGCCGCGCATCAGAAACTGGTCGATGCGGCGCAGCTCCTTCTCCGTGTAGTCCTTGCCGGGGGCCGTGATCACCAGACCCATCAGCTCGGGATCGATCTCCTCATCCTCTTTGAGCTCCACATCCACGAACTCGTAGAAGGGGAAGTGTTGGTTGAGGATGGCTTGAATGCTCGCCCCACCGCGGCCCTGCTTGGGCAGCAGGTTGGTGTCGCTGAGTTTGAGCTCTTCCTTGCCCGTGATCAGACCGACCTTGTGCTTGATCTCGTCGGCCTTGTTGCGGATTTCTCGGATCTTGTTGCTGATCTGGAACTCGAGCCCCTGCGACTGGCCGGGCATCAGTGCTTGGACCTCTTTCTCGCTCTTGTACTTCAGAACGAGGCCGAGGTAGCCCTGCGCGATGGCGGCCTGGTCGTCACCAGTTTCGGCCTGAGCCGCAAAGGTGAGGGGTTGTAGGCCGTCTTCCTTGGCCTTCTCCTTGAGCTCTTCGGTCTTTGCTTCGATCAACGTGAAGTTGAACTTGCCGCCGCCTTGGCGCTCGTATTCCTTGAGCAGGCTGGTCAAGTCGTCGACGTAGACTTCGAGCTTGGCCAGACCCTTGGTCACGTAGGCGTCGACCATGATCGGCTCGTTCAAGCTTTGAACCAAGCGGGCGCTGCCTTGGGACAGTGTGTAACGCTCGTTCTTGGTCGCGTCCCAGCGCTTGCTCGCGCCAGCGGCCAGTACGTTGACCACCACGATGATCGCCGTCAGGACGATCATGTAAAGGCCGGTTTCGGTCGCTACCTTGCGTCGTGCTTTTTCGGTCGCCATTTCAGCCCCACTTTCTGCTTTCGAGCTTGCGGAAGGCCGTCACCAGACACAGCACGGCGATGCTCGCGAAGTAAACGATGTCGCGGGTTTCGATCAGACCACGCATGAAGCCGTTCATACGCGTTTCGAAACTGACGTAACGCAGCACTTCACCCAGGGTGCCGCCCATCCAATCTGCGCTGCGGCCGACGTACCACATCACCAACAGAACGAAGAAGGTGATGAAGAAGGCGACTGCTTGGCTGTCGGTGAGCGAGCTGACGAGCAGCCCGATCGCCACCGCCGCTGCGCTGAACAGGATGAGACCGAGGTAGGCACTTTGAATTGGACCCCAATCGAGTGCGCCCAGGTTCCACGGCTTGTAGAACATACTGAGCGGGTAGGCGAACGTCGCCACTACCAGCGTCAGGACGAGCCCCAGGGCGCCGATGTACTTGCCGAGCATCACGTCACTGTCTTTGACGGGCAACGTGATGAGCATTTCCAGCGTGCCGCTGCGTCGTTCCTCCGCGAGTAGGCCCATCGTCACGACGGGCACGACCAGCATGCTCAGCCCCGGAGGGATGTACAGAAACAGATTGCCCATGCTCGCGCGGTCTTCTTCCCAGAAACCACCGCCGAACTGGAAGAACATCAACCCCAGACCCAAAAAGCTCAGGCAGATCACCACGTAGGCGACGGGGCTGTCGAAGTAGGAACGAAACTCTCGTTTCGCAATCGTCAGCATGGCAGACATGGGTCAGCCTTCCTCCTTGGTTTGCGCGCTTGCGCTTGCGTCATCTTGGTCGTCCTCGCGCCACTGGTCACCGCGGTCGAGGCGTTCGTCGCCGCGGGTCAACTCACGGAACACGTTGTCGAGACTCTGCGCGTCGCGCCCGAGCTCGAGCAGGGTCCAATCGCTGGAAACCGCCAGGCGGAATATCTCTGCTCGCAAGTCCTTGGATTGGGCCGCATGAACGACGAAGCGGTGAGCCTTCTCGTCCGTGGGCTTCTGCTCGACTTTGCGCGACCCGTCCAGCTTCTCGAGAGCGGTACGCACGTCCGAGGCGGTCGGGGCAGACTTGCTGCCTTCGTCGATGCAGATGCTGTAACGCACCGAGCCGCTGCGGGTGCGCATGTCGTCGAGATTGCCGTCGGCGACGATTCGCCCCTTGCTCACGATGATGGCGCGCGCACACGCCTCTTCGACTTCGTTGAGGTTGTGAGTACTGAGCAAGATCGTGCGATCCTTGCCGATTTCCTTGATGTACTTGAGCAGTTCGGCTTTCTCGTTGGGGTCGAGATCGGCCGTGGGCTCGTCGAGAATCAAGATCGGCGGATCGTGGATCAGGGCCTGACCGAGTCCGACGCGCTGACGATAACCGTGTGACAGCGTACCGATGGGCTTGCCCAACACTTGCGCCAAGCCACACACTTCGACGACCTTGCGCAAGCGCGTCTTGAACGTTCCCGGATCGAGCTTGCGTACGTCGGAGGCGAACTCCAGGTACTCCCAGACGGTCATGTCTTGGTACAGCGGAGCGCGCTGCGGCAGGTAGCCGAGGCGGCGTCGTACTTCGAGTGGATCGTCGAAGACGTCGAAGCCGTGCACCTTCGCGGACCCCGAGGTCGGCGAGATGAAGCACGTCAGTATTCGCATCGTCGTGGACTTGCCGGCACCGTTCGGTCCCAAGAAACCGACGACTTCGCCCTTGCGAACTTCGAAGTCGATCTTGTCGAGGGCCTGGACGGCGCCGAACTGCTTACTCAGGGAACTCGCCTGAATCATCACGTCGCTCATGGCAACTGGCCGCCTTTCGCTGAACAACGCGCCCCCGTCACCGCTGCAGCAGTCGAGGGCTGCAGATTTGGTCGTGACCACCGCGTGAACGCGACGGTGTACGCGCAGCCGGTGAAGGTCTGCCGAAGGTGAGCGTGGTTCGTTGTGTGTTGCATTCCGTTTCTCGTGAGACCCAGTGGTGGGGATGACCGCCCTCGATGGGTGACCCAGACCCGCCGCCTCACGGCGGCGGCATCCTAACCGCGGTCGGACCGCTGTCAACCATCCCAACCAGTGGGGAGCTCTGCCCGGGTGTGCCCGAGCGGTCGGCAACAACCATCGCGGTCGGGAGCTATTCCCGGATTGCTGAGGCTGGTTTTCGGTCCGTTCCGTTCGCTAACCGATGGTCCCAGGTACCCACAGTCTGGCTGGGGACTTCCGCCGGGAACGGATCGTCAATCACTGGTAATGACCGGTGTTTTGCCTGGTTGCGAACGTGACGCCGCTCACCGACGCGACGCGATGCGGCGGTCGGACAGCTTGCCAACGGAGCCCCTGAGCCGACCGGCACAGCCACCGAGCGACCGATACATCCCGCGACGTCCGGCACTGGAGGGCGGCCTGGCTTGGTCACCCAGGCACGTAACCGGTGACCAAGGACTGGGCGAGTAGCCCCCAGCCGTCGGCCATGACGAACAGTAACAGCTTGAAGGGAAGACTCACCTGAGTGGGATTCATCATCTGCATCCCGAGCGCCAACAGGACGTTGCCCGTGATCAGGTCGATGACCAGGAACGGTAGGAAGATCGCAAAACCCAGGCTGAACGCCTCGAACAGCTCGGTGATCATGAACGCCGGGATCACGACGGCAAAGTCGTCGGCGGTCGCTGGCTCGTCGGATTTGGGGTTGGCCTGGTTCGCCAACGTGACGAAGCGTTGCGTCTCGCGCGGGTCCGCGTTGCTCTTGAGAAATCCCCGCAACGGCTCAGCGGCGCTCTGGACGACGTCTGTCACGAGTTGGGCCGTCGTTCGACCGCCCTGCAGTGCTGGTTCGATGCGCGTCTTCATCTCGCTGGCGACCGGGGCCATCACCAACAGCGTCAGCGCTGTACTCAGTGCCATGATCACCGTCGTCGTCGGAACGCTTTGCGCCCCGATCGCGCTGCGCGTGATGTGAAGCACGGTCGATATCTTGACGAACGACGTCAGCGTCATGAACGCGAACGGCAGCAAGCCGAGCAGGCCCAGGCCCGCGACCAGGCTCAGTGGTTGATCGAGGAGGGCAGCCGCGCCGTCGTTCATCTTTCCCGATCCTCGTCGGCTGGATCTGCCGTTTTCGATGGCTCCTTCCACGGGGCAGGCGGGGAGGGCCTCGCCCCGTCGTCGTTCGGCTCGGAGGCAGACGACTCTGCCGGGCGTTGCGTCAAGCGACGTAGCACGTCGGAGAAACGAGGCGAGGGCACGCCGTGCGACGTTACGCCGTCGTCGGGCAAGTCGGCCACCTTGGTGATTTGTTGATCCGTCGCGGCCAAAACCAAGACCCGATTGTTTACTCGGACCATGTACACTGCACGGCGCCCCT
Source organism: Deltaproteobacteria bacterium (assembly GCA_003235365.1). Lineage (GTDB taxonomy): Bacteria > Myxococcota_A > Polyangia > Polyangiales > Polyangiaceae > SZUA-265. The sequence goes on from QJWJ01000157.1 coordinate 5,283, forward strand.
CCAATGGCAAGCGTCCCAGCAGCTCCAACGGTCCACGCCCGGCCACCGCCCCCCAGCGACGGTTGGCCGTCACTATCAAGTAGGCCAGCAACGCGACCCCCAACAGGGTCACCGCTGCCTGGACCACGTACTGAGTGACCGGAGACACGGATTCGAGCCTACAGGGTCATGGCTCTTGCACCAAGAGGCAACTCCCTGGGGCTCAGTCTCGAGATTTGGCCGTCCTCGGCTGTCCGCCGTATCGTGCCGCCGGCGGCTGCGCAGCGACGCGGGCGCTGGCGATCTCAATTCGGGTCAGGAGAATCAATCAATGACGAAGTTGGGCAAACTGGCCGGGGCTGTTGCCATTGCGGTCTCGGTATCGGGCTGTGCGAGTGTGGTTCACGGCGGCAACGGATACGTCGTCGGAGCCCTGTACGCCGGGTACAAGATGGGTGGCGAGGTCGGGGCAGGGGCCGGTAGCAAGACCGGCCAAGCGTGCGCCTCGTCCATACTCGGCCTGGTGGCGACGGGGGACGCCTCAATCGCAGCAGCCATGGACGATGGGGGCATCAAGGAAGTTGCCCACGTCGACCACGACAACTTTCAGATCCTCGGCTTGTACGCCACGACGTGCACCGTCGTGACAGGCCGCTGAGGCCATCGACGCGATTGCCGTCAGCGTCGAGCCAGCGTGCTGGCTTCGATCGGGGTTTCGGCGTGCGGGGTCGGCTTGCCCTTGGTCTTGCACTCGCGTTGCTTGTCGGCGCTACACGAGCAGTTCGTTCCCGTACCGCCACACGAACCCTGAAGGCGCCGCCCGGTGAACATCACGCCGACGGCCATCGCCAAGATGACGGTTCCGAAGGCTGCGAGGGTCAGAAGAAACGTGGTCACGGAGATTCGTCGAAGTGAAGGGGGGAACGCGTCGGGCGTTCGGGGATCAGCTCTTACCACGATGGCGGAGCGTTGCCACCGTCAAGGTGTCGCGTTCGAGGGGGCCGGGTCAGGAGCAACGAACTGAAGTTCCTTGAACAAATGAAGCAGAAGGTCCCTTGGAACAAGCCGAGGCGTTTCGCAGAATTGCTGCGGCCTTCATTCACTTGGGGCCGCGGCAATGCTTCAAGGAATTACGGTTCCAGGGGACTAGCCGTCACGTTGTCGAACACCGGACTCGACAGTGTCTTGAAATCCCCCGCTTGACGGACGATCAGCGATACCGCCAGGTTCAAACGCTTGGCCAGTGCCAGGCCCTCTTGGGGCCCCAGGACGTTGATAGCCGTCGCGTAGCCATCGGCCCACATGCAGCTCGGATGCAGCACGCTGACCGACGCCAGGCCGTGGTCGATTGGGTACCCCGTGCGCGCGTCGATGGTGTGCGACACTCGTTTGCCGTCCTTCTCGTAGTAGTTTCTGTAGTCTCCCGACGTCGCCATCCCGGTGGCATCCACTTCGAGTGCCTGTTTGACGTCGCGAGTCTCACTGTCGGGCCGCTCGATGCCGATGCGCCAACGGCGGCCCTCAGCCTTGTGACCACTGACGCGAATCTCTCCGCCGACCTCGACCAAGTAGTCCTTGGCGCCGCGCGCCTCCAGGAGATCGGCAAGCTTGTCGACGCCGTAGCCTTTGGCAATGGCGGACAAGTCGCAGTGCAGGTCGGGATCCGACTTGGTCAGAGTCGGCGGGTCGACACTGACGCTCAGGCGTTGATAGCCGACTTTCCGCCGCGCCCCCTCCACTTGGTCTGGCGTTGGGGGCTGCGTTTGAGCGCCAGCACCAAACCCCCAAAGCGCCACCAATGGCGCGACGGTGACGTCGAACGCTCCCCCGCTTTGTTTGCTGATTTCGAGAGCGGCGGCGACGACCTGGGCGGTGTCGCGCGAAACGGCAAACGGCTCAGTCGAGGAACTCGCGTTGAACTTCGACAACTCCGAGTTCTCGTCGTAGGTCGACATCAGCCCCGAAACTCGATCGAGCTCCGCTTGCAGTGCTTGCCGCAGCTCATCACTGGCAAGTGACGTCGCCTCGCCGCCCAACGTGACCTGATAGGTCGTACCCATCGTGCGGCCGGTGAAGTGCACCACGCCGCTCGATTGGGTCGGGCGCAGGCGCCAGTACGACAGTCCTAGCAATACCAGCAGGAACAGCGGCAACAGCACTTTCGCGCGGGGCGTCAGACCGGCTCTGGGGAGGTTCATGATTCGTGCTTCGGTCTCAAATTGCGTGAGGGCGCCACTTCGGCGCCCTCATTCCGCACGGAGGCGGCTCGTATCGGACGGTCTGAGTATCAGCCGCCGAAGTCGTCGAACATGATGTTTTCGCGTTCAACGCCCAGGTCGAGCAACATGTTGGTCACCGCGTCGTTCATCATGGGTGGCCCGCAGAGGTAGTACTCGCAGTCTTCGGGAGAAGGGTGCTTCGACAGGTACTCGTCGAGCAGCACTTGGTGAATGAAGCCCTTCAAGCCCGTCCAGTTGTCTTCCGGGAGCGGCGCGGAGAGCGCCAAGTGCCACTTGAAGTTGTCGTTGTTCTTCTGAATCTCGTCGAACTCCTCGACGTAGAAGGCCTCGCGCATGCTGCGCGCGCCGTACCAGAAGCTGACCTTGCGCTTGGTGTGGATGCGCCGGAACTGGTCGAAGATGTGCGAACGCATGGGAGCCATGCCCGCGCCACCGCCGATGAAGACCATCTCGTTGTCGGTGTCGCGCGCAAAGAACTCGCCGAACGGCCCGGAGATGGTGACTTCGTCACCCGGTTTGAGGCCGAAGATGTACGAGCTCATGATGCCCGGCGGGACGTCGTCGCGCCCCGGGGGAGGGGTTGCGATGCGGACGTTGAGCATGATGATGCCCGCTTCGTCGGGGCAGTTCGCCATGGAGTAGGCGCGTGTGACGGTCTCGGTGACGTTCGACACGTAGCGCCACAAGTTAAACTTGTCCCAGTCCTCGTGGTACTCCTTCTCGATGACGTAGTCCTTGTACTTCACCGTGTGGGGAGGGCACTCAATCTGGATGTACCCGCCAGCGCGGAACGGCACTGCCTCACCCTCGGGGAGCTCGAGTACGAGTTCCTTGATGAAGGTTGCGACGTTTTGGTTGCTCTTGACCTTGCACTGCCACTTGCGAACACTGAAGACTTCGGCCGGGATCTCGATCTTCATGTCCTGCTTGACCTTGACCTGGCAAGACAGGCGGCAGCCCTCGCGTGCCTCGCCACGGCTGATGTGTCCGAGCTCGGTCGGCAGAATCGCGCCACCGCCCTCGTGGACGTGGACCTTGCAGACGCCGCAGCTTCCCTTGCCGCCGCAGGCTGAAGGGATGAAGATCTTGTTGGCAGAAAGAGTGTTGAGCAGCGTCGAGCCGCCGGAGGTGCGCATCACCTTGTCGGGGTCGTCGTTGATGACGATCGATACCTCGCCGCTCGGAACGAGCTTGGCTTTGGCGACCATCAACACGGCGACCAGCGCCAGAATCATGAGCGTGAACCCGAGGACGCCCAGGAGGATAGTTTCCATCGATGAATTCCTATTCTAGGTGCTTGCAGGTCCGAGGTTTAGAGCTGAATACCGCTGAACGCCATGAAGCCGATGCTCATCAAACCCACGATGATGAACGTGACCCCGAGGCCGCGCAGGGGCGGCGGGACGTTGCTGTAGCGGAGCTTCTCGCGCACAGCGGCAAGAGCGACGATGGCGAGCATCCAACCGATGCCGGAACCGAAACCGAACACGGTGCTCTCTGCCAGGTTGTAGTCGCGCTCGACCATGAACAACGAAGCACCCAAGATGGCGCAGTTCACCGCGATCAGCGGCAGGAACACGCCGAGTGCGTTGTACAGAGTGGGCGCGTACCGATCGAGGGTCATCTCCACGATCTGAACGGTCGCCGCAATGGTGCCGATCAGCGTCAAGAAGGTGAGGAACGACAGGTCGACTCCCTCGAGTCCGATTGCGTCCAACGAACCGGGCTTGAGCACCGACTCGTTGAGAATTTGGTTGAGGGGCGTGGTGACGCCGAGCACGAAGATGACTGCGAAGCCCAACCCGATTGCCGTCTCGACCTTCTTGGAAACGGCGAGGAAGGAACACATGCCCAGGAAGAACGCCAGGGCCATGTTCTCGACGAAGATCGACTTGGTTGCGATGCTGATGAGTGCTTCCATGGTCAGGACTCCTTAGCGCCAATCGCCTTCGTGGCTGAGGTGAAGCATGCCCTCGGCGGAGAAGTCCTCCTCCACTTGCTCGGGCCGTTTCGCGCGCACAATCCAGATGAACACTCCGATCAGGAAGAACGCGGCGGGGGCGAGGACCATCAGCCCGTTCGGCACGTACCAACCGCCTTCGGTGACCGGATGCAAGATGGTGAGGCCGAATAGCTTGCCCGTCCCGAACAGTTCACGGACGAATGCGACGCTGACCAACACGAAACTGTAGCCGAGCCCGTTGCCCACACCGTCGACGATGCTGGCCGCGGGCGGGTTCTGCATGGCGAATGCTTCGGCGCGACCCATCACGATGCAGTTGGTGATGATCAGACCGACGAAGACGCTCAACTGCTTGCTGATCTCGAACACGAACGCCTTGAGCACCTGGTCCGTGATGATCACCAGCGAAGCGATCACGCTCAGCTGCACGATGATGCGGATGCTTGGCGGGATCAGGTTGCGGATCAGGCTGATCGAGAGATTGCTCAGTGTGGTGACCGCGATCACCGCCAAGCTCATG
>QJWJ01000423.1 GCA_003235365.1 Deltaproteobacteria bacterium
CGCTTGACGACCAAGACGGGGTGCGGGCTACGGGGAAACGACGACTGCATGCCGTGCCTTCGCCACGGACACGCCCTGTCTCGTGCGATTGTCTCGATACGAAAGCGCATCGACGCAGAGTCCGACGACTGAAACCTCCCAGCGCCGCGAGGGCGCAAGAAACGAGCACCGGTGGCATCAGACGGCAGGCAACTCGCGACGCAGGGCCGTCAGCCTTGCGGACTCTGGTCGGGACCGTTGCCCGTCGGCGTGGTTGAACTGGTACTGATCACGATCTTGTCGAGGCGAAAACCGTCCTCCCGCGCCCACACGCTCACCACGTGCAGTCCTTCGGAGTCCACCGAAAAGCTCTGAGAACGCCAACTCCACGAATCCAGTTGGTCGTCGAAGTCGTAGGGTTGTCCCAACAGACCGTCGATGCCGGCGAAACAAGTGTCTGAACCCGCGCCGCTTCCCCCTGGATCGCCTCTGAGGTGGAAGTGGAAAGTACCGGTACTCGTGAAATTGACACGAAAGTCCAATCGCGGCGCGAAGTCGACCACACCGTTGTCCTGCCACGTGTACGCAACGTCGGGGCTAACGTCCATGCTACGCTCACCGGAGGCGAGTGGTGCCGTAGCCAGCTCCCACGCGTGGCTCGAGTCGTGACGCTCTTGAGAATGAAAGCTTTCGGCTTCAATCACCACCGTGCCGCTACTCATTTGGAAGATGGGAAGCGCGCATTGGGCCGCGTTGTCCTTGAACGTCACTTCCGGCGCCTCGCACAGTCCGCACTCGCGATCGCTGTTGGCACTGGGCTGGGTCATCACATAGGAGTTCGGCGCCGCGCACACCGACCATGAAGCGCAAGCCGGCGCGTCCTGCGTCGTAGAGAAACTCCCCGAGCCACACGCGACACACACGCGATTGGCAGTACTGCTGCCGGGCACGTCGACGTACGTCCCCGGCGAACAGTGTTGCCACTCCATGCAGGAGTCCGATTGCGGCTCAGAGCTGAACGTGCCGTCAGCGCACGCCGCGCACGTCCGATCCGCCAACGGACCACCTGCCGACTCGATGTGCTCCCCAGCCAGACAAGCGGTCTGTGCGATGCACGGCGTGGCAGGGTCTTCGTCGTCGTCCCAATCCCCGTCCCCGCAATCGACGCCGTCGGCCTGCCCTCCGGCGCAGTACTGCCCCGGTTCGCAGTCGTCACATTCGGCTGGAGTGGTCTCCGTGGCAGGTGTCCGAACGACGGTTCCGGGCGGACATTCGCCGACTGCCACACACGATCCCGAATTCAACCCGAAGCTCTCCATGTCCGGGGCGCACGGCTCGCAAATCCGGTCGTGGGTAGCGCTACCCACCTCCAACACGTACTGTCCGGGCTGGCAGGTCGTCCAAGCCGTGCAGGTTTCGGCGTCATCCGCGTCACTGAAGGTTCCTGACGGACAGCCGCTGCAGACGGCGTCGCTCGTCGCATTACCCGGCATGTCGATGAACGTCCCGGGCTCGCAGGTGCGGTGAGCAGAGCAAGCGGGGGCATTCGCCGTGGTACTGAAGCTCCCTTTCGGGCAGCTTTCGCACTGCCGATCTTCGCTGGCGCTGCCATCGACCACGACTTGTTCGCCCGCTTCGCAATCACTCCAATCGACGCACTCGGCCAGGTTGGGTTCGTCGCCGAAGGTCCCCGAGGGGCAAGCCCCGCAAATCTGATCGCTCAGCTCGCTGCCCCGCACACGCACGTGGTATCCGGCGGCACACGGCGTCCACGACGAGCATTCCGTCGCGTTCGGGTCGAGACTGAAAGTACCGTTCTCGCAAGGGACGCAACGTCGATCCCGAGTCGCGGTGCCGGCCTGCTCGATGTACTGGCCAGCGAGACAATTGGTCCACGCCGAGCAACGTGTCCGAGGATCGGCATCCTCATCCCAGGTTCCCTCAGCGCACGGCTTGGGCTCAACCGACCCGGCCTCGCAGTACGTTCCCACGGCGCACGGTTCGCACTCGGATTGCTCACCCTCAGCGCCGTACATCCCCGCCGGACACTGGGAGACGGCAGTGCCGGCGGGCAGGTCCAGGTCGCTGGTACACCCCAAGCCCACCGTCGCCACGGCCGTAAGGAAGGAAAAGCTCGAAAGTCTCATCGAATCGTCGCGCCGCGCAATTCCCCAATCATGCCACAGGTTTCACGCAGCACTGGACGCCTCCCGCGTTTACCCGTGGAGAAACCGTCGCCGCTTCATTTGTGAACGATGGCGCTGAAGGAGGCCACGGTGAATGTCCGGAAATTCCCTACCCTTTCAGGTCGGCGCTCGGGCTGCCAAGGCTTTCCCACTCGCCGAGCCGTAGCCGCCACCGATCAGACGACCAGCAACGTCACGGCTGGACGCTCCAGGCCGATGCCCGCAGCACGCGTTCGAGTCGAAGGTGGGAGGCAAAAAGCGAACGGCACACGAGTTCGAGGAACGTCTGGATTTGAATCGAGACCCGTCGAGTCACCGGGCGGCGCGTCTCGACTCCTGGCAGCGGGTGCGAGTGCTCGCAGCTCAAAGGTTGTTGATTTGTCGCGGCAATCAACACGATTGCCGCTCGAGCAATGCAGTCGAAGCGTCTCGCGCAACACGCCGACGGCGGAGGCTCCGATCGAGCATGCCAGTGACGGTCAGCGAGCGCCGAACGCTCGCCGAACCGAATCGACTTCCGCCCCCAACGCGTCAGCGGTGGCTCGTTGATCGCGCGGCGGGTCCGGCGCAGCCTCGCATGCGCGCGTCGACCACCGAACCCGGCGCCGTCGTCGGGCGCCGCACGCGTCATCAGAACCTGGCACGCCTCGTGCTTGGACCAGTTCAGGCCCGCGCCTAGCACTGGGCGCACCGGTCGCCATCGCGCGTCCCACAGGAGACCGACTTCATGACAACCGTATTCATCCTTCGTCCGCGGCGACGCCGCGGAGTGACCCTGGGCCAATACGCGGTACTCGTCGTCGCGGTGCTCGCCGCCGGCGCGTTGCGCACGGCAGGGGCCGGCGCGACGGACGAACCCGTCGCAACTCCAGCCCACATCGACTGCTCGGGTGGCACGCACCAGGCAGTCGCCGGCCAACGCCAGGCGTGCACGTCGCGGAAGCTCAAACCCGACGGCGCGGTAGCGGCCCCGTCCTTCGACACTCGCTCGGCTGATGCAACAGGGCACGGCAGCGGGCCGGGCTGGCACCGACCATGACAGATGGATCGCGCCCCCGGGTACCATTGCCGTCCCAACTCCCCGCCGATGACGGCGCGCGTCAGGCCAGCTCGACTCGCTGCAATCCCCCCGACACGTCAGCCCCAGCGACGTTCGCGTAGATCATCCCCTCCGTGAGCGTCACTTCGAACTCGGTCGTGCGTTCGTCGAACGCTGCCGCCAGTGCATCCAAGAATCCCCCGTCGAGGGCGAAGATCTGCAGCTGCTCCTTCTTGTGAACGCGGCTTGCCGCCAGTTCCTTTTGCAGCACGGCGGGGTTGTGATGCGTGAAAATGAACACCTCCGGGGCCGCTTTGCTCGCCTTGTGCATGCGCTCCGCCGACGGATTGCCGATGTCGCACCACTGCAACAGTCGGCCGTCCAAGGAAACCCGGCTCAGCGGGGGTTCGTCAGGCGACGAGAGCCCACCTTTGGAGAACTGCAGGTGGCTCAGCTGGTCATCGCTCGCCAAGTAGCAATAGGCGATGAGCCGGGTCACCAGGTACCTCAGCGTCTCGGACGGATGCTGGGCGAGACGCAAGTCGAGCTGCTGGTAGACACCAACGTCGACGTGAGACAGCTGGATGAGGAAACGACGAGTAATCGAAGGCAAGGCCATGCGCGCCCGAGCCTAAATGGGCAAGCAGATTGTCGGGCGACTTTTTCGAACTCCCTCCCCCGAAGATCTCTACAAGCCCAGATCGCTCAGCCCGGGGTGAGCGGCGGGACGAGGGCCGAGTGGCCAATGAAAGAGCCGTTGCGTCTCCGAGATCGGCAAATCGTTGATGCTGGCGATGCGCCGCCGCATCAACCCTTGCTCGTCGAATTCCCAGTTCTCGTTGCCGTAGGCGCGAAACCACTGGCCACTGCCGTCGTGGTACTCGTAAGCGAATCGAACGGCAATTCGATCGTCGGCGTAGACCCACAGTTCCTTGATCAGGCGATAGTCGAGTTCGCGCGACCATTTGCGGGTCAGAAAGGCTTCAATCTCGGCGCGCCCGCGGAGAAACTCCGCGCGATTGCGCCAAACACTGTCTTCGCTGTAGGCGAGCGCCACTTTGGCAGGAGTCCGGCCGTTCCAGCCGTCTTCCGCGGCGCGAACCTTCAACGTGGCGGTCTGTAGATCGAATGGCGGAAGCGGTGGACGCATGGCTGCTCCTTCATGGGTTCGTGGTGGCGGGATCCAATCACAAAGCCGTGGACCCCGTCGTAGTCCCGTGGAGGCTGCAGCTGGGTTTCGATCAATTGTCCGCGCCGTCACGCTGAGCGCAGGGCAACACCCTCGGACCCACTCTTCGTCGCTCCGTGAGCCGACAGCAGGGCCCGAGCGCAGGGCAACACCACGTCGCGCAACGTCTCGCGGCGAACCTGGTCCGCTTCGAGCGCTGACAGAACACCGTGCTCGGGTACCGCCGGCCGCTGGCCGGGCGCCCCCCGGTGCTCGAGTTCAGCCGCCACTTCGGCAACCTGCTCGTCGAGCACGACAGCCAGGTGCGGATCGGCGCGAAGCGCCCAGGCGACGAACCGCCACGCGAGCTGTGCGTGGCGCAGCTCGTCACCGGCAATACACTCGAGGACATCACGCGCATCGTCGTCGGTCACCACGGCCAACGCCGCCTGCGCCTCGAGCGCCGCGACGGTTTCGCCGATGCACCCCTCGCGAAAGACGACGCGGGTGATGCTCGCCAGGCGCTGCCCATGCAAGGCACCCTCGATGGGCAGCGGTCCCGGCGCAACCGCCGTGCCGAGGAGGCGCGACGCCAGCGCGAAGCACAATTTCGCGTGCTGGGTCTCGTCCACCATGGCCCGTCGACTGTCCTCGACCAGCGCAGCGGGCGCGCCGAGGTGCATCAGTTGCATCGTGAACCTGGCAAACGCAGCAATCGACGCGTGCTCCATCAAACCGACTGTGGCCCAATACTCTCCAGCGACGGTGTTGGCAGCGACGCTGTCGATGGGCATCTCATCGCCCGTCCCTCGGCGTCGCGGGACGAGCCAATCAGTTCCGCCGCGCAACGCCGCCAGGCGTGGCTCGCCGCGGACCAAGAACGGTCGACCACACGCTGCCAGCTGTTGGACGACACACTGACGTCGGTCACCTTCGAGCAAACAGTCGCCCGCATCACAGTCCGCGGTGGTGCGGCACTCATCTGCGGGGGTTTGGCAGGCATAGGCTTGACCGCCAGAACAGACCACGGGCGTGAACCAAGCCGCGCATTTCATGTCACCCTCGCAATCCGAGTCACTGCGACAAGTCGCGTCCACGCAATGCCCCACGGGATCGCCACATTCGCACAGCTGCCCGGCGTCGCAGTCCGCATCGCTCAGACAACCATACTTGCACTCGATGTCGTAGGCCGGGCTTCCACCGCGATAAACCGGCGCGCAGTAGCCGTGAGGCGCGGCAGTGCAGTCGGCATCTTGGGCGCACGTCCTGGACAGCGCAACGATCGAGTACAGAAACGTGACCTGATCGCTTTCGTCGCCATCGGGCGGCATCGCACGCGGCAAGAACGACTCGCAAGCCACGGATTCGGGGCGATGCAGGGTACCATCTTCGCAGCGATGAGTGCCGGTGGCGACGTCTTCGTGAAGCGCGGGTGTGAAGTTCGTCACCTGCTGCCCCAACTCGCCGGCGAAGGTCGGCACGGATTGCAGACACGGTTCGTGGTCGACCGGGGTCACTACCGCCTCGGAACTCGGTTCGCTCGAGTCAGCCGGAGTCACGTCGGTCTCATCCTCACCCGCAGGCTCAACGGAGTCGGGAGCGGTAGGAGAGTCGTCGGCAGCCACGTCGTCGGCGTCGGTACCATCGATGGTATCGACGCCCGGCTTCGACGCGGCGTCGGAACAGGCGACCTGAAGCAGCCCAAGACTCGTGAGAATGGCAAGACGAACGTGTACGGCGGTGCGCATGGCTCGGCAGCAGTGCAATCTCCGTACCGGGCCGCCAAGCACCGCCAATCGGCTCAGTTTCGCGCCGTCCCAGGCATGCTGGCACAGCGTGGCACGGGTCGAAATGCCCCACGGCCATCGAAATGCCGTCCCAAGCTTCATGCCGCAACCCCTGAACACGCTGCCATGTGGTGAGCGATGACCCGCGGCGCTGTAGGATGCGGGCCGTCTGCTGGGCAGCGTCCCGGTAACTCGCCGAAACGCCGCGACGATCCACAGAACCGCGAAACGACCCGGACACAAGAATGGCCTCATGCTGCCGGACGAAACCTTTCGGCTGGAGCAAGCACTTGACCAATTCCCTGGTGTCCTTCGACCGCCGTTCCTCGCGCCGAAAACCGCCCCACCCGCGCGACTTGCGCCAGTACATCGCGCACCACCGCCTCGCGCTGTCTCGCCGCTTGGGCGCGAAACGAGGCAGCGGCATGCCACTGGCCCGCAAACACGCGGACGTCGCCGACGAGATGCTGCGAGAACTCTTCGCCACGACCTGCGTCGGTGAAGCCCAATCGTCCTTGCTGTTGGGAGCGGTGGGTGGCTACGGTCGCCGACTTCTCGCCCTCGGCAGCGATCTGGACCTGTGCTTCGTCGTCAAGGAGCGAAGCAACGAGAACTCCGCAACCATCGAGTCGTTCATGTACCCGTTGTGGGACGCGGGCATCAGCGTCGGGCACCAGGTGCTGTGCCCGGCGGACGTCGTGGAGGATGCGCGCGCCGATCTGAAAATGGCTACGGAGTTGCTCGACTTCCGACCTTTGGCGGGTGAAGTGGCGTTCGTGCAGTCGGTCCGACAGCGGCTGGCGGAAAGCATCTTCTCACCAGCCAGGGTCCCTGCCTTCATCGGTGACTTGGAAAGCCACGCCAGGGAGCGACATCAACGCTACGGTGACACCGTCTACTTGCTCGAACCCGACGTCAAGAACGGCACCGGCGGGCTGCGCGATCTCGACTTTGCGCTTTGGGCGGCACGGGCGCGGTTCGGCACCAGCGATCTGGACGAACTCGTGCGCTGCTCCGTGCTCGACGCGCACGAGAAGGAAGACACCGAGCGAGCCCTGGACTTCCTTTGGGCGATTCGCAACCACTTGCACCACCTCCACGGACGCAAGACAGATCGATTGACGTTTGCCGAGCAGGAGAGCGTCGCGCTCGCCATGGGCTACGGTCGAGACGCCGACCCGGCGCTGCCGCAGCTGCAGCGCACCGGCGAAATGGTCGAGGCGTTCATGTCTGACTACTACCGCCACGCGCGCGTGATACTGCGCGCCCGGGATCGAATCCTCGGTCGGGCGCGACGCCGCACCGATCCGAGCGTCGAAGTGGCGCTGCGTCCGCTGGGCGGGGGTCTGGTGGAACGCGATGGGCGCATTGGTTTGGATGAGCTGTCGCAACTCAGCGAACGGCCAGTGCTGGCACTGCGCGTCTACGCGGAGGCTGTCACTCGTGACATGACCGTGCTGTCGCGGACACGCGATGCGATCAGCTGTGCGACCAGCTCGGCGGCGTTCTGCCGAGCGCTGCGAGACGACCCGGAAGCAGCCACGACGTTCACGAAGTTGGTGTGCACGATCAAAGAGGTTCAGTTCTCGTCCGGTTCGGTTCTGAGCGAACTGCACGAGGTCGGATTGCTCCTGGCGATGATCCCCGAGTTTGCACCGGTCGTCGGGCGTGTACACCACGACATGTACCACGTGTACACCGTCGACGTGCACTCGATCGCCGCCGTGGATCGCTTGCGGGAACTGGCGCGGGGTGATCGCGCCAGCGAACTTCCGCTAGCCAGTCGCCTCGCCGCCGAAGCCACACGACCGCGGGTACTGTTCCTCGCCACCCTGCTACACGACGTGGGCAAGGCGATCGGCGGCCGAGGCCACGCACAGCGAGGGGCGGAAATGGCGCGCACCATCCTCGAGCGGCTGGCACTGGATCCGGAAGAGATCGACGACGCCTGCCACCTGGTACTGCACCACCTGACGATGTACATGATGGCCGTCCGTCGGGACCTGGCCGATCCGAAGACGGTCGAAGAATTCTCGGCCGAGGTGCGAGGTCGCGAAGGCTTGCGCGACCTTTATCTGCTCACGGTCGTAGACGTATCGACGACCAGCCCTGCAGCGCTCACGCGCTGGAAGCGGCACATGCTCGACGGCCTGTTCCGGGGTACCGACGCCTTTCTCGCGGGTGCGGGTCCAGCACGCCAGGACCGCGTCGCCAAGGTCCGGGAAATGGCGCGGGCACTGTGGGTCGACGAAATCACCCAGAGCGAGTTCGAACAGTATCTGGCCACGATGCCTGCCCGCTATTTCCTGTCGAACTCGCCACACGACGTCGTCGCTCACGCGCAGCTCGCCGTGCGGCGCAATGCCGACAGCATCGGCTTCTCGCTCGTGCCGTCCGGGCACGAGGGGTCGCTGGGTCTGTGCGTCGTCGCAGAAGGGCAAGACGAGACAGGCGTGTGCGTGGTTGCCGGAGATCGCCCGGGCTTGCTAGCGTCGATGGCGGCCGCGATCTCGGCCAATCGCTTCGAAATTCAGGCCGCACAGATCAATACGCGCGCCCTGACGTCCGGGGGTTATCAGGCGGTGGACGTGTTCTGGGTGCGCGGCACGCAGGACGACGGCAGTGAAGAACGGTTGACCGAGGTTTGGAACGATCTGGTTCGGATCCTGAAAGGCGGAGTCGATCCGAAGACTCTGGTCGAGCCGACCCGGCGTCCCAGCTGGTCTGGCAGACGAACCCCCCCGGTGCTCACCGAGGTCGTCTTCGATCATCACGCGTCACAGAACTACACGGTGATCGAGGTGTTGGCCGAGAACCGCTTGGGCTTACTGTTTACCTTAGCCAGCGCACTGCATGCGCTGAACGTCAGCATCGGTGTGGCCAAGATCAGCACGGAAGGAAAGCGCGCCGTGGATGTCTTCTACGCGGCAGAAGCGGATGGCTCGAAGATTCAACCCGGTGCCAGAACCGAGGAGGTGCGGCAAGCCTTGTTCGCCGCGGTCGCCGAGGACAATCCAGACGCTCTACTTCCCGAGTCGGTTCCTCCGTCGAGCTTGTAGCCGGACGCGCGCCACCAGCGTGTCATTCCCACGACGCCCCGCTGGCGCGCCTTCGACGATGGAGTTCGTCGATGATGGCACTCCCGTTCACCCCGACACGAGAACGGCGACTCAAAGGCCTGCCGCCCACTCGATGCCTCCAACGAGGTGCTGCAGGAACTCCGACTCGCCGTAGCTCTCCGGTGTGTGGCCCAGCGCGGTGTAGAACGCTCGCCCGCCGTCGTATTCGTGAGCCCAAGCGATTGGATGGTCTTCCCCCATCGCGCTCTGCCCCGCTGAGTAGCTGCTCTCGTCCAAGGCAAGCAGAACGTCGACTTGGGCGCGAGGATTGGTTCGAAATCCGTACCATTCGTCGGTGCGCGTCCAGCCGGTTGGCAGATGTCGGGTCGCGGCGTGCGAGCCGTCTTCCACGATGATGGTGGCCCTTTGGATCTCGGGATGCGCATTGAAGTACGCTCCGACGAGCCCTCCGTACCACGGCCAGTCGTACTCCGTGTCGGATGCTGCGTGCACGCCGACGTAGCCGTTGCCGGCGCGAATGAAACGCTCGAAAGCGAGCTGCTGGTCGGGATCGAGGACGTCGCCCGTCGTGCTGAGAAACACGACGACGTTCACCTCCTCCAGCCCGGTAGCGGTGAAAACGTTCGCGTCTTCGGTTGCGCGCAACCGCCACCCCCGCTGCTCCGCCAACTTCACCAAGGCTTCCACGCCGTCCTCAATCGAGGCGTGCCGGTACCCAGCCGTGGCCGAGAACACCAGTACTCGCGGAGCGGGCACCGTCGCGTCGCGCTCGAAACGATCACTGGCAACAGGATCAGCCGCGACCGCCGCATCCACCACGGTGGTCGCCGTCTCCGGTGCGGAAACCGGCACAGTCGTCGCACCACCAGCTCCGGGCGCAGCGCCGGGAGTAGTTGGTGCCGAGGGGCCCGGCACCGACGATTCAACGGATGTCGGCGTCGAACCGTCATCGGATGCCGGCGGCGGAGGGACAGCCCCTTCCGTCGTGGACGAGCCCGGCTCGACGTGCCCCGGCGCCGCCGGCAGGGCCGGTGTTGGGTTTACTCCCTGCGCGGGTGCCGACGAGTCACGACCCGCTGTCGACGATTCGCCCGCCCCGGAACGGGCGCAGGCACCAACGAGCCCCCCCAACGCGGCAGCGCGGAGCAGCCTCACGGGCAACGCTTTGCTTCGACCCTTCGACATCGCTGGTCAATGATAGCCCACTCGCCGCCTGCCGCATCATCGCTGCGGCAAGCTCGAACCAGCAGCGCCCACCCATGCTGGGCTATTCGCACGCGGGCCCGTTGTCCATGCATGTGCAGCCCGGCGCATGAGCCCCCAAGGCGTCCGCCATGCATTGCGGCAAGGACGGATTGCTCGCCACCGTGAGCGATTCCGCCGTCAGTCCGTCCTGGAACGTGCCGAGTTCCACGAGTGCTTCGTTGTCGGCAATGACGAGACTCTGTATCTTCAACAGCGCTGACAGGTCGACGCTCTGAAGCATCGGATTGGTGACGACAATCGCCGAGGAAGCGCTCTCGAGCGCGGAAAGCCCGGTGACGGTCAGGCTCGGGTTCTCGGCCAAGGTGAGCGTTTGCATGGACGTCAGGGCGGGCAATGCAAACTCCGTGAGCGCGTCGTTGTTGGTGACGATGAGACTGCTTGCGTAGCTGAGGTTTGCAAGACCAGTGACCTCTACCAAGTCGGGGTTGCCAGCGATCACCAGGCTGTCGAGCTCCGTCAGCCCCTGCAATCCGTTCAGCCCCGTCAAGCCTTCGTTGTACGTGATTACGAAAGACGCGCGAGCGAAGGTGGCATTCTCGAGCCCCGTGAGATCACCCAGTCCGACGTTGTTGTCGAGGATCAGCCCCGACGTCACCACTTGCAGTGAGTCGAGGCCCTCGAGATTGACGAGGCCCGTGTTGCTCGTGAAGCGGAGGCCCGTTGCGGTGAGCCCCGAGAGGCCCGAGAGGTTGGGAAGGTTCGACGTTTCGTGCACCGCAAGCACACCCTTGATGACACGCAAGCCCTCCAACCCCTCGAGACTCGTGAGCTCCGGTCCCTGAAATGTGAGGTTGCCCTCGAGCACTTCACACTCCAAAGCGATGAGCGCGTCCAGCGTTTCCTGACTGTTCACCGCGATCGCCAGTTGGGAGCAACTCGTGATGCAGGTGGGCTCGGTATCGGAACACGTCGGTTCGTCGGGGTCCGGTTCAATTGGAGTCACCGGGATCGGATCGACCGGCGTGGGAAGCGGGGGCATCGACGGCGGCTCACTCACCGGGTCGGGCTGCGGCGTCACGGCCGGAGTGGGGTTGACAGGGTCCAAGGCTGGGTCGGTATCGTCTGCGGGTCGCTGCACCGGCGGCTCGTCGGGGGACACCGTCGGATTGACGGGATCGTCGGGCAGATCCTGCGCATCTCGCTCAGGTCCGTCGTCGCCCGGGGCCTCGTCCGGAGTCGGGCGGACATCGCCTGTCATCTTCTCATCGTCCTGCGCCGACCTGGGCTCGGCGGTGGGGTCCGACGGCTCCTCGCCGGAAGGCTTGCCATCGCGATCCGTCCCTGGACCCGACGGCGAGGACGAGCTGCGGCTGACATCGCCGTCTTCGGCCTTGCCCCCACAGCCAGCAACGACTGCCAACGACAAGCCGCTGATCACCCCGAAGCCCCACATCGAAGACCTCACCCATTCACCTGCGAGTTTGCTCGGACGCATCGCCGAAGCGTAGCCGTTCCCCCACGGCATCGGGAACCGAACCGCACGATTGTCGGGTAAACGTGTCGGATTTGATCCGCCCCGCGAAGGTGCAAACGGTGAAACGGACACCGAAACAGAAAATGTTGGCGGCAGTGCCGCGCGTGACGCGTCGCCGGTTCGCATCGATACCCCGGTGATCGCGATGCGGCTGTCCCTGGCCAGGATGGCCATCTCAGCGGCACGTCCCGGCAGCGCCCACTCGCTAACCGTATCGCTTGGGCGAGATGGCCCGCCCGAATCCGCAGACTCAGAGGGTGTCGCGGCAATCAACAGGATTGCCGCTCGAGCTCCCTGCGTTCGAACGGCTCCGTTCGCTCCCGGCGAAGAACAACAGCACCAGCACGATCCAAACCAGCTGTGCGAGCAACAAGTGCAGCAGCTGCATCCACCACGGCGCGGCCAGCGCGATGTTGACGCCGCCGGCCGCCAGTTGCAGCCACACGAGCAGCTCTAGTTTGCGCGCCAGGCTGGCAACGGGACCCGTCGCGTCCAGATCTGAGACTTTGCGCGACGCCAGCAGCAACACGGCCGCGACGAGCACGGCGAGCAGCGGGTGAACGATGCGAAGCCGCACCAGAAAGTGCGACCCAGCGGAAAGGTCGTCCCGCAACCGACCGAACAAGCCACCATCGACGGTGGGCGCGACGGGAAAGAGCGTGTCGCCCAGCGCCGTCACCGCGCCGGTCATGCTGACCAAGAGCACCCCAACCAAACCAACCAAGACCAAACCGCGCCCGGCGAAGGGTCGCCCCAAGCCGGGCCACGTTCGCCCGGCACCGAACCACGCCGTCAGGGCGCTGACCGCGGTGAGCAGTAGCGTGTTGTCGAGGTGCAGCCCCACCACGACGGCGCGCGCCACCGAATCGTCGTCGGCGACGAGCTGCTTCAATACCAATCCCGCGCCGATCAGCGCTTCGGCGACGATGAACACGAGCGTCGCCGTGGCGAACCAGCCGACGACTCTGCGTCGCCCCGCGCCCAACCACGCCCAGAGCACCATCCCGATGGCCACAGGACCCAACACACCGCTGGTCACGCGGTGCGTGTACTCGATGATCGTCTGCACCGCCGGCGCTCTGGGGATGAGCTCGCCGTGGCAAGTCGGCCAGTGGTCGCCGCAGCCAGCACCGGAACCGCTGATGCGCACCCACGACCCGAACAAGATCACGACCAGCAGGTACGCGAGCAGCCCCCAAGCCAGTTTCGCAAATCCACCGGCGCGCGGCGAACCGGGCGCGGGCAGTTCGGCAGCTGCAGTGTCGAGCTGTGGTTCGGCCGTGAGCGATTCGACAGACACGCCCGCGGTGTAGAGGCGTCGCGTCACAAATTCCAGCGACATGAGGTCGCGCCGCGACGCGACTTCGGCCAAATGCTGCACGCGCCCTTTGATTTCGCAGCGGGGGGAGCGTACGTCTGCGGAATGAATTCGCAATCGGTCTACATCGTCGGCGCGGCCCGCACCCCCATCGGCTCCTATCTCGGCAGTCTGTCGAGCTGCAAGGCGCCCGAACTGGGCTCGGTGAGCATCCAGGCCGCGCTGAGCCGTGCCGGCGTGGCACCGGACCAAGTGGGCGAAGTCTACATGGGCAACGTGCTCAGTGCCGGCATCGGTCAGGCACCGGCACGCCAAGCCGCCCTCGGCGCGGGTCTTCCGAACACGGTGCCCTGCACGACCGTCAGCAAGGTGTGCGGCTCGGGCTTGGCCGCCGTCGTGCTCGGCTCGCGCAGTATCGCCGTCGGCGCCAACGACGTGGTCGTCACTGGCGGCATGGAAGCGATGTCGCAAGTGCCGTATTACTTGAGCAAGGCGCGCACCGGTTACCGCATGGGCAACGACACGCTCATCGACGGCATGATCCACGACGGCCTGTGGGATCCGTACAACGATTTTCACATGGGCCAAGCCGGCGAGTTGTGCGCGGCCGAATACGGGCTGACCCGCGAAGCCCAAGACGCCTTTGCACGGCAGAGCTACGAGCGCGCGCTGGCCGCGCAGAAGAACGGCGCGTTTTCCCAGGAGATCATCCCCGTCGCCGTCGCGCAGCGCAAAGGGCCGCCCATCGCCGTCGACCAGGACGAAGAGCCCGGACGCGGCGCGCTCGACAAGTTCGCCAGCCTCAGACCGGCGTTCAAGCGCGACGGCACGATCACGGCGGCCAACGCTTCGAGCATCAACGACGGCGCGGCAGCATTGGTGCTTTCAAGTGAACAGGCGATCGAAGCCCGTGGCCTGAAGCCGTTGGCGCGCATCGTCGGCGACGGCGTCGCGGCCCAGGCGCCCGAGTGGTTCACGACCGCGCCGGCCAAGGCCATCGATCTGACGCTGAGCAAGCTGGGCTTGAAAGTCGGTGACATCGACTTGTGGGAGATCAACGAAGCGTTCTCCTGCGTGACCATGGCCTGCTCGCAACTGGCCGGCATCGATCCCGAAAAGGTCAACGTGCACGGCGGCGCAGTAGCCCTCGGTCACCCGATCGGCGCCTCGGGCGCGCGCATCTTGACCACACTACTGTACGCGCTGTCGGCGCGCGGCCTCAAACGCGGTCTGGCAACGTTGTGCATCGGCGGTGGCGAGGCCGTGGCCGTGGTGGTCGAACGCGTGTGAGAAACCGGCGATGAGCAAGCTTCAACGTCCACCGGGGTTCTGGGAGGGAGTGTCGAGCCCCTTCGTCGCGATGAGTTTCCTTTCCAAGGATCCGGGGACGTGGCCGGCAGCGCTCGTACCAACGGTGCTCTTCGCGCTGATCGGCGCGCTCGGCATGGCCGCCGGTGCCCATTGGCTCACGCCCCTGCTCGTCGATCTCACCGGCCTGGCCGATCCAGCCGGCACGTGGGCTCAGATCGGCAATTGGTTGGTCACTGCGCTGAGTTTGCTGCTCTCGGCGACGGCGGGCGTGTTGCTCGGCTTCGTGCTCACCCCGCCGCTGAGCGCGCCGGCACTGGAACACCTGGTCGGCGTGCAAGAGAGCGCCCTGGGCGTTCCCCCTCGAGGCAAGCTGAGCATGATTGCCGAAGTGTGGTGTGGGCTCAAAGCGCAAGTGTTCGCGCTGGCTTTCGCCATGCCAATCCTGGCGGGCTTGTGGGTGCTGGAGTTTTTCGTGCCGCCGCTGGCAGTGCTCACGGTCCCGCTCAAGGTGCTCATCATCTCACTGGCGCTAGCCTGGAACCTGTTCGACTACCCGCTCACTTTGCGCGGCGTGTCCCCGGCGGACCGCATCGGCTTCATCGGCCAGCACAAGAGCGCAGTGATCGGCTTCGGCCTCGCCTTTGCGACATTGTTCTGGATCCCGTGCTTCGGCGTGCTGATGCTGCCGGTCGGCGCAGTCGCCGCCACGCGCCTGGTCTGGCGCATGCTCGTCGCGGCGCCGCAAGAGCTGCCCGAGCTTCCGCGCCCGACCACGCTGCACCTCGGCGCGATGACCCCCGAGCCCGACATCCACGCCCCTGCGAAGTCCGACGTTGGGCGTTGAGCCACATCGACCGTCACGCGCGGCCGTCGCTAGACGCGCCCGGGGTCGAGCAGCGGGACGAGCGCCGACACGACCGCGGCGCGCCCCCACTGCAGCCGCGCCGCTGGGTACCGACACGGGCCTACGTCCAAAAGCGCACCGGATCAGCTTGCCTGTGCACGGAAATGCCCCGAAAAATCGCCCTAGGATGGGTGAGGGCGTTTTTCGGGGCCACGTTCGGGCACTGTTGCTCGCAGCTCGGTGCTCTAGGTTGTTGATTTGTCGCGGCAATCAACCTGATTGCCGCGACAGCGCCGCGCCGCGAAACCCACGAAACGCATCGCCAGGTCCCAAAGACCGAACGCGCGTTCAGCAAATCGGTCTCGATCGCCGTGAAAATTGCCGACACCGAGCCCCTCTTTGGGATTGCAAAGCGCCCCAAGCTTTGTCAGGTTCCCGGTCCCTTGAGCAACCCTAGCGAAGCAATCCAATGTAAACCGCTCCAGGTCGTCGTCGACGGCAAGGGAGTTGAACGTGCCATCAAGCACCTCAAGCGCAAGCTTGCTGCCGAAGGCCTGTTGCGCGAGCTGAAGAAGCGTCGCCACTACATGAAGCCCTCGATCAAGAAGCGCAAGAAGATCGCTGAGGCAGCGCGTCGTCGCCGCAAGCGCGAGCGCACCTTCGAATAGTCTGCCGCGACACCGGTCCATCCTTCGCAACCGCGAGCTCGGATCGAATTGGGGGTTGGGTTTTGGGGGTTCACTCCCTGCGACCCATCAGTCATCACATCACGCGGATCGCCCAGCTGGGGCACCCTAGCCCGCCCGGAACCCTCCGGAGCGGGTTTTGGCGCTTGGTCGACGGCTGCATCCGGTGCTCGGGCAGAAGCTCACGCACACGCAAGCGCATGATTCAGCGCTTCAGGGCTGGCTGCTCGCGCCAACCGCGGCACACGCGTTTGCCTGAGATGCGCGCAGCCGACATGCCTTCACTCGAAGACACGCGACGCGACGTTCGGTGCAACACTCGCCGCGCCAGGCGTGCCGCTGCCGGTGATGCGCCGGTTTCACCGGTTGACAGTGGGGTCGAAGCCCGATGCAATGAGCGATGCCGATCACACGGGGGTGCAAGCGCAACGTAGCGCTTGTTGGCGTCACAGTCTGCTGCTCGCTGCTGAGCGCCTGCGCCTCCCAGAGCGAACCGGGTGGCAGCAAGGGCGTCACGCAGTCACCGACGGCTCGGACGCCCATGGCTGAAGTACCACCTGAGCAAACGCCTGCGTCGGAATCGACCGGCACCGGTCGAATCAACGACGCCCCGCCATCAACCACGTCCACGACCGTCGCGGCAACGTCCGCCATGCCGTCCGCGACTGGGTCCGCCGAGGCGCCACCACCGAACGACATCCCCACAGCCACCGCTGCGCTCACGCCGCCGCCCGGCGGTGCTCCCACCGAAACTCCCAGCGAGGCAACGAGCGGCAGTCAAACGGCGTCCGGGCCGACGAGTGACGTGCCGAGCGACGGCTTCATCGACGAGCCAACGGCAGTCGACGAAGTGAGCACACCTTGCTCATCCGACGGCGATTGCATCGAAGACTCCTGCCACGTCAACATGCGCTGTTCCGGGGGCTACTGTTTGTACGACTACCCCGACGACGACGGCGACGGTGAATCCCCCTGTATCGCGTTGGACTGCGACGACAGCGACCCTTTGGTCAACGGTCGCGCGCTAGAACGCTGCGACGGGCGTGACAACAACTGCGACGACCGTGTCGACTTCGACATTTTCGAGGACTTCGACCCATGCAACGTGACCCTGCCTGGGGCAGCGCTGTCGCTTGCGTTGTCCGGGGCGGCCTGCCTCGACCGCTCCCAGTCGGAAGCGCTGCCCGACGATCCCGGTCTCGCGGTGGTCAACGCAGAGTCGTTGGATGATGCGCTCGCGGTGCTGCCGCTCGTGGTAGACGGCGTGCAAACGGCGGAGGTTTCCTGTTCGGGGTCTGCGACCGAAGGGTTGTCGATCGACGTCCGCTTTCGTGGGTCCCAGTTCACGCTCCACTCCGCCGAGAGCAGCAGCGCTGACTTGGAGTACGTCGCCGAGCGCGTCTCGCTACGAGCCACCAATTGTCCGATCGCCGTTCGGGATACGAACACCGGTGGGCTCGTGATCACCTTCGAGTGCGAGCTAAACTCCCCGCTCGTCGAGCGCGAAAGCCGTTGTCAGGGAGTTGGGACGCTGTACGTCGTCAATTGCAGTTCAACGGACTCGGTCGAAAATCCGTCGCCACTCAGCCCTTGACCGCGCCCGACGTGAGCCCCTGAATGAATTCCTTCTGCAGGGCAATGAACAGAATCGCCGGCGGAATGATGGCCAGCGCCGTGCCCGCCAAGTACACGCCGTACTCACTGACGTAGTCGGACAAGTACAGGTTGAGCACGACGGGTAGCGTCAGGCGATCGTCACTGTGCAAGAACACGTTGGGCATGAAGAACGAGTTCCACTGCGACAGAAAGCTCACGAGACAGAACGCCGCCGTCATCGGCCGCACCAGTGGCATCACCAGACGGAAGTAGATCTGAAATTCGCTGCAGCCGTCGAGGCGACCCGCATCCAGCAGTTCGTCGGGCACGCCGAGAATCGATTGCCGAAACAGGAAGATGCCGTACGCGCTCACCAGGTTCGGCAGCAGCAAGCCCCACAGCGAGTCGACCAGATCGAAGCGCACGGCCATGCCGTAGATGGGAGCCAGGAGCAGCACGTGCGGGATCATCATCGACCCGAGCATGAACAGGAGCAGCCAGTGTCGAGCCACGAAGCGGTACTTGGCCAGCGCGTAGCCGGCCATCGACGCGAAGAAGGCCTGCAGGACCGTGGTGACGCTGGCGAAGAACAGCGAGTTGAGGATGTACTGCCAGAAGTATACGGTGCCGTGCAGCGTCTGCTTGGGCTCGAAGAGCCGTCGCAAGTTGTGCAGGTTCAGCGTCTCGGCGGACCACTCGCTGATCGGCGGAAAGAAGATGTACGTGTTGTACACGCTCGGATCTTTGAAGACCGCGGCGATCAACCACACGAAGGGCAAGATCACGACCGTACAGGCGAGGAAGATCATCACCCGCTTGCCGTAGGCCATGGCCTGCTTGGGGTTCTGCGGTTGGCGCGCGTACAGCACCACGAAGATGACGGCCAGTACCGCCAAGACGATGCGCAGCGGGTTCATCGCCCACCTCCGAAACCGGTGCCAGCGCCGTTGCAGGCGGTGCTACGGCGATCAGTCATCGAGCGCCCCCGTCAGCTTGAACTGCACCAAGCTCAGCAAGAAAATGATGCCCGCAACGACCCAGCCAATCGCCGAACCGAGCCCCAAATCGCCGGATCTGAACGCAATCTCGTTGAGGTAAGTGATCACGGTGAGCGCCGAGTTGTCCGGCCCGAAGCCGTAGGACAAGTTGAACAGCGCAAGGGGCAGTTCGAACATCTGAAACGAGCCGATGATGCTCATCGTGGTCACGAAGATGACGACGTGGCGCATCGCCGGCAACGTCACGTGCCAAAACACTTGAAAGGCGTTGGCTCCGTCGATGCGCGCCGCCTCTTGCTGGCTCTTGTCCACCGACTGCAGCGCCGCCAGGAAGTACACCATGTTGAAACCGACCCAAATCCACAGCGACGTCAGCACGATTGCCGGCATCGCCAAGCGCGGATCATTGAGCCATTGCTCTTCGAGCCCCCAACCGATGAGCTCCTGAATGCCGCGGTTGATGAGCCCGTAGTGAGGCGTGAACAGGACCTGAAACAGGATTCCGACGAAGATTTGCCCGACCAGATTCGGCGAGAACAAGAGCAGCCGAAACAGCGACACGAAGCGGCTGCCGCTGGCGTTGAGCAAGAGCGCCAGGCCCATCGACAAGGGCAGCTGCAAGAACACGGAGAAGAACGCAAACACGCTCGTGTTCCAGAGGGCGGTGTGAAAGACACCGTCCTCGAGCAGGTACAGGAAGTTGTCGAAACCGACGAACACCTTCGAGAGCGGACCGTTCGTTTGATAAAACGCCAACACGACCGCGTTGAGGAACGGGTAAACGAAGAAGATCGCCGTGAGCAGGAGGTAAGGTGCCAAGAACCCCCAAGGCGCGGGCCCGCTGCGCAAGTGGGCGTCTCGGACGGCTGCAGTCTTGGACGCCGCAGCGCTCACGCCTGAGCCCTCCGCGCCGGGCCGGCACTCGACGCCCGAGACCGGCACGATACTGAGACGGTTGTCGAATCGATCTTGGGTGCGCTGGTCGCGGGTCGTGGCATCGTTTCGGGGTCTGCTTCGGCTGAGGCGGGGAGCGGGGTCCACCGCCCGGTGCGGCCCGCAGTCGTACACTGGCTGGCTGCGCACTACCAGACCCAAGCATCGGGAAAAGTGCGCTGTTACAAGCCCTCCTCGAGGACGGGGTCAGGAGCGAAAAACGAAGACTTTGGCCGTCGCGCAACGGCGCTGCAGAGCTGGATCGGTCCGGATCCGACTCACACCCCATCCGGACGTGGCAGCGCTGCACGTATCGAAGCATCCGGTGGTCGATTGCGCTGCACGTACAGGATTCGCACGGATCGGGAAAGACCGACGTCCGTCACGAAGACCGCACGCCTCGGTGCAGATGACGCCCCCGGTCGTTGTTGACGCTGACCCGTACCTCGCCGTACAAGCTCAAAGGCTTAAACGGTTCAGCTGAGCTGATTTCCACAGGAATCCCTCCGATGACCCGTACGCGCAAGCCGCTGCAAAGACTGCGAGGAACCGTCGCTCGTTCGAACGGACCCACAGCGGCTCGTCGGAGCGCCGCACCCTCGCACCGAGAACTCTCGGCCCGCACTGCCACTGTCGATGGTGTCGCTGATGAGCCAGTGGCGCGGACGTTGGCGATGGCGCCAACGACCAACGAGGCTCAGATCGATGGCCGACGCGCAGAACACGCCGCCAGGCGACTCCTCGTGGCAGCGTTGTCGCTCTCGTCGACCGCCTGTTCCGGTTGGCAGCTCGAGGGCAGCAAGACAGCTCAGGAGCATGCCACCGCTGCCGCTCCACCGACTATCCCCTGGCCCCGACCCGAGCAAATCCCAACCCCCAAGCCCACCGACGAGCCCGGCGCCGTGTTTCTCGTCGACGGCGAGCCGTCGTGCTTCGCGGGGTCGAACAACTACTACCTGATCTTCAAGTCGGAAGAGATGATCGACAGCGTCTTCTCCAACGCCCAGCAGATCGGTCTGAAGGTGTTCCGGCACTGGGCGCACCTCGACGCGGGTTCTTTTGACGGCAAGGTGCCGCACCTCAAAGACGATGGCACCAAAGAAGGGGTCTACTTTCAGTACTGGAACACCGAAGCCAATGCCCCCGCCTACAACGAAGGCCCCGACGGGCTGCAACGTCTCGACCTGATGATCGCGAAAGCCAGGGAGCACGGTCTGAAGATGGTGCTCACCCTGACCAACAACTGGCCCGACTTCGGCGGAATGGACCAGTACCTGCTTTGGTACGGACTCGACGCGCATCCTGCCTTCTACACCGACGAGCGGGTGAAGAAAGCCTACAAGGACTGGGTCGCCTATCTGCTCAATCGAACCAACTCGGTAACGGGTATTGCGTACAAGGACGACCCAACGGTGTTCGCATGGGAACTGGCAAACGAGCCCCGCGTTCGCAACTTCACCACGTTCGACAGCCCTGGTCGTGGCTACGACAAATCGACCGTCTCGAACTGGGCCAAGGAGATGGCCGAACACATTCGCGCCATCGATCCTCACCACCTGATCGCCGTCGGTGACGAGGGATTCTTCTGGCGCGATGGCGGCCCCGGCGACTCCTACACAGGTGCAGACGGCGTCGATCACGACGCGCTGCTTGCCATCGACGAGATCGACTACGGCACCTACCACTTGTACCCCGATCACTGGGCGACGGGCACCATCTGGGGCGACAAGTGGATCACCGATCACGTCGAGGCTGCACGTACGGCTGGCAAGCCCACCGTACTCGAAGAGTACGGCATCGTCGTGACCCGCGACGAGGAGAGCAAGGAAATCCTCGAAGGCTGGGAGCGCCGCAAGCGCGCCTACGAGCGTTGGAACGACACCATCCTGCTCGCCGGCGGCGCGGGCAGCATGTACTGGATGCAGGCGGGGTACGACCCCTACCTCAAACGTGACTACACCGACTACGACCACTTCACGGTCTATTCACCCGACACCGACCCCACGGCGCAGTTGCTCCAGGGGTATGCCGAGCGCTTCACCAACGACGCGCGGCTGTGTCAGCTTGCCAAGACCTTCACGCCGGTCCCCAAACGGCAGGTGCCCCCTGGCTTCGCAACGGTTTCGTTGCGACCTCCGGCCGACGGCCGGGTCCCGCCGCGCTGAACCCAGCGACCGCACACCTCAGATCGCACACCTCGACGACGGCAGCGGGGCGACCTCACCCATCGAACCGCCGCCTATTTGTCGTTGTCCGGCGCGGGCCCTGTCGATGCACGCGCAACGAGTGTGACGCCCATGCGTACCGGGGACTCGAGTGGCTCCTTCTTCTCGACGAGCTGGAGCAGCCCAGCCACGGCCTGGCGTCCCATGGCTTCTTTGTCTATGCCTACGGTAGACAATGGCGGATTGGTGTAGTTGCACATGGTGATGTTATCGAAGCCGATGACGCTCAGCTCGTCCGGCACACGCACCCCCAGCTCGTAGGCTGCCCGCAAGACGCCAGCGCCCAACTCGTCGTTGGCGCAGAAGATGCCAGTGGGACGATCAGCCCGAGCCAGAAGCTGCTTCGCCTTGTTGTATCCGGCGTCGTGGTCGAGCTCACCGCAATCGTGCAGCACCTGACGAGGCGTATGGCGAATCCCTGCCTCGGCAAGAGCTTGCCGAAACCCTTGCTCCCGCTCGGCGATACTGAAGCGCTCGATGGATCCAAACAGGAATCCCAACTTGCGATGCCCGAGTTCTATCAGGTGATTCGTCGCGTGTTTGGCACCCTGAACGTTGTCAATCTCGACGCCGTAGGTCCCTTCGAGATGCGGATGAACGTCGATCGCCGCAACTGGTATCCCGAGTTTCTGGATGTCGGCAGCCATCTGCCCGCTGGTCATGTGAAGTACCAGCACACCCTCGGTATTGTGCTCTCGCACGGGTTGCGGCAAATCCTTCGACCCCTCGTACACGTCGTCGACGAACGCGAACAGCAGATTGTACTGCCTCCTCGTCGTCTCCTTGATAATCCCTTGTACGACGAACGAGTAGAACGCGTTGGCGATCGTCGAGGCGTCCCTGTAAAAGACGATGGCCAGGTTGTGGGTGCGTTGACGTGCCAAGCCGCGGGCGCTGGCGCTGGGGTGATAGTCCAGTGTCTCCGCCGCCTTCAGAACGCGTTTGCGAACCTTTTCGCTGATGGCCTCACCCGCGCGCTTGTTGAGGACGAACGAAACGGTCGCGATCGAGACCCCCGCCTTCTCGGCAACGTCGCGAATGGTCGCGCGCTTCTTCATCGCGAGACCCAACTCACGTATCGGCGCAACTCGGTAACTCGAGTCGCGCCCGAGGCCCGAGACAGCGGACTGGGCGTTCTCTGACCCCCGAACGAAGACCCTACACTCCGGAGGCACATCTCCACGCGCTTGGTCTGGTCAGCGCGTGGGGAGACCCCCAACGGGCCTGCAGATCGGCTGAGCGTAAGTTGAAGGTGTGAGATGCTGGGGGGCACCGCTGGGGTGATGCCCCAAAGTGACCCCACCTGTCCAGCAGTCACTCGGCCAGTTCGACGATGATGTTTCCGATGTGACACTGAGCACCGTACTGAGCAACCATCAGGGCAAGCGCAAGTGAAACGACTTGGGGCGCGTCAGGGATTCGTAGCCCACGCTCGACAGGGTGCAACCACGGCCCGAATCCTTGACCCCAGTCCACGCCAGGGCCGGGTCGAGGTAGTCACAGCGGTTCATGAACCAGGTCCCCGTCTCGACGCGCGCCCCCAACGCTTGGGCAGCATCGACGTCTTTCGTCCAAACAGACGCCGTCAGGCCATAAACACTGTCGTTCATCAAACGCACCGCTTCGTCGTCATCGGCGACGGACATGATGCCAACGACGGGCCCGAAGCTTTCTTCGGTCATCACTCGCATGGTGTGATCGACGTCAACCAGGACCTGCGGAGCCAGATAGGGCGTGCCGTCTTTCGCCGCCTCGAACCCCGACGCATCGATGAGGGCTCTAGCCCCTTTGGCCTTGGCCTCCGCGACTTGCGAGCGCACGTGCTCGGCGGCCGATGTCCTCACCACCGGCCCCAGGTTGGTCTGAGGATCGAGCGGGTTACCCAGACGGTACTGCCGGGTCAACGCGACCGCTCCCTCGACGAACGCGTCGAACAGCGAATGGTGGACGTAGATGCGTTCGATCCCGCAGCAGCTCTGTCCCGAGTTGTAGAACGCACCGTCGACGAGGTTCTCGATCGCAAACGACAGATCCGCGTCGGCACGGACATAGGCCGGGTCCTTTCCGCCCAGCTCGAGCCCGGTCGCGATGAAGCGACTTGCAGCGGCTCGCTGCACGGCATGCCCCCCTTCCACCGAGCCGGTGAAGGCCACGAACGCAACCTCAGGGCTTGCGATGAGCCGCGCCGTCTGCTCGTGAGTACAATGGACGAACTGAAACACGCCGGACGGCAACCCCGCCTGCTCGAATGCCTGAGCGAATCGCTCGGCGCACAGCGGCGTTTGAGCTGAGTGCTTGAGGATCACGGCATTGCCCGCCATCAACGCTGGCACGATCGAGTTGACGGCTGTCAGCAATGGGTAGTTCCACGGAGCCAGAGTCAGGACGACGCCCAACGGCTCGCGACGAATGAAACGTCGAAAGCCGGACTTGTCGTCAGGCGTTACCGGTTCCAGCGCCGCGTCGGCGATGGCGATCATGTGGCGAGCTCGCTCTTCGAACCCCCGCAACTCGGAAGGGCTTTGCGCAATCGGCCTGCCGATCTGCAAAGTCAGCTCTTCGGCGATGCTCGCCGTATTTGCGACCATCGCATCCACGAACGCCTCACACGCCTGTGCGCGTTGTCCCAGCGGGACGTCACGCCACGAGCTTTGCGCTTCCGCAGCCTGACGGAGCGCCGAGGCCAGGTCGACGTCACTGCTGAACGGTCGCTCGGCAACGACGCGACCATCGATGGGAGATATCGTAGAGAATCCGTTCGCCACCCGATTTCACTACGCCGGAGCTCGCGCGCCGTCAATTGGGGACACAGGGACCCAGCGCAAACGCCGCGCGGCTGCCACAATCAGCGGCGAGCGGGCTAGGGCGCCAGCTCACCCAGAAATGCCCACTCTCGGTCGGCCCAACCCGGTAAGTGCTCATGCCGAAAGTCCGGATACAGAACGCGAGACTTGGGCGAACGGAGCTTGTTGTACACGGCGAACTGAGTCGACGGGGGGCACACACTGTCCAGCAGCCCGATAGCCATCATGACCTCACCTTGGACCCGGGGTGCGAGATGCTGAACGTCGATGTATCCGAGCTTGGTGAACCATTCGTCGAAGCGCTCGTGCGTCGGATCGTGCCGACGAAAGAACTCTCGCAACTCGGCGTAGGCGTCGACGACCAGATCCATTTCCCAGACGCGCTGGTAGTCGCTGAGGAACGGATAGACCGAAGCCAGGCGTCTGATGCGCGGCTCCAGTGCGCCGCACGCAATGGTCAGCGCACCTCCTTGGGAACCGCCGCGGGCCGCGACTCGCGTTTCGTCGACGTACTCGAGACTCATCACCACTCGCGCCAACTGCACGGTATCGAGATAGACATGCCGAAACAGCAGATTCTCCGGATCGTCGAGCAGCCCGCGCACGATGTGACCATTGAGCGTCGTGCCCAAAACGTCTCCCGTATCTTGGCTGAGCCCACCCTGCCCTCGACAATCCATGGCCGCCACCACGAAGCCACGTGCGACCCACCCCAGCTTGGCAGCGAAGTCACCACTGTTGCCGCTGTAGCCATGAAACTCGAGCAGAGCCGGCTGCTTCGACACCCGCTTGGGCCGCAGAAACTTGGCGTGAATGCGCGCGCCTCGCACCGACGTGAAATACAAGTGCTGACACTCGGCAAAAGGAGCGTGAAACGCCGCGGGTCGCAGTTCGGGTGCCGGGTCCACCGTCGCCAACTCCTCGAGGGCGCGTTGCCAGTATTGGTCGAAGTCGGCGGGTTTGGGGTTGATCCCGGCGTAGCTTTCCAGCGCGTGCAGCGGCATGTCCACGGTCGGCATCGTTGGTGACGATAGCAGTCGGCCATCGACGAAAGCAATCTGCGGCTGCAACGCGAATGCATCGGGCCGAACGCCGTTCGATCATCGCTGCAAGCGTTCGAGCGGATCTTGCCGGTAGTACGCCTTCAGGACGTCGTAGAGGTCCGGATGCTCACGGTGCAGCTGGACGGGCTTCTCGAAGAAGAACTCCGTCGCCACCGCGAAGAACTCCGCCTCCGAAGTGGCCCCATACGGATCGAGAAAGGTCTTCTGCCCTGCTCGTACCCGGCGCTGCAGCTCGAAGTACACTTCGCCGCAGACGCGTGACCAACGGTCGTACTCGTCGCCGCCGCGCAGGGGTGGCGTGCCATCGATCTCGTCGTCGAGCATGTCCAACTTGTGCGCGAACTCGTGGTACACGACGTTGTGCCCGAGCGTGGGGTGCCGACTTCCGTGCTCCACGGCATCCCAAACCAGAATCACCGGACCGCGCAAATGCGCCTGCCCGACGATCGCTGGCTGCGGCCCGACGACGCGCCCACCGGTGTCGAACACCCCAATTTCTCGCTCAGGCGGTACGACGGTGCTCGGATAGACGAGGATGGACTGCACGCCACGGTACAGGTCGTGATTGAGACCCAGCAACAGCACACAGGCGTTGGCGGCGATCGTCACTCGGACTTCGTCGTCGACCTCGAGTCCTCCACAACCGACGAACGTCTTCTCTTCGACGAAGACCTGCACCAGCTCCTCGAGGTACTTCATCTCAGCCGCATCGAGATAGCGGGTATACCCGACGTTCTCGGCAATGATCCGACGCCACGCGTCGGGAAACGGAGTTTCGAGTATCTTCTCCCGTTGCCACCGACGCCACCAGTCGAACACCCGACGAGATTACTCGTCAACTCGTGCGGGAGCGAGCTCAAACACACCGCGGTGCTCGGCATGCCGTCCATGGCGGTTCCGCGCGCCCTGCCATTGGCGAGCGGCTTACGTCGAAAGCAGCGGTGCGAAGGCCTCGACGATTTCCTGTTCCGAAAGGTCCGTGTTTTCCAGCACCAGATCCCACGGCAGGTCGAGCTCCTCGTTCAAGCGATGGACCCGTTCAATCATTGCCCGATCCGCCGGAATCTGCGCGCTGGCGTCTCGCGACGCGACGCGTTGCAAACACACCTGCAACGGCGTGACGAGACGAACGCGCAAAATCGGTACCGGGCATCGCAGGGTCGACAGATCGTCGAGGATCTCTCGACTCGCTCCCGTCGTCTCGACCGATACCCGCGGATAGCTGCGGAGTGCGTCCTCGAGCAACGGGTGCACGGATTGGATCCCTTCGGCGATGTTCGGTGTAACGCCCAGGTCCTTGCACCGGGCGTGATAGACCATCCAGTGTCGTTCCGCGTGGAAGAAATGAACACCGTATCGACGTTCGAGCAGCCTTCCAACGTGGGTCTTGCCCCCGCCCTTGGGCCCGATCAGCAGGATGAGCATCAGTGATCTCCCTCCGCGGCCCGCGCCACTGCTCGCGCCACTACAACCACCTCGGCATCGAGAGCGAGTTGAGGGTAGCCGTCGTATACCCAACGCCCCCAAGCAGTGCGAAACTGTCCATCAATCATCGCAGTGGCCGCTGCCGCGTCCACTGCGAGCTCGCCCCTATCGAGCGGCGCGCCATAATCGAGAATCGCCAAAGCCAACTCTACCGCTTCGACGGGTCGCAGGTGGCGCTGTCCAGACCGAGACAGCACCACGAGCACGTTGACCAGATAGCTGAGTTCTTCGAGGCGTTGCGCATGGGCGTCCATGTCTGCTTCGCGAAGTCGTACCAGTACGGCACGCCAGGAAGAGTCCTGGCTCGAAGTGATCGTCGGCGCAGCGTCCACACTCGACTCGGAGTGCAAGGGACGGTCATCGCTCTGCGCTTCGACAGGCAGAGCCGCGATCACTCGAGTCTCGACGGCACGCAGCGCGCGGCCCAGCCGCCCGCCAAGCCCTTCCCCGACTCCGCGGGGCACTGAAGTCGGTAGGCGTCGAAAGTACGCTGCCGAAATCGGGTCGCGCCCGGCATACTCGATCCGTCGCGTCGCGGCCTTGATGAATGCCCGCGCATCGGCATGAGCGACGAAGCCGCGAGCCTCTCGACGTTCCTCGCGAGTCCCACGCGCGTCCTCTTCGAGCGACTCCTCGCTGTTGAGTGCCTCGGTCAGATCGTCGAACTGGTCGACGTAGCGGCTGCTGACGTCAGCGCAGCGCTCGATAACACGCCTCAGCAACGCGTGGTCCGCTTCGTCCAGCGCTACCAGTGCACCCCAGACCGCATCCCAGCCCGCCTCGTGTCGAGCGATGACGCGAAACTCTTCCCACTCTTCCGCCAGCCGCCCATCGAGGGCCTTGTCGAGATGGTCGTGGGTCTCGTCACTGGTCGCCACGTCCTCGGTCAGTGCGTCCATGTCCAATACTAGAAGCAACTTCGAAAACGCCAGAGTGACCACCTCGAACGGTAGCCCCGTCAGGCGTCGCGCCACCGCAGCCTGTCCAGCTTCCGACAACACCTCGAGCCACGTGATGAAGCGCGCCGCGTCGAACTGCTCCTGTTCGAGCAGCCGCGCCCCGGAGTCACTCCCGGTGCGACCGACGTACCAAAGATCCTCGTCGAACACCTCGAGCAATTGTCTGGTACTCGCCAGCGCGATGACCTCTCCAGCATCTTCGAGTCCGACGCTGTGAACGATGGTCGTCAGTTGAGTTGGGCTCAGCGAACGCACCCGCTGGACCAGGTCAGGTTCGCCCAGCAGATGTTGCAGCAGCTGCCGTGAATGAACGCTACGAATCGACGACATGAATGGCCTCCGGTTCCGCCAAGCACCGATCAACTTGCCAACGCGCAGGTCTGCCCCGAAAATCGCACCGGAGGGGGGGAGGGCATCTTTCGGGGCCGTGACGCGCCATGTTCTCGCAGCTCGGTGCTCCAGCTACTTGACTCGTCGCAGCACTCGAGCTGACTGCCGCGACAATCGCCTTTGTGCGGCAAAGCGGCCGCAGATGCCAGCTTCCAACCGACGACCAGTTGGGCTATGCTCTCGCAGGTCAGCTTGGGGGGGCTGGCTCAGCTGGCGCCGGGCCGCCCGCGCATCGCCGCGCGACTTCCTGCCATTTCCCCGCTCGACGCTGCCTCAGATGTCCAACGCGTCGACCCAGATCCGGGTCAGCGAAGTGGCTCGGCTCGCGTCCTTCCAGCGCATCATCAGGCGATAGCGCAGGATCGGACTGAACAGTTTCCAATGGTCTCGGGTGACGCCCTCAAACCACGATTCTCGTTCACCCCCGACGACATTGCAGAAGTCGATGCCACTCTCGCGCGCCCAAGCAGCAACGTGACGAACCAGTTGGCAGGCGAGTGACGGCGTCGATGAAAACAGGTCACACACGTACCACGACCGTACCCGCTCACCAGGTCTGGGTATGTGCGGGATCGGCAAGCGCGACACCGGCCACCTGCTTTGCAAACGACCGAGCAGCGCAAGATGGGGTGGTAGCCCTTCGACGACCTCGCCCAGTACGTCCTGCATGGTCCAAACACTGCAACCGGCCATGCCCGATCCATCGCGAGCGAGGAAAGCGCCAACCAGCCCCGCGTCCCGTTGGTCCACCGGCGCGAACTCGAACTCGCTGCGCCGCAGTTCGGCGAGGAGGACTGCTCGCTCGACAGCTTCGACCGAGCAGTCGACGTGCCGGTGGCGGTGGGTCGGGTAAACCAGCAAGCGAAAGTTGCCGGCATGGCGCGCCCCGATGAAACGGGCCGACCCATGTGACGCCCGATTCTCCTCCAGTACCCAGCTGTAGACGAGGTCCGCTTCGGCAAGGGCCAAACCGCCGGCGTAACGCAACAGCTCGAGCGCCGTCCCACCACGCCGCGCGGCTGGATCGACGCGCCAATCGAACAGCATTGCCGCAGCAACGGTGCGCCCCTGCACCGCCATCCGTTTGAACCCGATGGCGCAGGTGCCCACCAATCGCCCCGCACTGCGAGCCACCACGATGCGATGGCGATCGAACCGTTCCGCGCGAGCCGCGAACCGCTGGCGATGAAAGGAGATCCGAATTGGATCGCCCTGGGTCAGACGTCGTTCCAGAGCAAGCGCGGCGGGATCGTCTGCCGCCGTGAACGTGTC
The DNA here is from genome assembly GCA_003235365.1 of Deltaproteobacteria bacterium. Classification (GTDB taxonomy): domain Bacteria; phylum Myxococcota_A; class Polyangia; order Polyangiales; family Polyangiaceae; genus SZUA-265. The sequence goes on from QJWJ01000423.1 coordinate 29,865, forward strand.
CAGTTCGATGGGTGGGGCATTCTGTCGACCTGTCATTTCGCCACTCGACGCAGCGGCGCGGGCCGTATGCCGTGCTTGGCCGCAAGCGCGCTCACCAAGCGAGCACGTGCGGGTACGATGTGACCACGACGCCCCGAGAACGCCTCCCAGCGCCGTTCGAAAGCCAACACCTCGGCTTCGGCCAGGCACGCGTGGCTCTCCCCCAGCTCGTAGCCGCCGTGGCGCATCGCGAGTAGGTCGAACTGAGGCGGGTGGTCATGAACAACCCTGCCGGCGACGAAATGCCGTGGATGATCTCCATCACCGTTGCTAGGGTGCCCCGCGTCGAGCACCCACGCCTGGCGCGCGACGTCTCGCAGCGCCAACGCACCCTCAGGGACACTCGCGACCAGTACGACGACGTCCGCGTCACCGCACGCCTCCTCGAAACCGAGCACGGCTGAACCACGGAGCTGCCGGGCGAGAGCAGCGAGCGGCCCCACCGTTCTGCCGACCAGGCGTAGGTGCGCGCCGTGCTCGGCCAAGATCCGACACACGCCAGATCCGACGTCGCCTCCCGCCCCGACCACGGCGATACGAGCGCCACCGATGTCCAGCGGCAGGCCGCACACTTGCTCGGCAATCACTGCAGCGGTCAGCGTATTGCCGGTGGTGAACGGGATACCATACTCCACACTGGGGTCGAAACGACACGATTCACCGACGATACTGGAGAATCCGCCAAGCGCGCCGAGCCGTGCGCCGCAAGCACGCGCTTGCTGACACGCCATCTTCACGCGCCGCACCGCGGCTCGAGGAGAAAACCCCTCGTCGACGAGCAAGCCCAGATCGAAGTAGCGGGCTGTCAACGTGATGCCGCGGGTCGAGCGCAGGGTCACGTCGCTCAGCGGCAGCGGATCGGCTACGGCAAACGAAGCGCGCAGCTCGTCGGGACAGACGGGTGGCAAGTCGGGGCCCCTCAGCTCGTTGAACAGCGTCGTGTAGGCGGCGAGCGATTCGAGGTGGCCGACGATCGCAACGTCCGGGGCCGCGCCGAGCATCACATCAACCTCACGAGCAAGCGCGCCACGAAAGCGGGACGCAAACCAGCGGCACGCAGCGCATCACCGTAAGTCGAGAAGAATCGCGCGCGCGTGCGCTGAAGACTCAAGCCGACGCGCAACAGGTCGACTTTGAAACAACTCCCGCGAGTCGAACCGCACACAGCACACACCGGCGAGCAATCGATGGGAGCCATCCAGACGGCGATGACTCGGGCGATATCTGCGGTAGCGCGCGCAATCAGCCGCTCGGCTCGCTGCGCGTCATCCCGTATCAAACGCCCGAGGTAGTCGATCCCTTCGTCGAGATGAGCTCGCTCTTCGACCGCGATCTGGCGGACAATTTGCCGTGCGGGCTCGGCCAAGCCCGGTGCGACTGCATCGTAGAGAGTGAACGCAAAACTCTCTATCACGACGTCCTGATAAACGTAGCACGCATCGAGGTCCCGTTGCTGGACCCGCCCTAGAAACGCGGCGCGGACGTTCCCCCAGTAGACATCGTCCGACGTCGCCTCCAAACGAAGTCCCCAAGACTCCGCCAACGCACTCGCCACCTGGAAGTGCGCGCGCTCGTGGTCGCGCGCCTGCAGCAGCGCCGCCCGTTCGCGCTCGCTACGAGCGAGTCCGGCCATCATTTCGTAGTGGTCGATGCCAACCTGCTCACCGGTCACGATGTGAGAAAGCAAGGTCCGATACAGCGGGGCAAGCTGCGGGTCCAAGACGTCACGCGTCTGATCGACCGGCGCCGGTTGTGTCATTACGGTTGTCCTTCGCGAGAAATACCACCACGAGGCTCACCGACACGTGTGTACACTTGAAACGAACTGTAGACGAAGGAACGATCTGCGAGCAGCCCCTGCTTGGATTGTCGCTCGTCCAGTTTGAGCAGATCGCCCAGGGAGTCGGGGACCCTGCGTGGGATCATCAGATTGCGAAGCGTCAATCGACCTCCAACCCGCAGCGCGCGGGCGACGCGCTCGAGCACTTCCGCGGTTTCGCTCAGTGACATCAGCTCGAAGACGTTGGAAAGGCAAATGGCGTCGAACCGAGCGTCGGCATCGAACAGCTCGCGCACGTCCGCATGCACGACGCGCAAGCGATCCAATCGATCTCGAATCGCTTCGAAGTTCTCGCGTCGCAGATACTCGGGCAAGGCGAGGTCATCGAGGTAGTTGCCTCGGAGATACTGCGCCACGAAGTAGTTGTCGCGGATGGGCAATTCGCGCAGGGCGTTTCGAGCGCGAAGAGCAAAGCTATCCGCGAACGAGCGACTGCCGTCGTCGAACGAGAAGTATTCTGCACTGAGCCCCCGACGCGAGAGCACGGCCTTGTTGAAGAACAGAGAGAACAATCGTCGAAAGCGCCAGGTGTCCCAGTGTTGATCGTAGTACGCCCGTCGCTCTTCTGGGTCGCGCTCGACAAACAAGCCCGCGACGCGCTCCTTTCCTTGAATGGCGGTGAGCAGCGACCGAAACACCGCGACGAAGCGTTCGTAGCGACCACCATTGAGCAAGCCACGCTCCATGACCCAACGCTGGCCGGCCCAGTATCGCCGCGCCGATGGCGACAGCGACGGCAGCACGCGTTCGAACAACTCAGCGCGCCGCTGCGAAACGCGTATCCCGAACAACTCCAACACTCCCTCGTGGTCGAGTGCACGAAATGCAGCGATCTTCAGCTCAACCAACCAGCACTGCGTCACGTTGTAGTCGAACGCCCACACGCTGGACGGGTCGTCGAGCAAGAAGCTCAAACTGTTGCAGCCGCCGGAAGCGACCGTGGCCACGTGGCGACCTGGTGCGATTGCCAATGCCCCTCGGTCGAGGGCGGGATCTTCCCAACTGAGGGTGAACACCAACTCGTCGAGGTGGACTCGTGGTCCGTCAGCGAGAGACCTTCGGGGCCCCGAATCCACGGCCGCAATCGTGGGTGACATGCACGCCCACCACTGCAAGGCACGATCCAATCCCCGAGAGCAGCGCCTCAACGGGGGCCCGGCGTGCTCGTCCTCCGTCACCTCCAGAACGATTCACGAGCACTTCAGGGGAGTTGTACCCCGGCGACATCACCCTACGGCGCAATGCGTTCACAGAGCGCAGTGTGAACTTCAAACCACACCGTGGTGCCGCCTTTGCGTCACAGATCGACAGCCGGAGGCATTCGGCGCACGAGCGGCGCGACC
>QJWJ01000430.1 GCA_003235365.1 Deltaproteobacteria bacterium
GAAGCCAGCAAAAGCGATGCGCTGGTGTCCGTGTTCGATCAAATGGCGCGTCGCAGCCCTGGCCCCCCCGGCGTTGTCCGGAAGCACGGAACAGCAGGGCAGTCCCGCTCGCCGTTCACTCAGATAGACCAGAGGTTTACCACTCGCGACGATGCGCGACGTGAAGTGGAACGAGTCGAACTCGTTGACCGCAATCCAACCGTCGATGGCGTCGAGGGAAAGCGGCTGGGCGCCTTCCTCGTGAGGCCAGAACAAGTCGAGACCGGTCGTGTGAATGGCCACGGTCGCGATCCCGCGCTGACGGGCAGTAGCGTGGATCCCAGCCAGGATGGCGCCGTAGTAGAAGCCGCCCGTGAAGGGCGTGAGAACGCCAATTGTTGGTCTCGATTCGTGCATGAACGACGCGGACGGGGGCAGAAGGCGGGACGGCTTGCGACTGGGGTCAGAGACGTTGCGCCAACCGAGCTGTTGCGCGATGGGATGACCCCATCGGTAAGAGCCCTCGCAGAACCTGTTTCGTAGAGGTGGAGATTGGGTGTCCAACGCGGCCCAGCGTCACACCAGCCCGCCCGCTACTTCTGGCATTTTCTTCCGCCGCGTGCACCTGAGCCTTAGTGGCCTCCAACATCCTGATTTCTCACCTATCCCCGGTCAGACGCCGGAGCTGTGCGACGGAGTCGCAGATCGTGTACCTACGGCCGCACATCGGTTTTCGCGTGACGACCGATAATCTCATGCCACCAATGGCGCAAACCGGCGCGGAGTTTCGCTTTGGAGCATCCACACTGTCCAGCTGGCTACTTCGGTAGCTGAGCGAGGGCAGGGACGACATTCGATGGACCCTGCCACCTTTCTTTCAAGGCTCCACAGTCAGCTCCAAAAATCAAAGTGGCAGAAAAACGCCACACCAGTTGCCTACATGCTATAGCCCCGCCCGATGACCGCGTACGTGTTGACGACGCCTATGCGCGACGAGATGGCCCACGTCCCAGCGTTGCTGGCAGGCCTGGAAAAGCAGACACTCCCGCCCGCTCTGTGGGTCGTCGTGGACGATGGCAGTACCGACGGCTGCCGCCAGTGGTTGCAGAAGCAGGCCGCAAGTCGTCCGTGGTTGCTGGTGCTCGAATCGGTGGATGATCCGTCCGAATACCTCGGTGCCCACATCGCGCGCATCAAACGCTGGGGACTGCAGCAAGCGCTACAGATCGCCGAACAGCGCAGCATCGCCCCAGTCCTGGCCGGTGTCTTGGACGCCGACGTAGACCTGCCCCCGGAGCACTACGAACTCATTGCGGCCGCCTTCGAGGCGAACCCTCGTTTGGGCGTGAGTTCGTCGCTGCTGTACCTCGAAGATCCGAGCGGTCGCGAGCGAGAGCAGTTTCAATCGGACGAGCTACCGCGCGGGCCGACTCAGACGTTTCGAACGGCATGCCTTGCCGAAATCGGCGGCCTGCCCCCGTACCCCGGCTTCGACGGTGCCGCCAACGTCAAGGCGCAAGCACACGGCTGGCAGACCCGCATCGCACAGGGGGCTGTGGCAATTCACTCGAGACCCACAGCAACGCGCTTCGGAACCGCCGCTGGCTTTCGTCGCAAGGGCGAGTACGCATGGTTTCTCGGTGTCCACCCCGTGCTCGTCGCAGCTCGCGCCGCGGCGTACACGTTGCCAGCACCACACGATGCGGGTTGGTACTTCTTGAAGGGTTGGACCGATAGCGCCGTCCACCGCAGACCGCGCTGCCCCGATCCGGAAATCCGAGCCGGCTACGGTTGGCCACGAGTGCTCGGCGCGGCACGGCGTGCGCTTCGACGACTCGCGACCAAGAGCTGAGCCGCGACGTTCAGGGGATCTGTACGTCGTTGGGCAACTTGGGCCTGGCGAGACCACGACTCTCTGCCAACAGGTCGCGCGCCATACGCACTTCGACGAGTTCGATCGCCTCACTGGAGGCGACCGCTTCCAGCGGTTCCAGGCTCTGCTTCTTGCGATCGCCAAAATGCTTCGTCAACGCGACGTAGAACCTCGCTTCGACCTTCTGAACCGCGCTGTCTGCCCTCCCCAACAACTGCTCGTCGGTGATCGTGCCTCGCGCCCAATCGCGCAACGACCCATGCCAAGTGCCGTCGCTATCCACGCGCGCCAGCGCTTCCTCGACGCTGCCATCGCTCGAAGCACCGACGCGCTCGTTGAGCAACTTGACCCAAAGGGCGGCGTAGATGAGGTCCTGATCGTCCAGGTCCCACTCGAGCGCCCAGTGCATCGCCTGGCGCCCCGCGTTCAGATCGCCCAGCACCAACGCGCGGCGCGCGGCGTCGAGGACCGTCGCGGTCAACTGCTGCAAATCGTTGCGCGCCGCGTCCCCCGCTCGCGCGACCGCGCGGGACGCGGCGGCGAGTTCGCCGTAACGTTCGAGCACGTCGGCGAGCACGCGCTCGACAGCCGCCAATTCGGGACTCGTGCGGGCGCTGAGGCGCGCGGCAAGCACACTGTGCAGCGCCGAACTCAACGCGCTGTTGGCTTCGGGTTGGCGTCCAGACTCGCGAAGCACGTCGTAGATCATCAGCTGCGTCGCAGCCTCGGTTCCTGGGTCGCCCAGTTTGCGCACGAGATTGAGCATCTGCGCCAACGAACGGAGCGCCGCTCCAGAATCGCCGCGCTGCCGTTCAATCGCGGCGATCAGTCGATAGCACTGAGGCGTGGGCTCGAGAGCAACGGCGGCCTCGAGATGTGCGTGCGCGGCGTCGAGATTGCCGGCCCGACTCTCCATCGCACCCATCGCGTACCAGAAGTCCGCAGCCCCGGGTCGCGCCTCGTCCGCGTACGCGCGTTTGGACGCCAAGCCGACCAACCTCTTCGAGTTGTCGAAGATACCCCGCGCGAGCTGGACGTCGCCGCGCTGCTCGGCAGTAGCCAACGCCTGCATGACGGAACGCAACGCCCAGTTCAGCTCCTTCACGTCCGGCTGGGGCCCCAACGCACTTTGGAAGAGCAGCGGCGCCGCATCCGCCATCCCATAGTCGATGAGCAACATCGACAGTGGCAACACGGCGCGGATCTGCTCGGGCTCCTCACGGTACAACGCCACCGCCGCGCCCCACGCCGCGCCGCGCGCCAAATCCGGGTCGAGCGAAACCTGCCCCGGGGTTGCCGGCGACTCGTAAAAGCCGAACATGTCGGCCCAGGCATCCGCTTCGCCGTCGGCGGCATCGCTGAGGCGACTGATCAGTCGCGTGCTGGCGATCGCCGTCATCGGCTCGCTGTCCAGCGCGGCCACTGCCCCCGCCGCATCGCCGTCTCTGAGGTAGATCGCCACCATCGCCGCGGCCCCAAGCATCACCGCGCGATGAGCTTCGCTGCGCTCGTCGAAATCGTCGTGGCTGCGAGGTGGCCCGTCTTCGCGCCCGATGGCAAATGCACGCTCAACCCACTGCTGAGTGCGACGCCGAGCAACGTCGACGTGGTCCGGACTCGGCCAAACCAGGCCCCGCTTCGCAGCTTCCATGCGCCGAGCCCCCGCACCCACCATCGACCCCTCGGTGCTGATGGTCTTCTCCCATGCTTCCAGCGCACGCAAATGCTCTTGAACGTCGTTGCGCACTTGCGGATCGGTCAGGTGAGATTCCACGAGCGAGTAGAAGGCGCCTGCCCGACCCTCATCCCCCGTTCGGGCGACCACGTTGGCGGCGCGGATCAACGTATCGGTAGCCCCGAGGAGCATCTCGTCTCGGAACTCCCCGGCACGCACCAGCAACAACGCGCCCATCACGGACGACAATCCCTGCTCCTCTTGGCCCGAGTCGAAGTACGCTTGCGCGCGGCCGAACTGGTGACGAACCACGGCGACGAGATCGTTGAGCCTCTTGGGCGTGGCCTCGCCGTCGCGGAGTAACTTCGCCAACATCGGCGCAAAGCTCTCACGGGCAAGCTCCACGTGCGTGATCTTCACCGAGCGTAATCCCGCCGCATCCACGGGAGCCGGAACGGCTCCGCTCGAACAGGCGAGCGCGCCACACAGCGCCCACACCCACTGACTGTGCTTGAGAGTTGACATTCAGGCAGGCTAAAATGGTCCGTTGAGCCGCCGGTGGCAAGCGTGCGGTTGGTGGAACTACCCGGCACGCGACGCATTCCGGCCCACAAGCGAACCAGCCAGTACGCGACGGACAGCCGCCGCAATGTGGGGCGACGGACGGGCGAGGCTGTTTGCCCCCTACCCCGAAGGTTCCGAATCGAACGCGATCGTCTGGCCACGGGCCCGGAGTACTCACTTAGGGTGGCGCCGGGGCGGACGGATCGCGTTAGTTTAGCGACGGACCATGGCGCAGGTGGACCCCCGTCCGACACCCAAGAAGCTCGCAGACTTCGAAGTCATCCGACGGCTCGGAACTGGTGGCATGGCGGAGGTGTTCCTCGCCAAAAAGCGCGGCGCGGAGGGCACTTTCAAACTGCTCGTGGTCAAGCGCATCCTGCCGGCGCACGGTTCGTCGCAAAAGTTTCGCAGCATGTTCGCCGAGGAGGCGCAACTGGCGACGCGGCTGAACCATCCCAACATCGTCCAAGTCTACGACTTCCAGGATTACGGCGAAGAGGGTCAACTGCTGAGCATGGAGTACGTCGAGGGGCCTGATCTCCGACGGCTCAACCGAGCGGCGAAGGCCAAGGGCGAACGGCTATCACCATTCATCGCCGCGCACATCGTCGCGGAGGTGGCCAAGGGTTTGCACTACGCCCACGAGCGCAAAGACGAAGGCGGCGCACCACTCGAGATCGTACATCGAGACGTCTCGCCGCAGAATGTCCTGCTCAGTTTCGACGGCGCCGTCAAGGTGGCCGACTTCGGCATCGCGACGGCGAACGTGTTCCGCCAAGAGCCCGGTGTGCTCAAGGGCAAGACTTCGTACATGTCGCCGGAACAGGCACGAGGCGAGAAGGTCGATCGGCGGTCGGACATCTACTCGTTGGGCGTCGTGTTTCACGAGCTGTTGACTGGCCGTCCCTTGCACGGCGCTGCCGAAGGCAAAGAACTGCTCGAGGCGGTTCGCTCCGGCAACGTCGAGCCGCCGAGCATGTTCGTGCGCGGCGTACCGCCAGAGCTCGAAGCGATCGTGATGCAAGCGCTGTCCATCGAGCGAGAGAATCGCTTTCCCAACGCCCGCGAGATGGCGCACGCGATCACCAAGGTCTTGTTCCAAAAACAAGAACCCGTCGACTCGCACACGCTGGAGAGCGTGATCGCACGCTTCGTCAGTCGCGAGCACACGTCACCCGGCGAAGAACCGCCGCGCACGGGCTCTCGTGACCTCGAGTCGATCGGTCTCGATCTGAAGGCGGCGTCGACCGCCGGCAGCGGCGAAGAATCGGGCACTCTCGATTCGGAACTGATGACACGCCAGCGGCAACTGCGCAGTCGCGCAGGCCGCGAGGTTCGGCACATCGCCTTGGTCGCCATCCGCGTTCACGGACGTCAGGAGATGGAAGGAGCGATCGGCAAGGCACAGACGGCGCGCCTGGCCGAACAACTGCGTTCCATTTTCGACGAAATCGCCTACAAGCGAGGTGCGCGGTGGACCTGGGAGCAGGACGAGGGAGAGTCGCAAGAGCCATCCCACTCGTTCGGCATTGCCCAGGGCCGCGCCGTGGTGGGGTTGATGGCCAACCCGTCGAGGGCCACGTCGTATGCGGCGTCGTTGGCCATCGACGTGCACGAGACGTTGGCGGGAGCGTGCGACGGGTTACCGGCTCAACTGACCGCGAGCGTGTCCATCGTGCGCGGCATCGCAGAGGGACGCAGAGACAAAGCCGGGCACTTGACCCAGTACAAACTGCAGGCCCCGGCCGACAGTTTGGCGACGCTGCTGGGTGCGCACACCAGCCCCAAGCAGACTTGGGTGGCCGGGGGGATCTACCGCGTGGTGCGACGCGACTTCGTGTGGAACGACTTGCCCAGTCTGAAACTCGACGACCTCGGACAGCACGATCTGCCGCGCACGATGCGCATTTACGAACTGCTGCGGCCACTGACCAAGGACGAGAAGCGCTTGCAGCTGTCGCTGGCACCTCGGGATCTCGTCGGCCGCGACGCCGAGTTGGCGGATCTACACGCCGCCTACCACCAGGCGGTCACCAGCATCACGCCGGGTGCGCACGGTCAGTTCACGGCGCGCCTCGTGATCGGCGAGATGGGGATCGGCAAGAGCGCGCTGCTCGCGACGTTCCTGAGCGAGCTGCCTCCAGACGCTCGAGAGCTGCGCGTCGAGTGCTCCCCGCACCGAAGCGAACTGCCGTTCAGCAATGCCGGTCACTGGTTGCGGGAGCTCACCGGCATTCGCGCCGACGAACCCATCGACCAGGCCCGGGGCGCGATTGAAGAAATGATGGGCGAGTTGCCAGACGAGCGGCACGCCGAAGACATCATTCGACGCATGAGCGAGCTGGCCACGGGCCGCGTCGCGCTGGCGGCGGACGAGTCCGACGCGGCGCTGAACCGACGACTGCTCAGCAGCGGCCTACGCCACTTCTTCTCCCGAGCCGCACAGCAATCGCCTCTGGTGGTCAGCGTGGATGGGCTGCACTGGATAGACATCCCCAGCCTCGAGCTGCTCGTGTCGCTGGTACGCCGCGCCGACGCGCTACCGATCCTCGTCCTATTGATCACGCGCCCCGACGATCGCGTGCTTCCCTACGTCGAAGGCATCGTGCGCATCGAGCTGACCGCGCTGAGCAGCGAGAACCAGGTACGGCTCGTCGAAGCTCATATCGGAGCCAGCTCGGGCGTAGAGGAAGCCTGCGCCGACCTCATCCCGCGCGCCGCGGGCAATCCGTTCTTCCTGATTGAAATGGTCGACGCGTTGCTGGAGCGCGGCAAACTCGACCTCAAGGAGGACGAAACGGGACAGGTCAAACTCGTGCGGGTGCTGCAGCCCGGCGAGCACGACCAATCCCTGCCGTCGACCCTGGAGCAGCTGATCGCCGACCGGCTCAACGAGCTGCCCCCCGAAGAGCGCGCCGTGGTCGATTGGCTGGCGGTCAGCCGCTCCCCCCTGGCCCACACGGATCTGACGTCGTTGCTCGGTGTCGAAGCCGACGATGCCATCGCGCGACTGTGCGCGCGTGGCCTGTGCGACATCAAGGTGGAATCCGTCGACGTGCGGCACCCTCTGACGCGCGACGTGGCGTACCTGGCTTTGGAGCGCAGTGAACGCGCCGAAATGCACCAACACCTCGGTGAGCTGCTGGCACGAGGAGACGCCGCACGTGGTCTGGGGGCGGCCATGGTAGCACGACACTTCTCGCGTGGGCACCAGCCCGAACGCGCCGCCGACTACTACCTCGAGGCCGCCAGCGTGGCGCGCTCGGGGTTCCAGTTGAAGCTCGCGGCCGGATACTACGAAAATGCCCTCGAGGTGTTACCCCAGTTCGACGAACGGTGTCTGGAACCGTACAGCGCACTCGAAGAGATCTGCCGCGTGCAAGGTCGCTGGAAGGAACGCAAACGCCACCTCGAGGCGCTTCGCGAATGTGCCAAGCGTTGCAAGAAAGGCAACTGGATCGCTACCTCGCTCATCCGCCACGCGCAGTTCGACTTCGACGCAGGGCACATCACTCACGGGCTGAGTCTCGCCCAACTCGGCGAAGAGGTAGCACAACGTGCGGCTTCGCCGACGCTGATGGTCCAGGCCCAGTCGCTGATGGCAGAAATGCTTCGGGATCTGGGCGAAATGCAAGGTGCACTGGCGGCGTGTGATCGCGCGTTGGAGACGGTGAGCGAAGGCAACGTCCCGGCCCGACTTCGCGCCGAAGTGTTGCGTGCCCAAGCGACGCTCCTGCTCCGCGTCGGCCGCGTCCAGGAAGCGGTCAGTGCACACGCCGAGGCGATCGCCGTATTTCGACAGACCCAAGCGCGACGTCAGGAGGCGCGCGCGAAGAGCTCGCTGTCCTTCGCAATGTACGTGCTGGGGCAATTCGAAGACGCGATCGCGCTGGCCCTCGAAGCAATTCGCATCGACCTGTCGATTGGTGGCCGCTTTCAGATTGCCAAGACGCTGAGCAACATCGGGCAGTGCTACGCTCGCCTCGGCGACTTGCGGCGCGCGCGGAGCTATCTCGATCGGGCCCGCGACGCACACGAGAAGCACGAAGACCAAGACAGTCTCGCTGATACCCTACTGTGTTGTGCCGAGCTGCACGTGGAACTCGGCGAGTACGACCGGGCGCTCGACTACGTTACCGAGTCGGAGGCCGTCAGCGACTTCAGCGACAGCAGCTACGACGCCGTCCACGCGCGTTTGGTGCGCGCACTCATCGCGCGTCAAACGGGCAACAGCGGCGCCGCAGTCATGTACGCCTTCGACGCCCGGCAAGTCGCCGAAAGCCAAGCCTACGTCGCTTTCCACTTCTACGCGATGGCCCTCGAAGCCGCCACGCGCGTCGACATCGGCGAGCAGCACACGGCCATCCTGCTCGCGACGACGACGATGGGCGCAATCGAAACCCTGCAAGGCTCCGAGTATGGTCTGGAGACTCGGGCGCTCTGTCTGGAAACGCTCGCCCGCACCCGTTCACCGCAAACGGCCAGCGCCCGCACCCGTGCCGCCCTGTATGCCAAACGCTTACTGGAAACGATCCGCAGCCCCGAACTGAAGCTCAGCTTCGCGTCACGTCCGGTCGTGGCCGAGTTGTTGCGCGCGACCTCGGATCCCCTACAAGAGCCGGGGGCATGACGTCGCAGTCATGGGGGCTCGAAAGAACGCCGAACAATCGTGCTCGCCAGTGCTCGCCCATTTGGAGTGGCGGTCGACGCTTGCCGTCAGCACGCCTCGCACTGAAGCTGAACGAACTGTACCAGCGCCTCGGTTCCACTGCGCAGCTCCTCGCTCTCAACGAGTAAACTCACGACACACACCGGCTGCATCTCGAAGTCGTAGAACCAGCCCGGTTGCACCAATACGCGTCGCTGGAGCAACAATTGCGAAACCCAGTCGTCCTCGGTCATCAAGTTAGGCAACCGCAGCACCGCGTACCAACCGCCCTCGACGTCCAACCGCGTCACCGCGCTCCCTCGACACACGTCGTCGACGATGCGCAGGTTGGCTTTCAAGCGGTCGCAAAGCTCGAGACGTGTATCCTCAGCGGCCGCCAGCAACGCGTCGAGCGAGTCCTGAACGGGGCCACCCACTGAAAGGTAGGCATCCAGGACGAACTCCAGGCGTCGCATTGCCACCTCGACGAGCGCCGAGTCGCCGGCGAAGGTCATCCAGGCGAGCTTCATTTGCGGCAAACAGGCGAACTTGCTCAGGCCGTCGAGGGAAATGACCAGGCCATGCCGCGCTTCGACGGCCCAAACCGCATTGGCAACCTCTTGGAGCTCGTAGGCACCGAATACCTCGTCGCAGATCAACGGAAGCCCCAGATTGAGCAGCGCTTCCAACTCGCTCCGCTTGAGGCGATTGCCTGTTGGGTTGTTGGGCGAAACGACGACGACCGCCTTGACCCGGTCCGTAACGAGCCGGGCGATCGACTCGACGTCGATGTGCCAGCTTCCGTCGTAGCCAAGGGCGTAGTCCACCAACTCGACGGCCTCGTACTTCGCCAACTCGGCGAGCAGCGGGTAGCTCGGGCGGGGCACGAGCACGCGGTCACCGGGGTCGCAGAACAGCTTGAAGAGCTGCGCGTACGCTTCGCTCGTGCTCGCGGTCAGCGCCACCTGGTCGGCAGAGACGGCCATGCCCCGCTGGTGCCACAGCTTTGCAATCACCTCGCGGGCCTCGAGACTGCCGAAACTTTCAGCGGCGTACCGATCGACCCGAGCAGCAGCCAACGCAGCCGACAGCTCCTGCTTGCGATAACCGAGGGCTGCTCGAGTCGGATTCGACAGCGTCAAATCACGGAGCTGAGCCGTCTCTGAAACGCTTCGGACCAACTGGGAGAACGCGTTGGGGGTCGGGTCGAAGCTCACGCGACGGGAAAACACGACCGGAATGTCTCGGATCACCAAGTGCTGAAGGCGGTGTACTCGGGGTCACCCGCCGAGAAGGAAAAGGTGTACCCGACCGTTTCGGGGGCGGGCAGGGATGGGGGACTTGCGGTCTCGCCGTTTACCGTCAGGGTTCGGGTCCCGAGGTTCGATACCTGCCACCCCATCACGCCCTCAGGAACGATGAAGCAAGCCGCCTCGGTCCCGATGTCACCGGAGGCCATCCCAATCGACAACGGCGTGCAATCGTCCGCGTCGACCGTGGGGGGCACCGCCGGGCCGCTTCCCATCGGGTCTCCCGCCTCGGAGTCTGTAGCGGGTGTAGGCGTGCCAAACCCTCCGCCGAAGTCGATGCCTCCGAAATCCGGCGCGTCGCTGGATGCCTCCGGCGTCGCGGGTTCCGGCTGCGGTTGAGGAGCAGAGTCGGGCTCGGCCGGGGCTGGCTGCGCATCGACGGCCGGAGGCTCCGCGACCGGCGCCGGTGGGTCGGGCGGCGCTTCGACCACCAACGACTCGAGATCAGCCGCTCGGGGGACGTCGTTCGACGTCTCCGCGCCGGCAGGAGCCTGCGCCGGTGGTTTTGCTGCACCTACCGCGGGCGTCTGACCAGGCCCCACCGGGGTCGCGATCGTCTGCGGAGCGAGGTCTCCGCACGCCAAAGCCATCACGACGACAGACGCGAGCGCCAGAACACGACTATCAGGTGAGCGACACACGCGACTGACGGTAGCCTCGATGTTCACCGACGTACAAGCCGGCGAAACCGGGGCTCCCAGACGAGCCGTCCAGCAATCGTGGACATCTTCAGTCTAAGCCCACGGTCCTGCAACGCCGCGACGCGCGGTCACTCACCACGAGTCTGGTCGAATCTCCGAGATCGCCAACCCGAGCGACCGATTGATGGCTTCGCAGGACACGGAACTGGCAGATCTCAGTGTCGGCCGAGCGTCCACATTTTGCGCGGCGCCCGGCTCGCGGCGAAACACTTGGAAAAAGGGCGCAAAAACCCATTCGCCCGCTATCCGTCGATGGCGATCCCCGCTATGGCAGCCGAACTCTCATGAGCGACGCCGGTCACGTTACCCTCCTGCAATACCAAGGGCGCGAAATACATCTCATCGGGACCGCCCACATTTCTCAGCGCAGCGTCGATGAGGTCACGCGAGTCATCCGAGAGGTCAAACCGGACACGGTTTGTGTCGAGTTGGACCCAATGCGCTACGAGGCGATGACGGACGACCATCGCTTTCGCAAGCTCAACATCTTCCAGATCATTCGGGAGAAGAAGGTGTTGTTCTTGCTGTCGAGTCTCGTGCTGACCGCCTTTCAGCGTCGCATGGGAGAGAAACTCGGCGTCCGACCCGGGGCCGAGCTGCTGGCGGCAGTCAATGCCGCCAAGGAGGTCGGTGCGGAGCTGGTGCTCGCCGACCGCGACATCCAAGCGACGCTCAAGCGCAGTTGGGCCAACCTGGGGTTCTGGAACAAGATGCGCCTGCTGAGCGAGATGATCGCTTCGTTTTTCGCGTCCAACGAAATCACCGAAGAGCAAATCGAGGAGCTCAAGGACAAGGACACGATCAACGAGATGATGCGCGAGTTCGCCAAGCACATGCCCGAACTGCAGACACCGCTGATCGACGAACGAGACCGCTACCTCATGAGTTCGATTCAGGAGGCGCCTGGCAAGACCATCGTGGCAGTCGTCGGCGCGGGACACGTGGGGGGCATGGTCGGCTACCTCGGTGCGGATGTCGACCGAGCTGCGCTGAGCGTGATCCCGAGCGCCAGCTTGCTGTCTCGGTCGCTCAAATGGGTCATCCCTGCGATCATTCTTGGAGCGTTCTACTTCGGCTACACCAAACACGAGGGGGAAGGCCTGGCGCGCATGATCTACGCCTGGGTCCTGCCCAACTCGATCGGCGCGGCGCTGCTCAGCATCGTCGCAGGCGCCCGGCCTTTGACCGTGTTGACGGCCGCGGTCGCTTCACCAATCACGTCACTCAATCCCACGATCGGCGCGGGCATGGTCGCCGCGCTGGTGGAAGCGTGGTTGAGGCGTCCCACGGTCGAGGACTGCGAACAGATCAACGACGCCATCCTGTCGCTGCGCGGGATGTACGACAACGCCTTCACTCGGGTCTTGCTCGTCGCGGTAGGAGCGACGCTGGGCTCGGCATTGGGGGCCTACGTCGGTGCGGCTTGGGTCGTGAAACTGTTGTAGTGATCCGAACTTGGGTGCTGCCGGTTCACGATTTTCACGAATCGACGGTTCACCGGCAACGAGCAGCTGACCACGACAACCGTGGCATGGTTGCACCTCTCGCTGCGCACCGTGGCACGTATGGCGCACGCTCGCGAGCGGTGTACCACCCGGAGACATCGTACGGCCCAGTGTGACCTGGGCGCACAAAAGGGCGTTGCTGGGGGAAGAGTACCTGCGACCGACGGGTTGGGAAATCATCGCTGAGATTGCCCAAAAGCGCGGCCACGAAACACTCATCCATTCGGGCGCCTCGGCACCGCCGCCGTCCGAAGACGTCTCGACTCCCCAATGGCACGACACTTGCTGTGTCTTTGGTCAGGTCGACTCACTCAACCCCACGTCATGTCCTCTGAATCCAACCCCATCAGTAGTGTTCGCCACCCGTGGCTGCCCTGTGGCACGGTGGTCGCCGGGCGCTATCGTGTCGACGAATGGATCGGCGGTGGAGGCATGGGCATCGTGTATCGTGCGACGCAGCTCGACACGGGGCGAGCGGTCGCGCTCAAGCATCTCCAACCGCGTTTGGCTGAAAACGCGTGGGCGAAGATGCGTTTTTTGCGCGAAGCGAGGATGTTGGGGCGTTTTCGCGGGGAGCATTTGCCTCGTTTGCTCGACGTAGGCCAAGCGCCGGGCGGAATGCTCTACACCGTGCTCGAGTTGTTGGACGGACCCGACCTGCGTCGCGTACTCAACCACGGACTCATCGAGCCCGAGCAAGCCAAGAGCATCACGTTGCAGCTGTGCGACGCATTGCAGGAGGTGCACGCCGCGAACGTCGTGCACCGCGACATCAAACCGGAAAACGTCGTGTTTACCGCCAACCCCGGGTCGTTTCCGACGGTGAAATTGGTGGACTTCGGCATCGCCAAAGAGATCGCGTTCGGATCGCGCCCCCGACGCTCCGGCACTCAAACGGTGGGGTCGCCCAAGTACATGGCCCCAGAGCAACACCAAGCCTCGCAATGGGTCGACCACCGGGCGGACATCTGGTCCTTGGGCGCGGTGTTGTTCGAAATGCTCACTGGCGCAACGCCGCCACGCCCCGACGAAACGACCGAGCCGTACCGACCGCCAATCCCATTGGTGTCCGCCGAGTTCGAAGCGCTCATTCACAAGTGTCTCGCACCCGATCCGGCGCGCCGCTACCAATGCGTCCAGCACTTGGCCGTCGAGTTGGGCAAGCTCGACAGCCTGACGATGCCCGGGCAACTGGCTCTCGGCACGGCCAACTCGGGCGTGCACAACCCAAAGACGAGCGGCATCT
The DNA here is from genome assembly GCA_003235365.1 of Deltaproteobacteria bacterium. GTDB lineage: Bacteria > Myxococcota_A > Polyangia > Polyangiales > Polyangiaceae > SZUA-265. The sequence continues at coordinate 13,502 of QJWJ01000430.1, forward strand.
ACAGGCGTCCCAACGCAAGAAGCGACGCCAACCAGGATCGCGTGGTGACCCTGAATGTGGTCGACCGTGTCGGTCAGTACTGACGACACCCCGCTGCACCGACATCCTTCGTCCAAGGGCTCGTAACTCCGGGTGACAGCAGGGCTTTCGACACTGGCGTCGTCCGTCGTTGGTGACACGCTGTCGGAGTCTGGGCCGTTGGGGGCCCACGTTGCGCTTCGAGGTACCATGCCGCGTTCGATCGCCCGTCTGAGTTTGCAGACTTCTCACGCCCGCATTCCCATTCTGCGGTCGCCCGGCGCGCGCACGGCGACTGCGTTGTTGGCGGTGCTGTGCAGCGCATGCGGCGACGAGGGCGAAGGCAGTGTCGAAGTCGTCAACCCACTGACCAATCCCGAGTCGGGACCGGCAGCAGGCAACGCCGACGGCGATTGCGACATTCCGGCATCGGCGGGACTCGAAGACGTGTCGAACCCGACGACGGTGGTCGGAGACGGAAGCGCGGACAGTTGTACCGGGGACGCCTTCATCGATGCGGTCGCCAAAGGCGGCGTGATCACGTTCGACTGCGGCGACGACCCGGTCACGATTACCCTCGACCGCCCCGCAAAGGTGTTCAACGACGCCAGTGAAGAGATCGTGATCGACGGCGGTGGCCTGGTCACACTCAGCGGCGCTGGACGAACCCGCATCCTCTACATGAACACCTGCGACGAAAACCAGAAATGGACGACGAGCCACTGCCAGGATCAAGACCATCCCCGCTTGACGGTGCAGAACCTGACGTTCATCGACGCCAACTCCAAGAACGAGGACGAATACGACGGAGGCGGCGCCATCTACGTTCGCGGGGGGCGCTTCAAGGTCATCAACTCTCGCTTCTTCAACAACGTCTGCGCCGATCGGGGCCCCGACGTCGGCGGCGCGGGGATCCGCATCTTCTCTCAGTTTCAAGGAAACCCCGTCTACGTCGTCAACAGCACGTTTGGCGGCGAGGATGGCTTCGGAAACACGTGCTCCAATGGGGGTGGCATCAGCAGCATCGGTGTGTCCTGGACGATCCTCAACAGCACGTTCAGCTACAACCACGCCATCGGCAACGGCGGCAACCCAGCTGAAGGCGGCACCCCGGGTGGCGGCAGCGGCGGGGCGATCTACAACGACGGCAACACGATGACGTTGTCGATCTGCGGCACGCTCATCGAACACAACGACGTCAAAGCCTACGGGTCGGGGATCTTCTTCGTCACCAACGACCACAGCGGGGACATCCGTATCGTCGACTCCGTAGTCCGTGACAACACGGGCGGTGCTTGGAACGTGTTGCCTGGCATCTCGATGCACGACGACACCAAGCGAGACATTCGGAACTCGACGATCGAGTGACGGCTCAGCGCGTCGAGCATTCGCCATCCGACTGGTGCACGGCGAAACCGCAGCCCGTCCGCCCTGCCCTCGCAATCCTGGTGCGAGGCTCCGCGGGAGGGGCGCTCACGCGGGGGGGCGGCTCTGCGCCACACTCGGACGCTCGGCGTGGCGCTCGCAGGCAGCGACGATGCGCGGATGTCGATCGATGGGATAGGCGTTGCGCAGCCGCATCCAGCCAACACTAGTGACCAAGGCGATTTCCGGCAGCCCGAAGCTGTCCGGCTCGTCCCAGCGCCCCCCCGTCATGCGCTGCTCGACCCAGGTCATCGCCGCGGCTGCACGCTGACCCTGCTTGTGCACGTAGCCGCCCTCGTCCGCGGTGACGCCGTCTTTGCCGAGATAGAACGCATTGATCAGCGAGTCGAGCGCGCCGTCCACGACGGTGACGAAGTTGATCAAATCGAGATTGGACGAGGCCTGTGGCGTGAGGGGACCGGGGCCGAAGCGCTCGATGAGAGTGCGGATGATGACCGCCGAGTCGAACAGTTCTTGCCCGTCGAGCCGAGCCGTCGGCACCTTCCACAACGGGTTGCAGCGACGCAGTGCCGCCTGTCCTTCGGTCGTCGTCACGTCGACGAAGTCCGTTTCGACCCCGAGCTCCGAGGCAACGATGCGCACGCGGCGAACGTAAGGAGACGTCAGTGACCCAAAAAGCTCCAGCGCCATGGCGGTTATTTCGCACGAATCACCGCAGGGCGGAAGACCGACGTCGAGAGTGCACGCCGCCGCATCCGGTGCCGCGCGGACGAGACGTGACGCGGCGAGTGCGACGCGTCAGCCCCCGTCGAACCGCGAATCGACCCAACCCATTCGACCCACACCGGAGGCGAACTTCCAACACAAACCGAACTGTTCGCTCCGCAGCGATTCGCAGTGGGATCTGCATTGAATTGATCGCGGCTGCCCGCCGACTTCGAGTGACCCACACTCGTGCCGCGAGACGTCTGTGTGCGCACGATGTCGATTTCCGTCTCATTCAGTCGTCAGGTCGCGCTTCTTGCCATTTGCGCCAGCGGTTCGGCCGCGTGCTCATCGGGCTCGGCCGAGCGCCAAAGTTCCCCGGCCATTGCCGCACGACCCACCACGGCAACGCCCACGCAACCCGTTGAACGAGCGGCACCACCCACGCCGAGCCCCGAGCAGCTGAGCGGCACGCCGGTCGCCTTGCACGGCGCGTTGCACACCGAAGGGGCGAAGCTGATGGATGAACACGGTGCCGTCGTGCAGTTGCGCGGTCCGAGCTCGATGTGGCTCAACTGGGAGCAGTCGGGGTACGCGTCCAATCCCGACCTGTTGACCCTGATGCGCGACAGCTGGGGTGCCACACTCGTCCGGGCAGCTATGGGCGTCGACGCTCCGGGCGCCTACTTGACCGTGCCCGACAAGGCGGAGCGCGACTTGCGCGCCGTCGTGGACAACGCGATCAATCTCGGGCTGTACGTGATCATCGATTGGCACGACCACGAAGCGTTGGATCACGTCGAAGAGTCGGTCGCGTTCTTCAAGAAGATGGCGACGACTTACGGCGGGTATCCAAACATCATCTACGAGGTATTCAACGAACCGCTGCAGCTGGACTGGTCGACGGAGCTCAAGCCGTACCACGAGCGGCTCGTCAGCGAGATCCGCGCGATCGACCCCGACAACCTGATCATTCTGGGCACGCCCAATTGGTCGCAGTACGTCGATGACGCCTCGGACGATCCCGTCGTGGGGGAGAATCTGGCTTACACGCTGCACTTCTACTCGTGCACCCACAAACGTGAATTCCGCAACCGTGGAGATTGGGCATTGAATCGCAACGTGCCGGTGTTCGTGACCGAATGGGGAGCGAGTCATTCGGACGGGGGCACGGCGGACAACCCGGGCTTGTGCCTCGACGAGGCCGAACTGTGGCACGAGTGGATGAACACGCACCAGATCAGTTGGGCGGCGTGGAAGCTGGACGACTGCCCCGACGAAACCTGTTACTTCACCGCTGGAGCGCCGGCGGACGGGAGCTTCCGCCCCGACCAACTCACCGCCCACGGTGCGTTCGTCCGGGACAAGATGATGACGGCGACCGCCAGCGCCCAGTAGGCGGGCAAATCGCGAACGCGCCCGTTCTCACCGACCCGGTCACACCAACGCAATCACGACTTGGGACGAGGCGCCCCCGGCGCACGCCAGCTCGTCACGCGGAACTTGCGCGTGGGGTTGGCGGGTTGCCCCGGCGCCGGGCTGTCGACTTGCAACGTGTCGACTTCGAAGCTGACGACCTTGTCTTGCTCACGCCCAGTGCGCTCGTGATACTTCTGAATCCACTCCGTCAGCGGCCGATGATGGCGCTTGTCGCCCGGTAACCGTTGCATGTACGAAACGAAGTACACGGAAAGCCCCGGTCGGAGCGGCATCTCTCGACTGGTCGCATCGCGAGCGACCCCGGCAGCCTCGGCGAGCGGATCGACGTGACGCCCATCCGTCGTCACTGCGTCGACTGCCAGGTACACGTCGTTGCGCGGGACGTCGGGCGCGAACATCTGCCAACCCTGTTGCAGGCGCGTGATCGAAATCACCGCCAGGTGCCAGCGCCCCGGTTCAGGCTTGAACTCCTTGGGGATCGCACGATTCTCCATCAGCATCTGCAACGTCGAAGCATAGATGAGAAAGACGACCACGGCTTCGCGCAGGACGTGCGAGACACGACGAGCAATGAGCCGATGACCCGGCAACTCGCTCGACGCGGCATCGTCGGCCGTGGCCGCCGCACCCGCGTCTTCCTGCACGAGTGGCGAAATCCCCCAGAAACGACTCTGGCCCTGGGGATCTGAATCCATGTGCGCGCAGAAGCGCTCGCACAGTTGCCAGAACGGCGGAAGCCGCATCCCCCACGCCACGGGCAGCAGTAACGGCGCAACGGACACCAGTCGAACCAAAGCGGCCGCACCGGCAACCCACGACTTGCCGTCATCGCCACCGACGACCAACGCCCGGCCTCGCAACTGCTCGGGCACCGTCGCAGCACTGTCGTCGTCGCTCACCGAAGAGACCAGGCGCAAGCGCCCCAGCCAGTCGAGGCGAACGAACACCCGCAGCAGCTGATGCGCCACCGCGTTGTCGGGATCCACCACTACTTGCCAAGTGCGACAGTGTCTTCGGAGCTTGCGTTCGGCCCAGTCCCAGTTCTCCTTCGGTAAGAGAATCAGACTGTAAACCATCATCACGTACGAGAAGACTCCCAGATTGGCAAACGAGGCGATACCGACGTGCAAGGCAACGACCAGAACGATTGCCAGGGGGCGAGCCACGGCGCGGAACACCGGCGTCAGGATCAACAGGCTGAGCGCGGCTTCCATCGCGAGGGTGCTCCAGGACAACCCCTTCGCGACAGCGAGCGGAAGGTCGCGCGCCCAAACGGCAAAGGCCGTAGCTTGGCGTGTCTGTTGCCACATGTAGTAGACGGCCGACCCGTCGCGCCACGTCTCGCCGTGCTTGTGAATGGTGTTGAAGAAGTAAATGGACGCAAACTGAACTGACGCGGCCATCACGGCCAAAGACACGATAGGAGCCGAGTCCGGTGTTCGCGACTGGGTCGCCTCGAGTTGCGCGAAGCTCCTTTCTCGACAGGAACGCAGATCGGCGAGCAGCGCGTCGACCGAAAACCGCCGTCCGAGCGGAAGAAAAACGGTCCAAACACACAGGATGCACAGGACGAAGTCGCCACCATTGGACAGAATGTCGACTCGGATTTGCAGGCTCAGGATGGAGACGAGCGCCAGGACCTGAAACAGCCGCGTTCGATAGCCGACGAGCAACCCCAGGTAGGCGGCCGCCACGCCCACCATGAGCACGCGCGACTCCTCGATGGTGGAGCAGCCCCAGAACACCGACGGCACCCAGGCGCGAAGCGGGCGCCACAAGCCGGTGTGGTTGGGCAACAGACCGTCGTTGGCGTACCAGAGCCCCGCGTCCATTGCCCGATGCAGCAGATCGCCGAGCAAGAGAATCGCCAGGGCGATGCGAAACAGCCCCAACGTCCGGGGGTCGACGCTCAGTACCTTGCGCTTGAACCAATCCACGAGCGCCTTTTACCCGATGCACCCGCAACCGGTCCTGAAAATACTGCGGCCGTGAGCGTGCGGACCACGCTCACGGCGCGGCGAGCACTCACCGGGCAGCGCGCAGCGGTGTCCCCTTCGCACCGCTCGACTCGACAACCTCGCCCAGCGACAATTTTGCGTGATCGCTCATGATCACGAACGGGCGGGTCTCGAACGTCAGCTTGCCGTGGCCATCGTGTCGGATCACCTCCACGCGCCCCATGCCGTAGCCCATCGGCCCGCGGCTGTAGTAGTGCACGCCGAGCTCGTAGGGGTAGCCACGAGCAACGCCTTCGATGGCAAACAACTCCGGGCCGTAACCACGTGTGACATCCTCGAGCAGAGCACCACCGCTCGGCAAGTGACGCTCACTGTAGAAGGCGTGCCCTCCACGTCCGTCCAACACGTGCAGGTCGACATCGTTGGCGTCGGTTTCCCAACTCAACACGAAGCTCAACGACGATTTGCGAGCCACGGGGGCAACGCCAGCGACCTGGCGCTTGATCTGCGCCGCGCTCCCCGGAGCCGCGCGCAGCCACGCAGCCGCGATCAGGCCGACGTCGTGGCGCAGCACGCTCGACCCCTGGGCGGCGCGTCGAATGCGCGAATCGCTGTCGAAAGCGCCGAGCAATACGTCCAAGGCCTCTTCGTATCTTCCCTGTTTGACCAAGGCGTAGGATTCCAAACGATACCCCGTGAGGTGATCGGGGCGTTGGGCGCGCGCCTTCTGAAAACTGTCGATTGCCAACCAGTGACCTTCGTCACTCAGGTGGTCGAGACGAGTCGCGGCGAACCGGCGCAAATCCGTTCGAGCGGGGAACAAGTCAATCACACTGCCGTAGGCGCGCGCGGCGAGGCCGAGCTCCCCCAGAGCCTCGTACGCTTCACCGAGGGCAAACAGCGCCAACGCGTCGCCGGGCTGATCGGCGAGCCACCGCCAAGCAACTTCCAGCGCGCGTTTCGGTTGCTTGTTTGCGAGTAAGCGCTGTACCTCGGCGTACGTGCCGTCGTGAGCAGCGGGACCTGTGACGTCGAATCCTCCGAGTGTGCGCCCAGACTGTTCGTAGGGGAGTTCGAAGCGGCCCCCAAGCTGGCTGCTTCCCCGCGTCTGACGTCGCGACGCGGGCCGGGAACGCGACGCACGCGGGGCCCGACCACTGCCGGCTACTCGATCGGCGGAATCGTCTACCGCTTCCTCTTCGGAGAGGCGTTCAGCTGAGTCTTCCCAGTGCGGAGGAGCCGCTGCGGGAGAAGGCGGTGGTGCGACCGAAGGCGAACGAGCGGGCGGCGGCGCTTCGTCCAATGCCACACGCGTGCGGGCGGACGCTGACTTCCGTTCACCCATTACCCGTTGCGCCGGCTCGGGCGCCGCTTCGGTCGGCTCGGGTGCAGGCTCGGGCACCATCGGTGCCTCGGCTGACCCCATCGCCTTTTGATCTTCCTCCGCGTCGAACTCGCGCGACATGGCCACCCGCTTCTTCAGTTTCATGGCGCCCCGGGAGCGAGCCTCAGGCTTGGGGCGCGGCGGGCGGGCCGTATCATCCTTGGCTACTGCAGCGTCACCGGAGGTGCGAGACATCAACTCGATGCCGCTCGGCCCGATGGTGAGAATGTCCGCGAGCGCGTCCCGGCGTAGACCGTAGCGGGCGTAGTCGGCGTCGGATTCGAGAACCAGCAATGCGGTTTGATTGCTCAGAACGCGGTACCTCCTGCTCAGATCGACGATCTGCGAGCGCAGTGTGTCGGCGTCCCGCGGCGACTCGGACAGCTCAGCGGTGAGCCGACGGATCTGGGCCGAAGCCGCGGCCCGACTGAGCAGCGGGCTGTGCACCTCGATGGCCCCGACGTGTGTCGTGTTCGATTTTCCATCCGCAGAGAGCTGCAAGTCGAAGTTGCGCGGATCGACGCGACCGAGGGCGACGTACAGCAGTCGACTATCACCGGGCTGAACCCCCTCCAGCGTCGCCGGATAGACCCACGTCGCCCCGGCGACGCGAGCATCGACGTCGAACGTCCGTCGCTGCAACTTCGAACTCAACAGCTTCGACGGCTGAGCCAACTCGCTGACGATGCCACGCCGTTTCGCCACGCCGCGGGCGAGTTCCTGCGCAACCCCCTCGTCACGCAGCCCACCGCTCAGCAACACGTCCAAGCGCCCAATGGTCGAATCCAGCCCCTTGACGCGAGCCATCAAGCCATCGACCTCACCAGCTGTGGCGATGACGTCGGAAACCAGCAGCACGCGGTCACGCGGTTCGCCTTTCAGCGCCGCCAATGCGCGGGCCAAGTCGGACGCGCCCAATGCTTTTCGCTGGAGGATCTTCGTCGCACTGGCGTCGTCGAACTGACTGACCCGACCTGCGAAGACTGGTGCCACCTCTTGATCGAACGCCAGCACCGTGAGCGGCACATCGTGCCCAGCAGCGGCAAGGTGTGACAACAAGGCACGCAAACGGCGCACGTCCCCTTGCAAATTCAGCATACGGGACGCGCTGGTGTCGACCAGGACAGTCAGGTTGGCCATCGATGCGGCGCGCACATCCAGGTCGGGTTTGACGCGTAGCAGCGCGAGGCGCCCATCATGCACCGCGATGGCATCCGGAGAGATTGGAACCGCCAGGTCGGCGCGTGGCTGGTAGTCAGTTTCGCGCAGCTCGACTCGTCGGGTGGGTTTGTCGGGGTCCGTGACGCGAACCTCCGCTGCGAAACGCGAAACGCGAGGCAACCCCGCGAGGGGCAGCGAATACCCGTCTCCCTCGAGCTCACTGGAAAACGAAACGATGATGTGCTTGTCCTCACCTGCGGCGATCGGGAATACGCGCGCAGAGAATTCGTTCCCTGCGCTGTTTTCCATCAAAGCCGGGTCGACGCGCCGGTGTAGATAGTCCTCGTAGATCAGTTGGGCTCGTTTGCGCTCGACGACCTCCGCCTCTTGCCAGCCTATCGGCCCATGCGTGGCAAAGCGACTGATGGCTGCATGAGCCGGCAACCGAACGGTGAAACGACCTTCGCGCACGCGCCGTTCTGGATTGCGAAACGTCAGCCGCAACTGGGTGAACGCGAGCGGCCCTTCGACGACGACTGAAGCATCGTACTGCGTGAGCTCCAGGCCCGCACCGTCACTGGTTGTCAGGCTCACCGGTGATTCAAGGGGTCCGTCGACCTCCGGTCGTACCGCCACGAGCAGCTCGTCGACGCAAGAACTTGCGCAAGGCACGGGCGCTTCGACGGGCGCTGTGTGAGCGCTACGCAGTGGCGGCTCTCCCGAGCCGCATGCCGAGAACAGCGGCAATGCGGCCGAAACGGCCAAAGCGGCGCGGAACGGCGCGTTGAGCAAAACTCGATGCAGCGAATGGGCGGATTTTGCGGTCATGAGCCGCTAAGCGGGGCACTCGGCGATCGCTTACACGTGCAAACGACAAAGGCCGTTCTTCGCAGTCTCAGCGGAACGCAAAGCGAAGTTCTCGCACACCGAGTTTCTTGGATCTTGGAAGGAAGGGTTGCGGGAACACAGACGTAATAGGGCCTCTCCATCTGCCCCCGAGCGCCTCGTTCCGCATGGGCCACAGGCCGACACAAAAGTACACCCATTGTGTCACGTGCTCGAGATATCGAGGCGAGTGATCACCCAACACACTGCAGAACGTCGCTGCTTGCGTAAACACGAGACAGATCGCACCTCGGGTGAGCATTAACAATCAGCCGTACCGGTGAAACAGGGCGAACGCGACGGACCGGATTACTCAGATTAACGCTTCAGCGAACGAAGCATAGTCGGTATATACGCGCGACAACGTCGCGGGGTGTGGCGTTGATATCAACATGGAGGACCAATGACGAGATGGGTTAATTGGTTTGGAAACGACACGCGGCGCGCAGGCAAATGGACCTGCGCGGCAAGTGTAACGTTGCTCGCCTCAGCGTGCGGTATCGCAGGCTCGGGCAGCGAAGGTGGCGACGACGCACCGCGACGTGCGCCGGAACAACGCGTCGAACGGATACGCGAAGCACTGTCGACGTCGGCTCCTGGTGCCCAGGTGACGACGTCAGGTGGCATCGTTCGCGCGTTTGGCGCCACCCTCGCCAGTGGCAACACTCCGGACGAAGCGGCAGCTGCGTTCGTCAGAGACCAGGCGCAGACCCTCGGTGTCCGCGTCGCGGATCTGCAGCAGGTGAATGGTGGGGGTGCGCCAAGCGCCGCACCCAAGCCACTCGGACTGATGCTCGATCGCGCAACGGGTAAGTACAAATTCTACTTGTATCGCTACCAGCAGCGGCGAGGCGGCACTGACGTCTACGACTCGGAGCTGCGCACTCTGGTCCGCAACGGTGGCAACAATCCGGTGGTTTGGTCGTCCTCCACCGTGAAGAGCTTGGGCTCGTTCACGGTTCCCGCCCAGGCCAAGTCACTGGCGGTAAATCAGGCCAAGACACTCAGCGCTCTGCAGCAACTCACGGACTTCCAAGGTCGTCCCGTAGGTGCAGGCGCGACCATCACGAACGTGTCGACGCCGACTGCAACCATCTTCGCAGGAACGGCGCAAGCCAGCGCCGCTCCGCGAATGGCAATGACCTACGTTGCCGAAACGGCGAACCCGCCCGGCAAGTGGAAGGTCATCGCCTCGGCTGAGACTGGCGACGTGCTCCACACGGAGAGCATGATCCACTTCGTCGACGTCCAAGGGAACGTATCAGGCAACGTTACCGAGGGCGCCAAGGCAATGGACTGCTCCGACGAGGTACCCACGGCATTTGCGCAGGCTGAAGTGAGCCTGGCGGGCGGAGGCACGGCGACCACCGACGACAATGGCGACTTCACGCTCGCCAACTCGGGCAGTGGTCCGGTCGACGTCACGTCTGCCATCGGCGGCGTCTATTTCGACGTGAGCGACTACGGTGGCGCCAACGAAATCCTCACCCAGAACGTGACTCCACCTGGTCCAGTCAGTTTGCTGCACAATCCTGCAAACTCGACGGATCTACTGCGCGCGCAGTCCAACGGCTATCGCAATGCGATGGACGTTCGGAACTTCCTCCTGCAGTACGTCCCGGACTATCCGGTCATCTCGACGCAAACCAACTTCCCGGTGTCAGTCAATCGCACAGACGGCTACTGCCCTGGAAACGCTTGGTACGACTACAGCTCGATCAACTTCTGCGTCGGGAACAGCACCTACGGGAACACGTCGTTCGGCAGTATCTCGTATCACGAGTACGGTCACCACATCGTCACGTCGGGTGGAAGTGGTCAAGGCGCATACGGTGAAGGCATGTCCGACACGATCGCCACGCTGATCGCCCAGGACCCCGGAACCGGATATGGCTTCTACCTCAACGACTGCAGCAACCCGCTGCGCACCGCGGACAACGATTGTCAATACTCGGCAACCAGCTGCTCGTCCTGTGGCAGCGAGGTTCACGCCTGCGGCAACCTGATATCCGGCACCATCTGGAGCATTCGGGAAAACCTCGCGCTCACCGAACCGACCGACTACGTCGAGTTGATCAATTCGTTGGTGCTCAGCTCCGTGCCGATGCACACCGGAACGGCCATCGATGCGTCCATCGCCGAAGACCTGCTCATCCTCGACGACGACGATGGTGTGCTTTCGAACGGGACGCCTCACAGTACCGAGATCTGCGATGGGTTTGCTGCCCATGGCATGACCTGCCCGATCCCCCCGAGCGGCCTGAGCGTCGGACCGAGCGATGAGGTCGACTTGGAAGGACCGACGGGCGGACCCTTCTCTCCCGATCCCGTCGACTACTCTCTGACGAACCTCGGTCCCGACGCGCAGTTGGATTATCAGATCACCTCGAACGTCGCATGGCTGATCCCCCCTGCAGACGGGCAGGTCGCCTTGGACGAGACGGTAACCGCCAGCGTTCAGATTGACCAGGCGGAGGCTGCAGCCCTACCGAATGGCGACCACAACGGTGCATTGACGTTTACCAACCTCAACAACGGCAAGAGTACGGTGCGGTCCGTCCGGCTCCGCGTCGGCATCCCCAGCCCGGTCTACACCGAAGACTTCGAGTCCGGTCTGAACGGTTTCACGATCGACGCAGGCTCGAGCAACCTGTGGCATCTCGCATCGGACTGCGCCTCGACCCAGAGCGGGCACTCCGCACCAGCGAGTCTGTACTTCGGCAATTCGAGCTGCAACTTCGACAACGGAGACGTATTCGGAACTGCCACTTCCCCGACGATCACGGTGGAAGATACGACCCTCGTTCTGCTCCAATTGAACTACTTCCTCTCCACCGAGGGCAACGGAAGCTTCGACCGGGCCTCGGTGCAAGTGTCGGTCAACGGAGGGACGTACAACGTCGTGGCAAGCAGCTACGGTACGGGGGAACTGCTCTCCGTATCGAGCGCGGGGTGGCAATCAATCGAAGTGGACCTCACGTCCCTCGTGGCAGGGCTGCCTTCGGCAGACCTGCAGATCCGATTCGGTTTCGACTCGATCGATTCGCTGTACAACACCTACGATGGCTTCCTCGTCGACGACCTCGTCATCCGAGCGCTGGACTCGACGTGCACCACCGACGCAGACTGCGACGATGGGTTGTCATGCAGTGGTGTCGAAACCTGTGTCAACGGCAGCTGTGTGGCAGGGGACCCAATCTCCTGCGACGATGGCGTCGAGTGTACGGTGGACACGTGTGACGAGCTGACGTCTTGCGTCAACACACCCGACGATTCTGCGTGTAGCGACGGCTCGCTCTGCACGGGCGTGGAGACGTGCGATCCGCTGAGCGGGTGCCAACCAGGTACGCCACTCGATTGTGACGACGGTGATCTGTGCACCACCGACGGCTGTGACCCAGCCACGGGGTGTACGGCGACGCCAGTCGATTGCGACGATGGCGACGCCTGCACGGCAGAAACCTGCGATCCAGAAACCGGTTGCCAACCGGGCACCCCCATCGATTGCGACGATTCAAACGTCTGCACCACCGACAGCTGCGACTCGGCGACAGGATGTGCAAACGAACCAATCAGTTGTGACGACGGCGACGCCTGCACGGTGGATAGCTGCGATCCCGTCACCGGCTGCAGCTCGACTCCACTCAGCTGCGACGATGGAAACGAGTGTACCGTCGACAGCTGCGATCCGGCTACGGGCTGTTCCAACACCCCGGCCACCGGTAGTTGCAGCGACGACGGTGACAGCTGCACCGACGACGTCTGCAACGGGGGCGTCTGCACCCACCCGGACAACGGCAGCTGTGGGCCCCTGCCCTTCCTGGAAAGTGGCGGGCAGGTGGTGATGGAAGCAGAAAACTTCCACGACTACATCCCACGCGCAAACCACACCTGGACGCCTATCAGCAACGGCAACGCCTCGGGAGGTCAATTGCTGCGAGCTGAGCCGAACGTTAACCTGAATATGAATACGGGCTACGTCACGGGCAGTCCCGAGTTGAGGTACGAGGTCAACTTCACGACCACCGGCACGTACTACGTATGGGTCAGGGGTATCGGGCCCACGCAAGATGACGACTCTTGCCACGTAGGCATCGACGGGACCGGCCCGGGCTCATCAGATCGCATCAGTTCGTTCTCGAGCAGCCTCAGCTGGTCGCGCAACACGATGGACGGCAACGTCGCCACCATCAACGTGACGACTCCGGGCCTCCACACGATCAACGTGTGGATGCGAGAGGACGGCTTCAGCTACGACAAGCTGGTGCTGACCACCTCGTCCGGATTCGTGCCCCAGGGCAACGGTCCGGCTCAGAGCCCCCAGGGCAACCCGGGCCAGTGCGGCAGCGATGCGGAATGCAACGATGGCAACTCCTGCACGACCGACAGCTGCGTCGGCGGAACCTGCGAGTACGACGCCGTCCCCGACGGTGACACTTGCGGCGACGATGGCAACTCCTGCACGGACGACGTTTGCAGCGCCGGACAGTGCACTCACCCGAACAACACCGACCCATGCGCTGACGACGGCAACAGCTGCACTGATGACATCTGTGGCGGCGGAGTGTGTACCCACCCCGACAACGGCACATGTCAGAACAGTGGCCCGTGCGCGAGCTACTGCTCGAACCCGGTGCAGTTCAGCGGCAACTTCCAGTCCGGTAACCTCGGAACGGGAGCAACCTGCCACGAGACGACGGGCAATCTGAACGGCGGCGTATGCGGCAACTTCACGGGTGGCCGAACGCTCTCCGTCAATGGTCAGGTCATGAGCTGCAACAACGGCAACTGGCCGTCACTACCGCAAAAGGTGAACGGTGGTTACTGTGTAACGACGACCGCCGGAAACTGGGCCTGGGCCTACTTCGCCACTTGGTGATGAACATCGCTCGAGACCATCGGCGGATGGTCTCTGAGTGAACCGTGGGCGCCGTCTGCCAAGCGGCGCCCACGACGCGGGACGCCGCGACGAAAACGAAGAGAACTGCAACGAGGAAGGCTTCGCGAATGCGAGGCCTTTTTCGTTCTTCAGTCATCGGCGTCGTGGAACGCCCAATAACGCTGTCCCAAGTAGCTCCACGCCGTCATCACGACGAACGCGCCGAACTGACTGGGCCAGTACGCCAAACGCCACCAGTCGACGAGCAACCACAACAAGCCGCTGTTGATGGCCATGCCACCGAGCTGAACCGCGAGATGTCGGGGCCCGGCCTTCGTGTGGCTGCGCTGGCTGCGAAACGTAAAAGTTCGCTGCAGCGCGTAGTTGGCGATGATGCTCGGTCCGTAGGCGAGGGCCCCGCGCAACCAAGTCGGCAGGCCGTCGATCAAGCTGACAACACCGAACAGGGCGAAGTAGATCAACGTCGAAAGAACGCCCACTGCCCCGAATCTCACGAGCTGCGTTGCGTTGCGGTAGACGACCTGGCGATCCATACGATCCAAGCGGGCGCAGAGCATCACGCCAGAGCGCGGAACACAAGCTCACTCGGCGCGGCTTCGGCGCTTTGTAGTCAGGGTCGCCCGGGGAAGGCGAAGCCCCCGTCACCGAACGGATTGAACATGCTGGTCAGCGCGCACAACCCGTTGGTGCAGGCATCGCCGCCACAGTCTCGGCGGGTTTCGCAGGTTGCGCGGCAAACGTTGGGCCCGCCCCCGAGGCGAGCCGCAACCGGTTCACACACGCAACCCGTTCCCAGATCGGAACAGGCGCTTTGACAATCGTCGTCGGTGTCGCACTCGACGATGCCGTCGATCGCGTCGATCAGGTCCGATAGCGCGCCTCCGTCTTCTGGGGACATCGAAGCCGCATCCGCCACGGCCGCCATACCCGAGTCAGTCCTGCCCGCATCGCCATCGGCGCTCCCAGCATCGCTCAGCGACGCTCCGGAGTCGGTGCCCACCATCGGCGGCACGGGCGAACCCGCGTCCGACGCTTCACCGCCAGTCGGCTTCGAGGTCGGTGACGGGTCCGCCCCGGGTTTGGTGTCGGACTCGACGGGCTCCGAGCCAGAAGAGGGAGACGGCCCGCCCGCATCGTCGAAGGTGACGTTTGCACCCGAATCCGCGCAATCGGCCCCACCACAGCCGGATTCGGTCGACGAATCATCGCCGCAGCCGATCAGCGGGACGCCGCCAACGACGGCGAGAGACAGTACTCGATGAAGAGAAGCTCGAAGCGAAGTCATGGCGTGACAATGCATCGCATCATCAGACTCCGCCCGAGTTTCTTCTGCCGTGTTGCGCCGATTGCACCAGGACGGCGCCTACGCGGGAACTCGCCCGTAGCAGGGTTGCATTGTTCCCCCTCTGGTTGAACCGGGCGTTCCCTCAACGACGCCGTTCTATCACCCTGGAACGGACCCCCTCGAAGTACACGACCCCTGCCTGATGGGCTTCGATTCCACGGCAGTGCAGCTCGATCACGGCGTCGACGAGCTGGTGCGGCGCAACAGCCCGAGCCAAACCGCCGCACCCAGCGATCCATTGAGCCACCTCGGACAGCCGAGAACTGGTGAAGCTCAGATGCACTGAACCGTCCATCCGCTCGTCAATCCGTTGGTCTGCACCCCATGCTCGGCGAGTCGCCGAGGACAAAACGTCGGGGCTGAGTTCGATCACCATGTCGTACCTGGGCTTACCATCCAAGGCAGCCAGGGCCGACACCCCAATGGAAACGGACCGAGCCCGCTTGGCTCGAATCGGTTTCGTCGATGGTGGTCCGCTCGCATCCGATGTCCCCGCCACACGCAGCTGCGCCCCCCCGCTGTGCCCCACTACTCGACTCTTCTGCTCGTTGACCATCGCCCCTCCTTGGATCACCCAACCCCGAATCCTTTGTTTCCCCGGTTTCCGGGAGCGCGTCAAGTGGAACAACGAAGTGCCACAGGTTACGCACACTTGCGCATCTGATCCCAAACGGAACACGTACGCAGTACGGCCCCCAACTACATCAGGGGCGTTCAGTATCAACGCGGCGACGACTCCGCCACGCAGTTCACCTGAAACGAGACATCGAACTGGTCGATGAGGCTTCCCAACCGAGCGAGGAATTACTGAAGTACGAGCGTCAAAGCCCGAGCCGCCTGCGCGCCTCGCGGGACGTCGGACGTAGGCGAGCCGCCTCGAGCCACGCCCGCTTGGCGAGTTCTGGGTGCTTGTTCTCGGCATGTACGTCGCCCAGAGCCAGCTGCGCTTCGAAGCAAGTCGCGTCGAGTCGAACCGCCGTCGCGGCGTGCTTCTCTGCGATCTGAAGTTCGCCGCCACGCAGCGAAACTTCCGCAAGGCCGGCGTGAGCGAGCGCGTTGTTTCCATCGAGCGTCACGGCGCGACGGAACAACCGTTCACCTTGTCCAGGGTCCAGTGCTCGGAGCGCCTTGTAGCCGGCGTTGGTGTACTTGCGCGCCACCTGCCGAATGACGCGGATGTCTGCGGCGGACACGTTCATCGCGTCGTGCAGCAGCGCCCTCGCCTCGTCCAGTCGCCCTTGACGATTCCTCACGTCCGCGAGTAGCTGCTTGACCTCGGGGTCGCTGGGGTGCTTGGCGTACGCCCACTGCGCCCAATTCGTCGCCGCATCGATGTTGTTCTGCGAAAAGTGGAACCGGATGAGCCCTTCAGCGCCGGGCCCCGCCGGATCCATCACGACCGAAACACAGAGCAACTCTTCAGCCTTGACCATGTCGCCCACTTGAACTGCCTTGCGAGCCATGCGCCATGCAGATTTGGCTTGGTGCGGCTGAGGCAGTGGAGGCTGTTTGTCATTTATCCATCGCCCACACCCCGAGGGAAACGGGCTATCAGCAGCCGGCTTCGGGATGGCTTCGGGTGCGGTGGCAACTCTGTCGACTGATTCCGGTTCAGCCCGAGCACCGACAGCAGCCGGTGCGGTGGGGCTGGCGACGGGAGTTGACGCAGCGGCGACAGGTTTCGCAGCGGTGCGACTCGCGACCGGCGTCGCTGTGACGAGCGGCCACAATGCGACGAGGAGGGCTCCGGTCGAAGCCATTCCGCCCGCCATCGCGACGGCGTTTCGCCCCGTCGGTCCCAGGCTGCGCCAACGGGACAGCACGCGTCGGGCCAGCGGCCCAGACGACAGCCGGTCGAACGAGTCGATGAACATCCGCCAGTTTCTCCAGCGCGGACGCGCCGGCAGTTGGGGCGTGCCGTAGACAGCGTGTGCTTTCAGAATCGCGTCGATCGCACCGAGTGACCGGATCCCCGTCAGGTCCACGCCGGTGCGCAGCGAGAAGTTCGCCCCGGTCGCGCAGAGCAATCCGTCCAACGCCGCACCACAATCACTCTCCGCACAACGGCGACCGTCGAACGCGACGGCGTGGAGCTCACCGCGACACAACAGGACCTGCCACGTGTGAGCCTGATCGGTCACGGTCAACTCCGCGGGAGCGGGGATTGATGCAGCCGCTCGCAAAAACTTCGCAGGGCCGACCAGACTGCAATCGACGGTGTGCCCCCCGAGCAGTGCCGCGACGACATCGTGCTCCGGCTGCCAGTGGGGCAAGACCAGGAGCTTGAGCGACTCGTGGTCGACGCGGCTCGTCGCTTCGTCGAACACGCTCGCCCAACGCACTGGAACCACGCGCGTCCACCTGAGCCGAGAATCTTTTGAAAAAGCCTCGAGCAGCCCGGCAGAGGCGCTGAGCTCCGACTCGGAGAGCAAGACACCGCAGGCATCCAGATCGCGCATCGCCGCTAACCGAGCCGGCGACGGAACGGTTCGGCTGAGCTCGACACGGGCCCCGACACGTTCCAACGCGCTGGCAATCGCATGAGCGCGGCTGACGTCGTCGTCCAGCAGCAGCCAACGCGACCCGGTCACCGTCATGTCTCGGGGCATCAGCGACGCCGCCCCCGCGACGACCGAACCGGGCGCGCCAGAGGTCTGTGAAACAGGAACGGGCGTCACCGCGGCCATCGGTTGTCCGGCGACCGTTGGGAGTTTGGGCGGTTGCGGGAACCTCAGGGCGTCCATCGCCGATAGCGAGAAGCCTGACCGCGGCTCTGGGCTGCCGTTCGGTCCTCGATGCGCTGGCCCGCGCGAGTGCGACATCGGCGGCTCAGCAGAGAGTCGCTTCTGAACGTTGGAGTCCGCTTCGAACTCGTCGCGATTGGCAGCAGGCCCTCTGGAAGCCCCCTTCCTGTCGAGGGTGGTCCCAATGCACTTCAACACCTGGCGAGCCACGTCATCGGCTGAACCCATTGGCAACACCCAACTGACGAGCAATTCCGCTGCAGCGCCGAATGGCAACTGCATGGGGTCACCCAAAACGACGATCGGCGGCTGGGCCGCGCCCAGTCCGCCTCGCAATTGAGACAGTCGTCGTTCGACGGCAACCAAGTAGTTGCCTTGCGCCAACAGCAATACGTCGTTTGCCGCTGGCGACCAGCCACCGAGTGATGGCTCGACGTTCTGACAATCGAGGCCAGCCCGTTGTAGCGCCGACGCAACTCCGGGCGGCAACGCCGAAGCACCGATCACGAAGAGCCGAACGGTCGCAGACGCGCCACGCGCGTACGACGACCACTGTGGCCCACGATTCGTCGACGTCGTTTGAAAGACACCCTTCGGAATCGGAGGAGCCTTGGAGGGACTTGCTGCGGAGGTCGCGATAACGTGACTTTAGCGCCGTACCGAGACGACGCAGCTCAATGTGGCAATCGAGATCGTGGAATCTCTCGGTCTGCTCCCTGCGTTCACGCGGACGCACACGTATGCTGCTGGTAATGTCTGACGGCAAGCGCACTACCCGACCTCACTCGCTGAGCGATGGGCGGACGACGCCTCACGTCGACGGAAGCGGGACGAGCTTGGGGCGAGCGAGCCAAGTACGCGCGCATTGGGCGGGGCGTGACTCTCGCTTCGTCGATGCCGAGTTCGCCCACACCACCACCGATGTACCCGCGGGGCGTCAGTGCAACGTCGGGTCTTTGGAGCGTTCCAAAACGGGAGGGTGCCGCGCCACGTGACCCAGCGCCGCGCCTTGCAACTCGGCGGGAACGCGCCGAGCGCGCGCGACGCTCGCCAGCTCTGGGCGCGTGCACAGGGACAACAACGGCACCGTCTGCCAGGTGGGCAGTGCAGGGTTCTGCAGTACCCCCATTCGGATCTTCGACGCGGTAACCCAGCGAGCATGGCGCAGCACGTGACAGATGCTCGCCACGTTGACTCGTGATGAGGTCACGAAATGCAGCAAATCGGGCTCGGTGAGCTGGGGGTTGCTCAGCAACTCCGCGATCACCGCCGGATGCGGGTCACGGCACAGCCGCTCGATGTCCTTGCGCACGGAGCGACGCGCGAGATTCTTGCGTTCGCCCAGAGTCAGCGGGCGTGAACGACCATAGTCGGGCAAGCTGCTGTCAGGAGGCGCCTGGGAGAGATCAACGTCAGGGCATCGTTCGCCGAATGCCAACATTCGGCCAAGTCTGAATAGACTCGTCCGAAGCGCGTACTTGGAAAGCGCGCGATGCGTCGGCGGATCGAGCGCACCACTGATCCAACTCACCCACGCGACGAGAGCGGGGGTGGAGGCATCCGAGAAGCACTCGGCCTCTTCCATCAACCCCTCGAGTTCGACGCTCGCGACGTCCATCGGCGTCTGCCTCACCCAGGCCGCCAACCAACTCAGTCGCAGTGCGGGCTGGTCCAGGCCACCCAGGCGCAGTACGAGGGAATTGGTCATGGCGCGAGCGTAAACCGCTTGGACCGCCGGTGCCCTGAAAACTCGCTAGCGGGGTGGCGCCGAGGCAGCCGACCTCAGGAGGCTGCCCGGCGCGGCGCCGAGATGTCAAGGCGCGTCACAGGGTTTGCGCGGCTCGGTCTCTTCACCGCTGAAGAACCCCTTGAGCACGGACTGTTCTCGGGAGATGGTCTTCTGTTCGCACTGTTTCGGTGCTTTCTTCTCTGGTTGCAGGCATTCGGCCGCTTGATCCGAGAAAGCACACCCCCAGTCGGTGCTTACCGCTGTCTTGCCGGCATAACCCGCGAGCAGGACGGAAACGACCAGCATGATCCCGCCACCCCAAACCGCCCCTTTGGCGTTGCTCAGGTATGGTTTGTTCGATGCGTCACCTGGCAGGCCCTCGGTCAGCGCTACCGCAGCGCGACCGGCCCCAACCGCCTTGCCCGCCAATACGAGCTTCACGGCGGTCGTAACGACAATCAGAGCGAGGAAGAAGGCCAGCATCGCACCGCTCTCCGTTTTCGCCATCCAGCCGAGAAACAGAACGTCGGCGAACAAGAACAGTGCCGTCGCCAACAAGGCAAAAATGGTCGCTTCGCGGGCTGCCTTCTGAGACTTCCGCTCGGCGTCGCCGAGCTGATCATCATCATCGACGAAGTGGTCTTCGCCCAGGCCCTCCTTTTGAGGAAACGGTGCGAACCACGCGGCGACGAGCGACGGGGCAGCAGCGAAGATCACCATCCAGAAGAACTCCTTGAAGCCCATCATGTCCGCCAACGGACCGCTCACCATCTGCGTCGGCACGAGCACCAGGTTCATGAACGCCGTCGCGAACGCGTAGTGCGTCATTTTGAACTTACCCGGCGCGATCTGCTGCATCATGTACAGCATGTTTCCGACGAAGCCGAAGCCGTACCAGAACTTCTCCATGCTCACCACGAAGGCGACGGTGTCGAAGGAAAGCGGGTTCTCGGGGGAAACTGCCTGGCTCAAGTACACATAGCAGAGGTTCGGCACGTTCACGCACAGCGCCAAGACGAAGAGAGTCCGTTTGAGGGTGAACTTCGAGATGAACGCACCACCCAGCAAGCCACCGGCAATGCTCACCAGTGTGCTCACCGTCCCGTCGATGATACCCTTGTCTTCGAGCGCCAACTGCAGCGCGCCGTCTTCGACGCACCCCTGCATGAACAGCGGCGCTTCGAGCAGGAGCAGACCCTCGCTCGAGCGATAGAAGAACACGAAGGCCAACATGCCCCACAACGAGCGCTTGTTGCAGAAGTCCGCCGCGCTGGTCAGAAAGTCGTCGACGACCTGACGCGCCGTCTGTCCTTGCTTCCCCTCGGGAACGCTACCGGTCGGCAACATCGCCATGTGATAGACGCCGAACACCGCCATCAACGCGCCGGACCCGAACAGCGCGTACATCCACGCCGACTTGGGGGACATGCAGGACGTGCTCTGCAGATAGCCGGCAACCCACACAATCGCCGAAACCGCGATCACGCGGCCCAGGTTCCACGCCATGCCCTGCACGCCGATGTAGGCGGCCTGGCGGGACTTGTCCAAGCTCGAGATGTAGATGCCGTCCGAGCAGATGTCTTGCGTCGCAGACATGAACGCAACGAACCACATGATCGCGATGATTGCGCCGAAGTAGCCGTCTAGGTTCAATGCCAAGCCCATCAGCACGAACAGCACGCCGATGATGAACTCGGTGCTCAGCACGAAGAACTTCTTGGTCTTGAAGATGTCCAAGAAGCCCGCCCAGAAGGGCTTGAGCGACCACATGATGCCAATGGCAGCGATGGGAACCGTGATCTCGGAATCGCTGTGCCCGAGGTCTTTGAACATCGTTCCCGACACCCAAATGACCATCGAGAACGGGATACCCATCGCGATGTAGTTGCTGATCACCCACAAGGCGGGGTGATGGACCTTCTTCTGCTCATTCGGTTGATTCACGGCCCGCACCTTCTAGGCGAATTCGCCACGAAAAGGAACCGGCCGCTCGACGCCGTCGATCGCCCTTCGGGAGGAACTCGTCGTCGCGGCGCCGAGCTTGCGAAATTCGGGGGACCCGCGATCCGCTGGATTGCCCCACCTGCCCGGCTGAAGCTATATAAGGAGCTTCTGGCGTCATACGAGCCGCGGCTGGCTCTGCGCCACGTCGCGAGCGAGGTGAGACACGGACGCTCGCATGCCGTTTTCCAGGCGCGCACGGTGCGACGCGACGGAGATTCGAGCCGAGATGAATGTCCGCCGACGTCGTTCGCCCCACGGGTCAATCGAGCTGCGATGAAGAGGATCTCACCCGTGACCACAGTCGGCACGACACGTGCGGCTACCGCGGTAACTGGAATTATCGACTGGCAATCTCGTTGGCGTTCGCCAATCTCGAAGCAGTGCCACTCCCGCTGAGAAACTCACTCGTTACCCGCTCGTACCTGCCCTGCCTACTCGCGCTCGTCACCGCCGGTTGCGGCGGCGCGGAGTCGGCCAACACGAACGCCACGACTTCAGATCCCCCCATCGTTTCGGAAGGGCAACCAGCGACGCCAACGGTCAGCCCGGCACGATCGCCGACCGAGACCTCCCCACCCTCGCCGTCGACGGCTGGCTCTCCGACGACCTCCGGTAACCCCGAACCATCCCCGGGTGCGCCCTCCGTAGCGACTACCTCGGGTCCCTTCGAACCCGGCACGCCGGTAACGCTGCTCAGCGACCTGTGGTTCCCCGCCCGCATGGCGATCAGCGACGGCTGGCTCTACTTCGCGGACCGTCCGCGCTTGGGCGACAGCCAGAGACTGGACGAGTTCGTCCGGGTCTCTCTCGGCACCGACACTCCAACGGTCGAACGACTGTTCGAAGCACCGAGCATCGACGGCTTCACCGTCACCAGTGACACCATCTGGATCGCAAGCGCGGTGCAGAACGCGTTCATGGCGTTTTCATTGGACGGCAAACCCGGTCTGGCACTGGCCAAGAGCACGCCCTTGGCGCTGTCAGTCGCGCACAACACTCACTCGGTCTACTTCGGCGGGCAGGACGGCTTCGTCCTGGCCTTGGAGTTCGGCGCCACGTCGCCGACGCAACTGTACACGGGACGCGAAGCTGACGTGCCGCAGTGGTTTCGCGCCACGGAGGACGCGGTCTACGCCGCTTTCGAGTCGGGACCGACCAATCAACTGGTTCGCATCGACGCCAGAGACGGACACGCCGAGATTCTGATCGAGCGCACGACGCGCCTGGGCGGCTTCTCAATCGAACCGGACGGAATCTACTTCGCAGATGCGATACTGGGCACGATTGAAGTCGTGCCCCACGACGGCGGTGACACGCAGGTCCTGGCAAGCGTCCCTCAACCCTGGAGTCTGCTCGTCGAAGGCGACTACCTCTACGTCGCCACTCAACCTGACGACTATTGTCAAACTGGGACTGAAGGTGATCTGCGGCGGGTCGATCGACGCGACGGCAGTGTCGTGGTCCTGGCTGGAGAACTGCCGTGTCCGAGCATGTTGGCGGCCACGAGCGAGGCGCTGTATTGGGTGAACAATGGCACCGCCTCTGCCGAGGATGGGTTCGAAGCGTACGGTGACGGCTCACTCATGATGTTGCGACGTTAGGGTTCGGCGACGAGATCCGTCAAAGTGTGCCATCGCGGCTGGCACACCGAAGGTGCCGGCCCAGACAAAGACCGGAAAAAGGCAGGAGAAGGGCCGGATCTTGGCCGTCTCTGCCACCAAGTTGCCGACCAAGCCGTGGCACGGTACCTGCATCGTACAATCAGAAGCCGCGCCCGTGCGGCACACAATCGCCAAGGCCTACATGTCCAACACCCGCCCGCTCGTCTCGTTTCGCCTCGCTCTGCTCAGCAGCCTCGGACTGCTGCACGCCTGTGGTGCTCGTTCCGCAGTGGACGCCGACCGCACCGACCCAATCGACGATTCGGGTCGGCAGACAGGTCCGCGTGCGACGGATCCGACCGCGCCTGATCCCTTCTCGAAGGTCGAGCCCACAGCGACGAACAACGTCACGCCGAGCTCACCCGTCGGGACGACGCCGGTGAACGTGCCATCGCCGACGCCACCTTCCATCCCGGTCCCTGCGCCCGTGATGACGAACGTCCCCGCGCCGCCCCCGACAGCAACCCCGCCGGTGCAGCCCATGCCCTCGACGATGGTGGACTCCGTGTGCGAAGGCCCGGAGGCCCGTCGCGGACTCAACCTCAGCCTGTGTGCGAACGGCATCACTCATCGCTTCGACAACGCGGCATGTGAGTCGATCTACCCACGGCCAGAACCGGTCGTGTCGGCGGGCGCTGCCGAACTTCCACTACCACCTTCAACTGACGCGGGCATCGGCGGCGGACCAAACACGCAGGCGATGAACGACTTTTCCGCGTGCACTTCGGACAGTGACTGTACCGATGCGCCGCACGGCTACTGCAACCTCGGCGGCAACGAGCAGTGGGGTCGATACACGTACTGCAACTACGGCTGCGTCACCGACGACGATTGCGAAGGGGGCAACGTGTGCGAGTGCGGCGAAGGCATCGGTCAATGCGTCACCGCCCTATGTCGAGTGGATGGCGAGTGCGATCCGGGTCACGTATGCGCGCGCTTCGCGTTCGAGGACGGGTGTGGCACTTCGATTTCCTATGCTTGCACGACAGACCAGGACGAGTGTCGCACGGAAGCCGAATGCGATTTGGACACGCCTGCTGATCAGGGCGGGTGTAGACCGTCCTACCGCGCGGACGCTCCGGGAGCGCGCTGCGAGGGCATCAGCTGCGTCGAAGGCCGTCCCTTCCTCGTTCACGGTCAGGCGCGGGTCGCCGCAGCGGTCGAGAGAGGCGATTGGATGGCACCCGTCTCACCGGGCTGGGAGCTCGATTCCGCAACTAGTGAGCAACTCGCCGCCCACTGGACGAGCATCGGGCAGATGGAACACGCGTCCATCGCCGCGTTTGCGCGCTTCTCCATGCAGCTGCTCTCGCTGGGAGCGCCACCTGAGCTGCTCGAGGCGACCCACCGCGCGATGGCCGACGAAACGCTCCACGCCCGGCTCGCGTTTGGTCTGGCAAGCCATTTCGGCGCGGCCGCCGTCGGACCAGGCCCGCTGAGCTTCGACGGAGCGCTGCAGAACGAAACACTCGAGTCGATCACTCTCAACACCCTGCTCGAAGGTTGCATTGGCGAAACGTTCGCAGCGATGGAGGCGCGAACTGCGCTCGGCAGTTGCACCGACGCGGGAGTGCGCGCGGTCCTGCGACGAATCGTGGCGGACGAAACCGAGCACGCGCGGCTGGCGTGGCACTTCGTGCAATGGGCATTGCAGCGGGAGCCCGCGCTCGCACACGGTCTGCGCGCGCGCGTCGCCGAAGAACTCGAACTGGCACGACGAGCCGTAGGCGCGCCCGGTGAGTCGGATTCGGAGCTCTTGCGGTTCGGCGTCACGAGCGATGCCCAACGCGCGGAGCTGCGAGTTGCGGTACTGGTCGATGTCGTTTCGCCGTGCCTCGACGCACTGATTGCACCGCACTCCCAACTCGCCGCCTGAGCGGCCCGGGCACGTCGTTGACAGACCGCGGAAACGCGGTCGCCCTGCGCCCGAACGCGCACTCGCGGCCGCAGGGTGCGTCACTCGTCCGCGTAGATCGCCGTCGTGACGACGCCGTGAACGTCAATCGAACCGCGGAACATTCCCAGGTCGTTCATCCCAAACACGACATTACCGTCCCGGTCCATCGCGATGACACCACCGCTCGCCCCAACGGCAGCCAGTTCGCCGTCGATGACGGCTCGCACGGCTTCCGTCAAGGTCACCCCCAGATAGCGGACGCGCGCGCAAATGTCGTGAGCCGCCGCAATCCGTAGGAAGGCCTCGCCCTGCCCGGTCGCTGACACCGCCGCGCTGCGGTTGTCGGCATAGGTCCCCGCACCGACAATCGGCGAGTCACCAACTCGGCCCCAGCGTTTGTTCGCAAGCCCCCCCGTCGAGGTTGCCGCCGCCAAGTCGCCGTGAGCATCCAGAGCAACCGCTCCGACGGTGCCAAACTCGTGCCCATCCTGCTCCGCGGCAGGTAATTCGTCATCAGCGACGGGCTCCCCGACGAGCCGCCGCCACTGCGACAGCCGAGATGCGGTGACGAAGTACTCGGGGGTCTCCATACGCAGGTTGCGTTCCTGAGCGAAGGACTCCGCGCCGCTGCCTGCCAGAAGCACATAGGGCGAGTTCATCACCTCTCGAGCAGCCAGGACCGGATTGCGCACACCCCGTACCCCGGCCACGGCTCCGCTCCTCAACCCCTGGCCGTGCATGATGCACGCGTCCATCTCCACGTGCCCCTCGTGGTTGAGCACCGACCCTCGACCTGCGTTGAAGCCGGGGCTGTCCTCCAGTAGAGCAACCGCAGCAACGACGGCGTCGAGACTACTGCCGCTCTGCGCAAGTACGGCGTGGCCCGCCTCGAGCGCCCGCCGTAACTCAGAGTGGTAGTGAGCTTGCTGCTCTTGGCTCAGGCCCCCCGCGACGTCCGGACTGGCTGCGGCGCGGGGCGTTTCCGCAAGAAGTTCGTTGGAGCGCCCTCCTGCGCGGACGTTCGTCGATGGGCCCGGGCGCGCGCGCAACAATCGGCCAGCGCCACCGTGAACGGCGATGGCAACCCTGGGTTCGCCGTGTGGACCACCCTTGCTCATGTCGACTCCCGACTCGCGTCCGTCACATCACGACGTCGAGGAGCTGCGCTCGAGCCATGTGGCGGTTGAGCTGCTCTTCGTAGGCGGGGATCATTTCGTCGAGATAGATGATCGCTTGCACCGAATCGCTCTTCTCGACGCGACCACTGATCGGGATCTCCTGCCCATCGAGCAGCAGCGTCATCGACAACTCAGCGTCGACCTTCACCGAGTCGGGCGGTTCGGCAACGTACAGCCACTCCGTCGAAAGTGCCAATACGGGCCGCTCCACACCGTCGGGCAACTTCACCGCTGTCGGGACCAGACGCGACGGCTCGACCAGGTAGTGGATCTTGCGGTTCTGTTCGATTAGTGCGTCGAGCTCCTCGAACAGCGCTGCGTGCAGCGGATTATCCTCACTTTCGAGGATCGCCTCTCGCATGCGCTTCATCGCCTTTTGAGTATTGACGATGTTCTCGCGCATCTCACCAAGGCGCCGCCGATCCCTGCCAATCTTTCGGGAAGCCAAGCGCAACAAGTTGCGCTGGAACACGAACCCGATCTGGGCATGCTCTCGCAGAAACTTCTCGAGCGCGGCGGCCGCGACGGCCAGCATCAACACGGGGCCCTTTGCCACGACCTCCAGGTTTCGAGATTCCCCGGTGAGCGCGCTCAGCTCGCCGATTGGCGCGTAAGGGTGAACCTCGAACAGTTCATCATCCTCGCTGCGCACACTCAGCGCACCCTCCACCAGAATGCGCAAAAAATCCGACTGCGCGCCAACAGTAAACACTTTCTGTTCATCATCGAAGCGCTGGGGTTCGAACACCGAGAGCAACGTCGACGTATCGGCTTCGCTGAAACCAGCGAAGAGCGGCAGGTCACGAACCAGAGTTGCAGCGATGGCGGGCTTGTCGAGTTCCATACCGCTGCAATACGAGGTCCGGGGTGGGAGGCGCAAACGGTTTGTGACACCCGCCGCTCGATTCGCCGGGGTCGTCCCTGCAGTGCGAGTGAACGACGCACCTTGCCGTCGCAGTCGAACCACGGAACGAGGCGGAGCGGCGGGGCGGTGTCGCTCAACGCTGCCCGACTGCGCCATCGCGCAGCGCGTCTCGTCGCCCCGTCGGCCATGGCATGCAGTTGGAATCCGAGCCCGCGACGGAATAAACGAGCACCTGCCGCTGTCGGTCTTCGCCGTCCTTGAGACTGACGACGATGTCGAGCTGGCCATCGCCGTCGGCATCGGCAATGGTTGGAACCGGCATCGCCCCGCGGCCGGGCAGTGCCAGCGAATGCAGCTCGTTTCCGCCCGCGTCGAGCACCACGAGATGCCCCTTGCCGTCGTCGGGCGAGTAGGTGTTGAACACCACCTCTGGCACGCCGTCGCGCGACAGATCTGCAATGGCGACACCGGCGGTGAGGACGCGTTCATCAGTGGTATAGGTGTACGACCACAGGCGGCGGGCGGAAGCGCTCACGGCGTGGATACGGCCATCGAACCCGGCAAACACGAGCTCCGGGCCCGTTTCGTCAGGCGTCAGGTCGGCAACGCTGACTTGATTGGTCGCCCCGACCACGTTGGTTCCGTCGAAATCCCAAAGCCCCGCGAGGTAGTCGGGTAAGTGAACGGGGGTTTCCCAGCCATCGAGCCGCGTCCCGTCGGGGCGAAACGCCCACAACGCAACACCTTTGAAGCGATCGCTCTGCGCGGCGTTCTGCACCGACCCCAACGCGATCAGGTCGAGCTCTCCATCGCCATCCAGGTCGGCCAGCGCCGGTGCAGTGTTGGTGAAGTGTGCCTGCAAGGCTGATTCCTCGTCTTCCGCCCAGCCCTGCTTCGCTTCGTCCAAATCGTGTAGAAACCGCACACCGTTGGTCTTCGTGGGGTGCTCGAACATCGGATCGGCATCGAAGGCCGTGCCATCGCCACGATGCAGACTCACGTAGGCGTTGTCCTGCGGGGCAAAGATGTCTACCGCCCCGTCCGAATCGAGGTCGCCCAGCGCGAGCGTCTGATCGAACCCGCCCTGTGTGTAGCAGCGATCGTCGCACCCGGAAGCCCCCGTGGTGTTTGGAGGAAAGCCTTCGGCAACCTCGCCGTTCAATTCGAAAGCGATGACGATGTCGAGGCGATCGTTCGCCGACAGCTTGTTGGTGGTGACGGCGACGAGCTCGTATTCGCCGTCAGCGTCGATGTCGCCCGCGGCCAGCGCACGCAACTCGTCGCGCCACGACACCGGAAAACCCGGCACGGTTTGCCCCATCGAATCCCAAACCCAAATTTGATCCCGAGAAGCAACGGCTACTTCGAGCCCCTCCACCTCGGGTAGCAAGTCGGCGACGACGGGCGATGCCCAAATCCGCCCACCGTCCGCCTCGGCGCGAAATACGATCTCGTTGTCGAGGTGCCACCCCAAGACCAGCCCGTCTCTCGGCACCACCACTTCGGGCTGCCCGTCGCCATCCAGATCCGCAACGGCAGGTGAGGCGAGCCAGGCCTCGTGCCAACGATCGCTGAGCGTGGCAACCAACTCGGGCTCCGCCACGTCAGGGCTACCGCCGGCAGCTTCACACGTCGCGCCCGGCAATTCGATGGCACCCGGGCCTGCGCCGCTCGGCGACTGCCGTCGGTCGCCACCAGGGTCATCGTCGGACGTCTCGCCGTTTCCGCAGGCCGCCACGAACAACGCGCCCAACGAAACCAACGCCCACAAGCGAGCCTCCGAACGCCGCGAACACTCGTGCGCGTGGGTCGCGCGCAGAACTCTCGGGAAGGTGGCCGGCAGCGAGTCCCGCGAATCGTGTGTCGTTCCCACGACTGGAAACGTGGCTCGCCGAGCGGGGGACGCGCAAGAGATCTGTGAACGCGCCCGGACGACCGCAGGATTTGCGCAGCGCGGGGGCCAACGTGTGCCCGGCAAACGAACGCGCCACAGCGACGACCCGATGTCGGTTCGTGAAGGTTCCGACCAAACGGAGGCCGATCTGCGCCCAGTTCGTTGCGCAATGTTCGGCTGTCCCCACGCGCGGCGATCCTCCAAATTGATCAATGACCTGTTGCCGCTGCGACTCGGCACGACACCTGCACTTGCCCGTGCTCATGGGCCCCCGCATCATCCAAGACGCCAACGAAGCCGTCGCGTCGATCGCCTACCGACTCAGTGAAGTGATCGCCATCTACCCAATCACTCCCGCGTCACCCATGGGCGAGTGGGCCGACGATTGGGCGACTCACGAACGCCCCAACGTGTTCGGCTCCGTACCGGTCGTCGCAGAGATGCAAGCGGAAGGCGGAGCGGCAGGCGCCGTCCACGGCGCACTTCAAGCGGGCGCCTTGTCGACGACCTTCACGGCGTCCCAAGGCCTGTTGCTCATGATCCCGAATCTCTACAAGATCGCGGGTGAGCTGACTCCGTGCGTCATCCACGTCGCAGCGCGCAGCCTCGCCAGCCACGCCCTGAGCATCTTTTGCGACCACTCGGACGTCATGGCGTGCCGCCAAACGGGTTTCGCCCTGTTGGCTTCGGACTCGGTACAACAGGCCCAGGACTTCGCTTGCGTGGCTCACGCGTCGACGCTGCGCAGCCGCGTTCCGTTCTTGCACTTCTTCGACGGGTTTCGAACGTCTCACGAGCTGATGCAAGTGGACGAACTGTCGGACGACGACCTTCGTGCCGCGGTCGATCATCGATTGATCGACGAGCACCGGCGACGCGCCCTGTCACCGGATGCTCCGGTGGTACGTGGCACAGCGCAGAATCCGGACGCGTTCTTCCAAGCCCGTGAAGCGGTCAACCCCTACTACGACGCTTGCGTAGGTGTCGTCGAAGAAGAACTTGCGAAGTTCGGGGAACGCACCGGACGTCACCACCGGCTGTTCCAGTATCACGGACACCCAGAGGCCGAGCACGTCGTGGTTTGCATGGGCTCAGCCGGCCAGACCGTCGCACAATCCGTGCAGGCGCTCAACGCCGAAGGTGCCCGACTGGGCGTGGTTCAGGTGGCGCTGTATCGGCCGTTCTCCGTCGAACGCTTCGTCGCAGCGCTACCAACGACGGTCAAACGCATCGCCGTCCTCGACCGCACCAAGGAACCCGGTTCGATCGGTGATCCGCTGTACCTCGACATCGTCGCTGCGATCGCGCGAGGTTGGGCGGGGGAGCAGCCGCCGCTGGTGCTGGGTGGCCGCTATGGATTGTCTTCGAAAGAGTTCACGCCGCAAATGGTTCGCGCCGTCTTCGATGCACTCGGCCAGCCGACACCCCCTCGAACGTTCACCGTAGGCATCAATGATGACGTCACTCATCTGAGCCTACCCGAAGCAAGACCGCTCGACCCGCTCGGCCAGGGGGTCACGCAGGCGTTGTTCTACGGCCTCGGCTCTGATGGCACCGTCGGCGCCAACAAGAACAGCATCAAGATCATCGGCGAGGAGACTGACCTGCACGTCCAAGGCTATTTCGTCTACGACTCGAAGAAAGCCGGCGCGGTGACGGTGTCGCACTTGCGCTTCGGGCCTGAGCCCATCGCTGCCCCCTACCTGATCGACGAGGCCGACTTCGTTGCTTGCCACCAGTTCGACTTCCTGGCTCAGCGCGACGTCTTGGAGCGCGCAAAACCGGGTGGCGTCTTCTTGCTCAACTCGCCCTACGCCGCCGATCGAGTGTGGAAACACTTGCCAGCCGAGGTGCAGCAGCAAATCCGAAGTAAGTCGCTGACCTTCTACGTGATGGACGCGTACCGGGTGGCCCAGCAAGCTGGGATGGGTCGCCGTATCAACACGGTCATGCAGACAGCGTTCTTCGCGATCTCCGGCGTGCTTCCCAAGGACGTCGCGATCGAGAAGATCAAAGGCGCCATCCGCAAAAGCTACGAAAAGAAAGGGCCGGAGCTCGTGCGCCGGAACTTGGAAGCCGTCGATACCGCACTCGACCACCTGCATCGCGTGGACGTTCCGACCAACGGCGAGGCCGGTTTGCCGCGTCCGCCCGTCGTGCCACGGCATGCCCCGGACTTCGTACAACGCGTCACCGCGATGCTGCTCGCCGGCAAGGGCGACTCACTGCCAGTCAGCGCCTTTCCCGTCGACGGAACGTGGCCGACGGCGACGAGCCAGTGGGAAAAGCGGAACATCGCCACCGAGATCCCGGTGTGGGACCCGCAGGTGTGCATCCAATGCAACAAGTGCGTTCTGGTGTGTCCCCACGCGGCGATCCGCGCCAAGGTGTACGACCAAACAGCAACCGCGGGAGCCCCGGACGGCTTCAAGTGGGTCAACTGGAAGAGCCCACCTTTCAAAGGCCAGGCGTACACCATCGCCGTCGCACCCGAGGACTGCACCGGGTGCCGTCTGTGCGCTCAGGTCTGCCCGGCGAAAGACAAAGGCAATCCGCGGCACAAGGCGCTGGACATGGCCGATCAACGACCGCTGCGTGAAGCGGAAGGCGAGCGCTTCGACTTCTTTCTGAAGCTACCCGAAGTCGACCCCAAGCGCGTACCCCTCGACGTCAAAGGCACCCAGCTGCTCAGGCCGCTCATCGAGTACTCCGGGGCGTGTCCGGGTTGCGGGGAGACACCCTACATCAAGCTGCTCACCCAGCTGTTCGGCGATCGTGCACTCATCGCGAACGCCACCGGCTGCTCATCGATCTATGGCGGAAACCTGCCCACGACCCCATACGCGACGAACGCGGATGGGCGCGGGCCTGCTTGGTCGAATTCGCTGTTCGAAGACAATGCCGAGTTCGGGTTCGGGATGCGCCTGGCATTGGACGCCCAGCGCGCAGCAGCGGTAGAGCTGCTTCGCCCGCTGACGTCCAGTATCGGGGATGAGCTGGTCGATGCGTTACTTTCCTCGCCGCAGACCACAGCCAGCGAAATCGACGCTCAACGACAAAGGGTGACGATTCTGAGAGAGAAGCTCGCCGCGCTCGAAAACAACCAGGACGCAGGGCGCCTCATGACGCTTGCGGAGCACTTCGTCAACAAGAGCGTTTGGCTCGTCGGAGGCGATGGCTGGGCCTATGACATCGGCTATGGCGGCCTCGACCACGTGCTCGCTTCCCACCGCAACATCAACGTCCTGGTTCTGGACACCGAAGTCTACTCGAACACGGGTGGGCAGCAGTCCAAAGCGACGCCGCTGGGTGCTGCGGCGAAGTTCGCCATGGCCGGCAAGGGGGTCCCCAAGAAGGATCTCGGCTTGTTGGCCATGAGCTACGGCCATGTCTACGTGGCGCGCGTCGCATTTGGCGCCAAAGACGCACAGACGGTGCGCGCCTTCGTCGAAGCCGAAGCGCACCCCGGGCCATCACTGATCATTGCCTACAGCCATTGCATTGCTCACGGCTACGATCTGAGTATGGGTGCCGATCAACAGAGGCTCGCCGTCCAGTCCGGCGCGTGGCCACTATTCCGCTTCGATCCGCGTCGGGCAGCGGCCGGCGATCCGCCGTTGCTGCTCGACTCCGGACACCCCAACAAGAAGCTCCGCGAGTACATGCTCAACGAAACGCGCTTCCGAATGGTCGAGAAACTCGACCCGAAGCGCTTCGCACATTTGCTGGACGCGGCGCAGCGCTACGCGGACCAACACACCAGCGTCTACGAGCAGCTGGCGCATCTCATCGTTCCACCCGGCACGGCACCGTCGCTACGCCCCGACGCGCAGGACGATCCAGCTGGGGACGACAAGAAGCCTGACTCCAAACCAGCGGCGCCCGTCGCCAAGGAGGCCAACTAAATGGATCTGTCGGTCGAATACCTCGGGCTGAGACTGAAGCACCCTTTCGTTCTGGGGGCATCGCCCATCGTGGACGATCTGGACAAGGTACGTCGCGCCGTGGAGGCAGGAGCCTCGGCAATCGTGATGCATTCGCTGTTCGAAGAGCAACTGCACGGCGAACAGTTGTGGCACGAACGCGTCGTCCAAGCGCCCAGTGAGACATTTGCCGAAGCGCTCAGCTATCTCCCGGAGCCAACCCAGTACGCACTCGGCCCACACGAGTACTTGGAGCAGATCCGACGGATCAAGCAAGCGGTCGACGTACCGGTGATCGGATCCCTCAACGGGACGACTCCGAGCGGCTGGCTCGAGTATGCTGCACTCATCGAAGGAGCAGGTGCGGACGCGCTGGAACTCAATTTGTATGCGTTGGCGAGCAACCCCGATACCAGTGCTGCCGAGCTCGAAGGCGTATGCGTCGAGGTCGTCCGGTCCGTCCGCGAACGGACCCGCCTGCCAATCGCGATCAAGCTGTCGCCCTACTACACCTGCCTCGGCCACTTCGCCAAGAGTCTCGTCGAGGCGGGAGCCAACGGCCTCGTTTTGTTCAATCGGTTCTATCAGCCCGACATCGACATCGACGAGCTCGAGGTCGAACACACGTTGCACCTGTCCGATCCCTCGGAGTTGTTGCTTCGGCTACGCTGGCTGTCGATTCTGTCGGGTCAGCTGCAGACCGATTATGCCGTCACCGGGGGCATTCACGACGTGACGGGCGCCACGAAAGCGATCATGGCCGGTGCCCAGGTGGTCCAGCTGGTCTCCCACGTGCTCAAGCACGGCCCCGGTTGTTTCGCCACCCTGCCGAAGCAGCTGAATCTCTGGCTGGAAGTCAAGGAGTACGAATCGCTGGCGCAACTGCGTGGCAGCATGAACCTCGCCCGTTGCAGCGATCCCAGCGCGTTCGAAAGAAGCAACTACATCAAGGTGCTACAGGGTTGGCGCCAAGCGTGACTCTGCTAGTGTCGCAGCCATGGCGCGCGCCGAGCAGAAGTCCGACCAGGTACTCAGGGCAGCCGAGCTGCGCAAGACGTACCAGATGGGCGAGGTGGAGGTCCACGCGCTGCGCGGCGTGGACTTCACGCTGGAGCGCGGGGAGTTGCTGGTGTTGCTGGGCGCATCGGGCAGCGGAAAATCGACACTGCTGAACATCGTGGGGGGCTTGGATGTGCCCTCGTCTGGGCGCGTGTTTTACGAGAATTGGGAGCTCAGTGAGGCCACAGACGCAGAGCTGACGGACTATCGCCGCCAACACGTCGGCTTCGTTTTCCAGTTCTACAACCTGATCCCGAGCCTCACGGCGCTGGAAAACGTAGCACTCGTCACCGAGGTCTCCAACGATCCGATGGACCCGATGGAAGCCCTCACCCTCGTCGGCCTCGCCGAGCGTTCGCATCACTTTCCAGCTCAACTATCAGGAGGCGAGCAGCAACGCGTGGCAATCGCTCGCGCCATCGCCAAGCGGCCCAACATTCTGCTGTGCGACGAACCCACGGGCGCGCTCGACTACAAGACCGGCGTTGCCGTGCTCGAGGTAATCGAGCGTGTCAACCGTGAACTCGGAGCGGCGACCGCCGTCATCACCCACAATGCACCCGTTGCTCAGATGGCCGATCGCATCGTCGTGCTCGCCGATGGACTGATCACCCGCGACGAACGCAATGCCGAACGCCTCAGCCCCTCCCAGCTCAAGTGGTGAGTGATGATAAGTGCCCTCGACCGCAAGCTGATCCGTGACTTGCTCTCCTTGCGCGGACAAGTCATCACCATCGCCCTGGTCGTCGCCTGCGGCATCAGCAGCTACATCACGATGCGCACCGCCTACGACTCGTTGGTTCAGTCGCGAGATCGCTATTACCTCGACACGCGCTTCGCGGACGTCTTTGCCAGTCTCGAGCGGGCTCCCAAGCCTGTGGCTCGCCATCTCGAAGCCATCCCGGGCGTCAGCCGAGTGGACACGCGAGTCGTCGAGCGCGTGCTCGTTCCGCTACCGAACATGCCCCGTCCCGCAAGCGGGACCGTCGTTGGGCTCGAGCCACGGGAGGAGGGCTCACGCCTGAACGACGTGTACATCAAGAGCGGGCGAGACATCGACCCCAGCAGAGGCGACGAGATCTTGCTGCTGCAGGCTTTCGCAGAAGCACACGGATTGCAGCCAGGCGATGACATCGACGCGGTCGTCAACGGCACGCTGCGCCCATTGAAGATCGTCGGCGTTGCCCTGTCACCCGAGTACGTGCTGGCCTTGGCGCCGGGACAGCTCAGCTACGACCCCGCATCGGTGCCAGTCATTTGGATGAATGAAAAGGCGTTGGCGGCTGCGTTTCAAATGGAGGGCAGCTTCAACAACGTATCGTTCGAACTGGAACCGGGCGCAAACGGCAAACAGGTGCTCGGCGACGTCGATGCGACGCTGAAAGCCTATGGTGGATTCGGAGCGATGCTCCGAGACAAACAGCCGTCCAATTACATGCTCGCCGGCGAGTTGCTCCAATTGAACAACATGGCGGGCTTCGTGCCCTACCTGTTCTTGTTCGTCGCAGCGCTCTTGGTCAATGTAGTCCTATCGCGGCTCGTGCAACTTCAACGCCCCGAAATCGCCACGCTCAAGGCCGTGGGCTACACGCCGCGAGCAATCGCCATGCACTACCTGGCTCTGGTCTCGGTGATTGTGGTTGGCGGCGCCATCTTGGGCGTCGCGCTGGGCGCCTGGTTCGGCAGCGCAATGACCGAGATGTACACGAGCCAGTGGTTTCGTTTTCCGCACCCTCGGTATCGACTCGCACCCAGCGCCGTCGCGTTTTCCGTCGGCATCAGTATCGGCTCGGCGGTAGTCGGCGCGTGGGTCAGTGTGTCGGGTGTCATGAGACTCCCCCCGGCGGAAGCAATGCGACCACCGGCACCGGCACGCTACCGCAGATCTGCACTCGAACTCGTCGGCCTTTGGGACCTGCTCTCGCCGGCGGCTCGGATGATCTGGCGGGAAGCGTCGCGACGGCCTCTTCGGCTACTGTTGTCCGCAGCAGGGATATCCCTGGCGACCGGGCTGCTCGTGGTCGCGCGCTCGATGTGGGACGCGATGGACCACCTCATGGACGTGCAATTCCACCAGTCGATGCGCGAGGACCTGACGGTGACGTTCATGCACCCCGTACCCCGGCGCGCGATTTCGGAGCTCGCGCACATTCCCGGAGTCTTCTACGCGGAAGGTCTGCGGAGCGTCCCCGTACGCATCGAATCGGGGCACCGTTTCCGCGACAGCGTACTGATGGGCTACCCCCAAGACGTTCGCCTGAGACGACTATTGAGTGGGGACGGACAACGCTACGACCTTCCAGAGGGAGGCGTGATGCTCACCGACAAACTGGGCGAGCTCTTGCACCTCGAGGTCGGCGACCGAGTGACGCTGAAACTCCGAGAAGGCGAGTGGGCGACACGTCAGGCAACGGTCACCGGCTTCATCGATGAACCTTTTGGTCTGCAAGCGCACATGCGTCAGACGGATCTGGAGCGGCTCTTGCGCGATTCGGGGGCAGTGAACACAGCTCTGCTCCATGTCGATCGAGAGCAGTCGGCGGACATCGAACAACGCCTCAAGAAACTGCCCGCGGTCGCTGGGGTATCGAGTCCACACGACTTTCGCAAGCAGTTCGACGAACAAAGCGCGGCAATGATCGGCGTGTTTACCGGCATCATGACGCTATTCGCGGCGGTGATCGCCATCGGAGTCATCTACAACAACGCGCGCGTCGCGCTATCCCAGCGCACGCGGGACTTGGCGAGCCTGCGAGTCTTGGGCTTCACGCGCCGAGAAATTGCCGCCATTCTGTTCGGCGAGCAAGCCATCCAGGTTGCCCTGGCGATTCCTTTGGGCATGCTCTTCGGCGACTGGATGGCAAATGCGATGATGAGCAATGCCGATCCTGAGATGTATCGGATGAAGGTGAATGTCTCCGAACGCACCTACCTGTTCGCCATAGCCGTAACGTTGGCATCCGCCGTGGCGAGCGCCCTCATTCTGCGGCGAAAGATCGACCGCCTGGACCTCATTGGAGTACTGAAGACGCGAGAGTGAACCATGGCAGAAAGCAGCACAGCTGAGCGCACCACTTCCAAACAACGCCAACGGGGCCGAACACTCCAACGCGTTTTCAAGCGCGTGCTGTGGGTCGTGGTGGGCGCAGGAGTCGTGGCGGGCGTCGTCGTCACAGCCATGCCAAAACCGGTCGGCGTGGAACGCCAAGCCGTCGCTCGCGGCGAGTTGCTCGTCACCATCGACGAAGACGGAAAAACGCGAGTCAAAGATCGCTACGTCGTCTCGGCCCCGCTCTCTGGAAACCTCGGCCGCATCGAGCTGCGCGCCGGAGACGAAGTCAAACAGGGCGAGGTGTTGGCGCGGTTGGTGCCACTTCGCGCGCCGCTACTCGACGCACGCTCGCGTTCGCAGACCGAGGCACAGGTAGCGGCCGCGCTGGCATCCACTCAACAGGTCAAAGCACAAATCGAACGTGCACGTGCCGCACTCGAGTACGCCAAGAGTGAGGCTGCCCGCTACGACAAGCTCTTCAAGCAGAACGCGGTCAGCCAGATGGAGCTGGACCGTGCAATGCTCGAAAAGCGCGCACGCACAGCGGAAATGACCTCGGCAGAGTTCGGAGCCAAAGTCGCAGCCCACGAACTACGAATGGCTCGAGCCGCACTCGGACGCTACGACGAAAAGGAGAGCACCGAGTCGTTGACGATCCCCAGTCCGATTTCAGGCCTGGTGCTGAAGGTGATTCAGCAGAGTGAAGGGGTGGTGCAGGCAGGTACACCGCTCATCGAGATCGGCGATCCCAAGGCACTCGAGATTGTCGTCGATGTGCTCACCAGCGACGCCGTGCACATCACCCCTGGTAGCCCTGCGACCATAGAGGAATGGGGCGGCCCTTCCCTCCAAGCTGCAGTGCGCACCATCGAGCCGTCGGCATTCACTCGCCTTTCGGCACTTGGAGTCGAAGAGCAACGCGTCAATGCCGTCGTCGACCTGACCGCGCCTTACGACGACTGGTCGAAGCTGGGCGACGGGTATCGAGTCGAGGCCAGGATCGAGATCTTCCGCACCAACGACGTTCTGACGATCCCCCTCAGCGCGATGTTTCGCCACGACGGCAATTGGGCGGTCTTCATCGACGATGGCGGAGTCGCAAAGCTGCGTGCGATCCAGGTAGGCCGACGCAACGATACCGTCGCCGAAGTGGCCTCCGGGCTCGCCGAGGGCGACGTGGTGATCGTCCACCCGAGCGACAACGTCATAGAAGGTGTAAAGCTGGAGCCCCTGTGAATGAGACGGTAGACGGCACTGTCTTCGGACGAACCCTCTGTGGCGCAGCGTTCCGCTGCAGCGCGGCCGTTGCGCTCGGCGTCATCGGGGGGTGTGCCGCGACGCAGCCTTCGACGCCTCGAGCAACCTGCACGGATGCCGAGGGCCTGACGGCAGCCAGACCGTCAGTGACGACGTCGGAGGCAAGGACAAGGCATCTGACTTCAGCGGCATCCGCACCGGAATCGCCCGAGCCGATCACGACCTTCCAGGGGACCATCGGCATCATCGACGTGCCCCGACCCAATCAATCGCCAGCCACCGTCGTCGACCTGCGTTCTGGTAGACACCCGGGGTTCGACAGGTTCGTCTGGCAGTTCGAAGGGGACACTGTTCCAGGTTACCACATCGAGTACATCGACAAGCCCGTTCGACGTTGCGGCAGCGGCGAGCCCACGTCCATCGCTGGCGACGCGTGGCTAGAAGTCCGTCTGTATCCCAGCGCGGCTCACAGGGACGATGGATCGCCCACGGTCGACCGTGAAAGAACGGCACTTGGGCTGAGCGTCGCGCTCGAACTGGAACGCACCTGCGACTTCGAAGCCGTCACGACGTGGGTGGTCGGCGTCACTCGCCCCAATGCTTACCGCGTCCTGGAA
Organism: Deltaproteobacteria bacterium; assembly: GCA_003235365.1. Classification (GTDB taxonomy): domain Bacteria; phylum Myxococcota_A; class Polyangia; order Polyangiales; family Polyangiaceae; genus SZUA-265. The sequence continues at coordinate 52,564 of QJWJ01000430.1, forward strand.
CTCGACCACCCGACGAGGCTCGTCGTCGACATTGGCCATCACGTCAGCCGTTGAAGCGGCCCGCGGCGGGCTCACCCAACGGGGGTTCGAGAAAACGCCCGACAATCGTGCTCGCCCACTCAGCGATCCCTGTCCGCCTCACTGCACCGGAGGCGCCATGGTGCAGGACCACGTGACCGTCGGCCGTACCTGCCCATCACCGAAGTCGCTCACCACCGTAATGCCTTCCAGGCTGTCTCCAACGAGTGAGTATCGCAGCGAACCCGACAAGCGGTCCGGATTGAGGTAGACGACATCCTGTGCTTCGGCGAGCAACGCGGTGCTGCCGTCGGTTGCGTGCACCTTCTCGAAAGTGAACGGGAGGCGACCCGAGTCGTTCAACTGCTGCACGCTGATCCGAGGAGCGTGCGCAAGGTACTGCACGTCGAACGCTCCCCGCTTCTGCCGATATTCGACTGACGACTCGAGCAGAACGGTTTGAACACTGGCAAACGCTCCGTACGCGGCACCCTGGTCGTAACCGAGCGCATCTCCACCCAGTTCGAGCAGGCTCATCGTCACCACGATGGGATTGGGCACCGCTCCCCCGTCAGCGAGCAAGTACGAGAGCGGTCCGAGTTCGGACCATTCGAAGGTGAACTCGACCGGCAGCGACGGATCGCGCTTCATCTCCTCCCAGTCATGACTGCTGTGGGTAACCACACCGCGCAAGTAGCTGTCCAGCGCGAATGGATTCTCCAGTATTGTCTGGCCAGTCATCGGGTCGACGAAACGCAGAACTGTTTCGGTGCCCGAACCCACCGCAACCCACGTCCCATCGGCGCGCGCTTCCAGAGGCGGCTCCGTCATGAGATCGAAAAGTGACGCCCATTCGTCCAGCTCTTGGCGCGCGGTTTCGTCGACCAGATCCTGATTGGACGAGAAGATCATCAGCTTGAGGCTGTACGACACCCCTGCCAACAAGCCGCCATCGCCGATCAACTCGTCGAGGCTAGCTTCCGTTTCGGCATACATGCGGTCCAGCGCCGGAGAGCCATCGGGCCTGCACTCGTTCGGAAGCGCGACCGCGCTGAACGCAGTCGGTTCGTGAACGACCGAATCCGCCTCCGCTGCACTCGTACCGTCACCTACTCCGGCACTGCCGCAACCTGCTGCCATGGCAGCGACCAAACCAAACGCGGGAAATCGAATTGAGCTCATACAGACCTGGCTGCGCGTTCGGGGGGCGCGCATCCGTGTCGATCTAGGGTGCACTCCGCGTGCCAGATCCCCGACTGGCAACAAAAACCGCAAAAACTCGGGGAGATCGAACATTGGTGAACAACTTGGTGAAATCGATCGCGGACACTACCCGCGACAATCCGATCAGGGTTAGCCGGGGGCCAACAAAAGCGTATCTCTCCTAGTTTCACACATTCCGGAAACAGCGGCCACTCGCCCTGCTCGCGAACGAACCACCTTGGCGCACGGAACAGCACGCATCGCCACTCCCCGCGCTGCGCGCCACACATCGGCTCACCCGGATTTTCGCTCCAGCAATCACGGCGTCACGTATACGTTGCGAGGCGTGAACGCGACCGGCCTGCTTCTATTCGGCTGCGGCCAGCTGGGCATGATGGCGCTCGCCCGATTCTTTTTCCAATGGCTGCTGCACTTCGCCGCCAATGGATCCGCACCCGGCTTGGCCGCTGCGACGGTTGGTGCGGCGTTCTTCGCATTTCGCATCTTCGACGGCGTGACTGATCCGCTAGCGGGTGCACTGAGCGACGGTTGGGTTCGAAAGGGACGCGAGCGCCGCGCCCTACTTCGCTACTCGTTCCTGCTTCCTGCGATCGGGCTCGTTCTGGTGTTCGCCCCCGCCCCATCCCTCTCGCCATTGGTCAACTGGCTGCTGCTCGGAATCGGCATGTTCACGTTCTTCGTCGGGTACACGTTGTACGCGATCCCGTACTGGAGCCTTCTTGACGACTACTCCCGCGGCCCCTCCGGAACCGATACGGCGCTGCGAGCAACTCTCTCGAACGTTCTCGGGGCGGGGCTCCTCGCGGCCACAGCGGTCGGTTTTGTCGCGAGCCCAGTGCTGGTCGACTCGTTCGGTTACGGGTGGTCTGCAATCCTGTTTGCCGTCCCCTGCGCCGCGTTGATGTTGCTCCCCTATTTCTCTCAGCCGGCGACCGTCGGCCCCCCAGTCCCGAACGAGAAGGCGCCATCCTTGTGGCAGAGTTTTCGATTGGCACTGACCCATCGCAAGTTCCTGGCGGTCATTGCGTTGTTTGCGGGCGGACAGATGTCGTTCACGATCATGACGGCTGCGGCGCCATTCATCGCAACGGAACTGGTCGGCGGGGATCTGACGGACGTCGCGTGGTTGCTCGGCCCATTCTTGGGGACGGCCTTGCCGTCTTTCGCGTTGGTTCCTCGACTGATCAAGCGCGCGGGGTGGGAACGTTCGACACTCGTCGCCACGGTGATGCTGGGAATCGTCTACGGCGGCACTGGAGTCTTGGGCGCCGCGTGGGTGGGAACCCCGCTGCAGTCGGCTATGTTGGTGTTCGCGATTGGCGGCCCGATGGCTGCTGTGCTGCTGGGCCTCGAGGGTGAAGCAGTGATCGCGTGTGCCTCGGAACGGGGGACCCACGTGACGGCGGTGTACTTCGGAGTGTACAATTTCGTGGTCAAAGCACTCAATGGTGTCGCGCTGCTACTCACCGGCGTTCTGTCCGCGCTACGCGACGATTGGGGAGTCCTAGCCGTACGCTCGATGGGCTGGCTCGCGGGTGGCCTGTTGTTCGTGGGGGTTCTGCTCTATGTCGCCGTGAGTGCACAGCACACACGCGGCGCTGCGGTAGGTTGAACCAGCAGAGACAAAGGCGCGGGAAAACCTCGTCACGTCACTCAATTCAGGGGAAATTGGCTTGCGAGGTAAACGATCGGACATCGTTGCCGTCTGTCCATCGTGAGGGGAAGCCAATGAACGATCGAGTCACGTTCGAAGGGATGCGCTACCCGCAGCGCGAAGGAGAGAGCGCGCTCGACGCGCTGCTGCGAGGCGGAGCCGCCGCGCGCTTTTCGTGTCGCAAGGGCTCGTGCCACATCTGTACGCTACAAGTGACTGGCGGTGAAATCGAAAGCTCTGCCGCGCAGACCTTGAACGATGAGCAAGTGCGCGCTGGCCTGTTTCTTCCGTGTGTGAGCCGTGCCTGCGGCGAAGTGACCATCCAACGGCCGGACCCATCAGTGTGGGTTCAAAAGGCCCTCGTTCACGACAAGGAACGATTGTCCGAGCATGTCTACCGGTTGCAGCTGGAGCCGGGTCTCGATGTCACGTGGCAGGCGGGTCAATACGTCAACCTCGAAGGCCCCAACGGCGACTGGCGCAGCTACTCCATCGCTAGCGTGAGATTGAGCGACTACTTCCTCGAACTTCACGTGAGGCACTTCGAAGGCGGCGTCGTTTCGAGCTGGATTGCCGACCAGCTGTCGGCTGGAGACGAGGTGAGGTTTCAGGGCCCATTCGGCTCGTGCACGTACACCAGCGAGGTCTCAGAGGCACCATTGCTGCTCATCGGTACGGGAACGGGCATCGCGCCCTTGGTCGGCGTGGCGAAGCAAGCCCTACACGCACGGCACCAAGCACCGATTTGGATCTACCACGGAGTCAGACAGGCACCCGATCTCTACTTCCACGCTCAACTGACCGAGCTGGCCGCGCACCACCAGAACGTGCAATACGTCGGGTGTCTGTCGCAGGCGCAAGACGCTGGCTTCGAACACGGGTACGCGGCCGACATTGCCGTTCGACAGCACCCTGACCTGAGCGACGTGCGCGTCTATCTGGCGGGTAACCCCGAGGCCGTGCAGGCCGCCCGCGTCCAGGCCATCGGGGCAGGAGCTCGGCGAGCGTGGATCTTGGCGGACCCTTTCGTGGATGGTCGCCCGTACGAACCGCAGGACCGCGAACTGCTTGGAGGTGTCCAACCAGACCCCGAGATTTGGAGCGTACTCGGCGAGGGCAAGCTGCTGACGACCATTCTCACGGCGTTTTACGGAGCGGTGTACGCCGATCCGAGACTCGAGCCCTTCTTCCACCGGGTCACCAAGGCCCGTGCAATTCAAAAGCAGTACGAATTTCTACGCGACGTCTTCACGGGCTCGAAAGACTACTTCGGCGCGCGCCCATTCAACGCCCACCACTGGATGATCATCTCGGACGAACTGTTCGACCATCGCGAGGATCTGTTCTTCGAACACGTACGTCTGGCAGGCGTACCCGAGCGTCTGATCCGGCGCTGGGCGGCATTTCACGAACTATTTCGACCAGCTATCGTCAAGAGCACACCTCGCGGATTGATCGTCGATGGCGTCGAAACCGTACTCGAAGGGTACACGGAAGAGACCCTCGACACCGGGTCGATCTGTGACGGTTGCGAGAGCGAAATGGCAAGCGGCGCGACAGGTAGGATGCACAAGCGAACAGGTGAATTGTTCTGCGATGGCTGCGCGGCTCGTGCCGTCGGCGAGAGTTTGCTGCCACCCGGCATCTGATCGGCACGCGCCTCGTTCCCGGGTGACGGCAGTTCGAGCGTTTGTGCCGCCCGTTCTAATCCCAATGCCATCGTGACCGTATCAGTCAAACGGGAGGGTCGTATGAATCAGAGCGAATGTCCGCCGCTTTGCCTAACCGCGATGGGGGTGAGCGTCATCGGGTTGTTTGCAGTGGGGCCATCAGTGCAAACCGTCGTGCTGTTCGTGGTGGGGATGCTGGCCGTCTATGCCGGTCACGTAGGACGCGTCGGCCGGCGCGCACTGCCAGTCTCCGTGCGCAGTCGGGCAAAGTAACGGCCGCCGGTCCCGGTCGTCGAAGGGGAATGTCATGAACCGTTTCAGGCGCGTGGCGATGCGCGCGCAATCCGTGGGCCCGCGCGCGGGGCGTGCAGCAGATGACCCGGGTTGGTCGTTCGCCGCCATCATCAACGATTTCGCGACCACGAAGGACGAACAGGGTCGCCCGGTGTACGAGAACCGCGCGCCAGCGGTGGTCAAAGAGGGGATCCCAATGGTCATGCGCCGCTGTGGATACCCCGACGAGCGCAAAGGCAAGATGATGAACGTCTCCGCCCTGGCGCAGATTACCGGGTGCCTGGACGAGACTCTGGGCGACATCGCCGCGTTCCACGCCGCACTGCCGAACGAAGAGCCCACCTGGGCACGGTTCGCGATGGCCCTGTGCGACCAACTCGGACAACCCGCCAGGCGCGTCCTCGAGGACCGCGACGAGGACCCGGTACTGCCGACCCGCATGTCGGTGGGCTACAAGGTCGCCGCTGGATACCTAGTACCAACACGCGAAATACTCCTGCTCGAGTTCGACGGCGCAGCGCCTCCAGCCACCGTTCCAGCCCTGCTCGAGTACGTCAAACGGCGAACGTCACTGGTTGGGGCCCGAGAAGTCTGTGCCGCCCCGATGACTATGGTCACGCGCGTCAGCGAGGCCTTCATGATGGGGATGGGCGGGGCGTATGGCGAGGTCTCCCCGACGAGAATGGCCATGGCTCAGACACTCTGCCGCCAGCTTCTGGTCGGCCTGTTGTGGAAGCGATTCGACTTGGTTTTCGAACGCAAGCTGTTGTTCGAGGATTGCCCCGCGTCCGCTCTCAATCCACGAACGGCCCACATCTCGAAGCAGCTGATTCAACGCCGGGAAGAGCTCGCCGATTCGACATTTGCCGAACACCCGCGGGTTCCGAGTCTTTTCGACGCGGTACACGCATCGCGTTTGAACGAGGCGTTCTCCCGGGCTAGCCACCCCGACGTCCCATGGCCCGCGCTCGAAGACATGGTGGCGGAGTTGGTGCGGCACCAGGACGGAGCCATCACTCTGCAACAGGACAACTGCACTGCGCTAGTTGGACAGCGGTTCTCCACTTACCTGCGCGCCTTTCGGGAATTCGTCGAGGTGTTCGAAGAACTGGAGCGAGGCCTCAGGCAGGAGCTCGGGTTCCCCATTGAGTCGGCGGTCGTGCGGGATCCCACGTTCTTTCCCGAACCCCGCGCGCTGCGCTGGTTGGAACTGATCACCGGTCATCGCCTACGAAACGGACATGGCGAGCATGCGAGCTGGGTCTTTCGCAACCAACACCGAACGATAACATTGCCGCCACTGCCGATGCTCACTCACGCGTGATCGTCACCAAACATCTCGAGGAACCTCATCTGGGTTTGACTCTGGATGTACCCCGGGTTGGCTTTTCGAACCTCTTCGACTGCCGAAGCAGCACTGTGGCCTTGCCAGATCAGAAACGCAGCGAGCACGGTACCCGTACGGCCCAACCCTGCGTCGCAGTGGACCGCAACGGCCGTTCCATTGCCGATCGATCGCTTGATACCGGCAAGCGTGCGGGTCAACTGAGCGGTACCGGGGATGCCCATGTCCTTGATTGGTAGGTGACGCCCCTCGATACCGAAGCCCTTCAACGCGGCGGGCGCAACGGGCACCTCAGTCAGGGAGATGAGCACTTCAACTCCGTTTTGGGCGATCGCCTCCAGATCCTCTTCGACGCTGCCCAGCAGCCCGGGGCGTCCCATACCGGCAAGGCGATTCGGTATGACCCACCGGAAGTGGCTCGGGAGCGAGGGGCGGCGGGCAGAAGGCCAGCAGTTGCCCAATTGCAGGAAGCGTCGAGAGAGCGCCGTGGGAGGGTCTTCGAAGAAGGCCTTGGCCGGCCCCGACGCCTCGAGCCGTCCAGCGCAAAACAGACGAATGTCGTCTGCCACCTCACGCGCGAAAGCAAGGTCGTGAGTCACGATGACGAAGGTCCGTTGACCATGCTGTTCGGCGAGCACGCCACTGAGCCGCCGCATCGCACGCTCGCTGATGCCACGGGTCGGCTCGTCCAATAGCAAGACGGAAGCGTCAGACTCCAGCGCGTCGAACAAGACTCGCTCACGTTCGAGGCTCACTCCCGCGTCGCTTGGGCGATGTGCCTGGTGAATGATTCGCAGTTGAGGACATGCTCGTGTTTCAGTATCACGAAAGCGCCAGACACCGGCGCGCGACCACCCTGCGGGCATCGGTTCTCCCGCAAGTTGCCCCAACAGCGCGCTCTTTCCGGTCCCCGAAGGCCCCAGCACGACAGTCGTGCGGCGCTCGTCGATGGAGAAACTGAGCGCGTCGAACAGACTGCCTGTCGGAGTGTTGATACCACCATCATCAACTACGAATGCGCGGGACATCTCTCACGTACCTTTCGCCAATCGTTCACCGAGCTCCATCGGGAACCCGGCCTTCTCCAGCGACGCCTGTGTGCGTCGCACGTCGTACGGTATTCGGTGCAGTTGCACGGTGCGCGCCAATGTGTCGACGAGGGCGACACTCGATCGCGTGTCGCGATCGCGAGGCTGCCCAACCGACCCCGGATTGATAATCACCGAAGACGCTGACGCCGGCCATTCGACGAGCCCGCTCAGCGGACGTTCCTCAACCTTTCCGTCATCCAACCAGGCGACGTTGGGCCGGTGCGTGTGCCCGCACAACGCAACTTGCGGCCAGGCACCATTCTGCGCCACCGCCGCGAGATTCGTCTCAATCATCGAACCCGTCACGTAACCGTAGTAGTGCTCCGGATTGAGGTAGCACCCATGTACGGCACAGAATTCGTCGCGGACTACGATGTTGTCCAGAGACGAAAGGTAGCCCAACTCGTCGCTCGTCAACGTCTCCTTGGTCCAGCGATGGGTGAATGTCACGCTGGCAGACGTCATGCCCGGGACCGAAACGCCAGCGACCGCGCGATCGTGATTACCGGCGACGACGTGCGCGCGATGGCGCCGAATCAGTTCGAGAACCGGACGAGGTTCGGCGTTGTAGCCAACGAGATCTCCCAGGCACAGCGCGTCGTCAACGGACAACGAGTCGATGAAGTCGAGCACCGACTCGCACGCGGCGAGGTTTGCGTGAACGTCGCTGAATACCCCTATCCGCATGTCAATCGAGGAGTATCCCTTCCACCGTCGAAAGCAGTCGACGCTTTGCCGCCGCCGCTTCATCACTTCTCGTCGACGCGTCGGCCAGCGAGGACGACAAGCCGATCCTATCGACGTCCTCCCTGGTCAATCCCTCGCGAAGGGCCTCCTCCAGGGTCGTCAAATAAGACTCGATAGCCGTCGGCCACCGGACGTACTCATCGATTCGTCGCAACAAGCTGTGCCCCATCGCCGGCAGGTTGCTCGACAGTGCAATGTCGTCATCGATGTAGTAGACGCGTTCCCGCACGCAAGCGAAGTTGCTCGGATGCACGTCCAACGCGAGCTTGTTGCGCGCCGCCAACTGCATCGACTCCACTGCGACACGCGCGAACGCGGCGAGTGTATCCTCCAACTGCGCGATGTTCTCGGTATCGACGGCGAGCGTCATCCTCGAGCGGAGCGTGGCAACCCACGGCGACACGGTCCAGAGCCAATGGTTTCCCGTACTGTCCTCGGTGAGCGTCAGCACCGTGTCTTTGACCAGGAGTCCGCCCAAGAGTATCTTTTTGCGGGCCAAAGTGAGCAGTTGCTCGCGCGCGAGTTCCACGTCGCCAAAGCGCCGTCGGCGCGAAGTCTTGAGGCACCACGGGCCGGCTTCCAAGATGCACGTATCGGCACTTCCACTGCCGTCTTGCGTGCCCAACTGCCCCACCAGGTCAGTCCTCACGACAGCTTCGTCGATCGGGATCCGACGCAAGATCTCCCTACCCGTCGCGCTCGGCCAGATGTATCCGCTCGGAACGACGGCCGTGGGCAGAGGAGCCTCCCCGACGCCAGAACGCTTGTCCTCCACAGCGGGGTCCAAACGCTCGGCTCCCACGTCAGCATCGGAGGGCATCGCTGCACCGGACGGCGCGACCGCTCCAGCGGCGTCAGCAGGAGTAGTCTGCTCAACCGCATCCGACGAGGCGACCTCCCCCGCTGCGTCAGAAGACGCGAGGGAATCGTCGGAGCGGACCTCCGCGACGGTGATCGTTTCGTCCACGCTCTTTCGCGCCCGATGTCTCTCGAGAACGAGGTCGACTCGGCTGACCTGTTGCGAGTGCTCCAAACCCTTGAGCTCGGTCAACAGGTCTTCTCCACTGACGGCAACCCCTTCGAGCGCTGGTAGTCCCGCCTCGAGGATGGTTCGCTGCACGCCCGAAGACGCCGTACGCACGGCGATCACCATCGTCTCACGGACTCCAATGCCGTTGTCGGCCTGAGCCCCGATGCACGGAACCGCGTCGCTGAGACCCAACGCGATGCGCAGCTCCTTGGGGCTCAGCGCCCCGACGACGTCCTGCTTGTTCGCCTGGAGCACCAGCGGCACGTCTGGCGCGTCCTCCCTCAAGACGGTGAGCAACGTCGCATTCTCGCGGAGGCTCTCCGGATTGCTATTGGCGACGAACACCACGACATCGGCCAACGACAACAAATGACTCCGCCGCGCGCTGAGCGTCGCCTGCCCAGGCACGGTGATTAGATGGCACGACATCGCGTTGCCGGCGATCAAGCCCCCGTCGACCCGCAACCAGTCGAGGAACAGCGTGCGACCGTTGACTCCCTCGGACGAGAGCAACTCGCTTCGGCGCCGAGGTGTGAACACTTCGGTCAGCTGTTGCAGATTCGTCGTCTTGCCCGCAAACGCAGGTCCGTCGTAGACGATTCTGATGACGAGCTTTCCAGTTATGCGGTCGAAGACTGCCATGCGTACTCCACGGGTTGCACTACGTCGGGCGCGCCCCGTGAATGGTCCCCCTCGTTGTCCGAATCAGTGAAGAAACGAAATGTCCTGACAATCAGATTCGAAGCTGGGCGTCCCGGCGAAGGCCCCCCATCGAGCCGGCTGATCTGCCATCTCGACGCCCTCACCGACGACACCCAATTCGCAATCAGGCCGCTGCAGCCTTTTCGACTTGCTCGAGATTGGCCCGCGACTTGGAGAGCACCATTCCGAGGTTGGCGGAAATCCGGCAGACTACCGTCAGCACCATGTCCTCGTTGCGCTTGCAGCGTTGGAACACGTGAATGAGGTTGTCGGACATGATGATGATCTCCTGAAAGAAGTGGTGACCATCATCTTTGACGCCACGGATCCTCTTGAACGTCTGCTCAATCGCGGAGACGTTGGGCCCCTGAAAAAGCTCACCTGTCGCAGCGGCAACCAAGTCGAGCACCTCTTGCGGGTGGCTATCAACCGTCTTCACGCCGAGAAGCATACCGGTTTTCATATCCACGAAACCAACCGCAACACACTCCGGCACAGCCGATCGAACCACGGTCAACGCGTCATCTAGACTCATGAGAAATCATCCTTTCCTGCTGAAATGTTTACCCAAGCACGCCATCAAGGCACCAACGGCTCCAACTTCGGAATACTCGCTTTGACCTGAGCCCAACCCATTCCGATGTTGGTGGTCTTCTTGGTCACGAGCATCATGACTGCCTTGCCGCCCTTGAGCGTCTTGGCGAAGTGGAAATTGTGCCGCGACGTGATGTGAATTTCGTCGAAGTAGTGCGCACCGTCTTCGGGGGTTCCGCGGTGAGCACGAACCATCTGTTCCACCCGGCCCACGTTCGGACCTCGAAACATGTCCATCGTCGCTGCGGCGACGACTTCGTTCAGCGTCTGCGTATACGACGCCGAGTTGTATATCCCCAAAAGCATCCCCGTATCGAGGTCGATGACCCCGCAAGCGATTGCACCATCTACGTTCTCCACGACCTCTCTGCATGTGTCGTCAATCTTACTCATGTCCCTCTACCTCCATGGGCAGCGGCATCAGCCGCCACCCGTCATGCAGCGCCCTCCCCCAGTGGGTCGCCTGTGGTGGTTATACGTCGCGCTTTGAAAATGAATAACGGCAAGAAGGGCTTTTTTTGCATAGCCTTAGCTAATCCCCACCAACCGCTGAACGCACTACACGTGCGACGCTGCAGGCGCCTGTCGGGCCCGAACAAGAGCGCCCCCGCGCCGCTCGAACGAACTGCAGAACGACAACGCCCAACGCGCAATGGTATCCGCAACTAGTGATCAACGCAATGCGTCGCACGGCAGCGACCGACCCTGACCTACATTTCCCCGCACGACCGTCCACGGTATCCTGCCAAAGACCGTTTCCACTGCAGAATGCTGAACTGGTACGCCGTTGGTGAGTGAACTGGAACACAGTTGAATGGGTGAACTTCGACTCAGCGCGGGCGCCAGCAAAAGACCTTGCTAGAATGGTCGGTGTATCGCCCCTCACCCGATGGGAGGGAACGACGGAGCGATACTCGTGGGTGGGGTCGTCGCTCCTTCATCGAATCGGGACGGGTCGTTTTGGGAGCATTGTTGCTCAGGCGACTCAACCATCAGAACTTTGGCTCACAGGGGCTAATTCAATCGGACGAATCGTTCGTCCATTGAAAACGACGCAAGCGAGCATGGGGGGTTGGCAAAGGAATGGCGCTTCAACAAGCAGCGCGAGAAGATTGGCGAGGGTCCGAAAAGACCCGGGTCCTTGTCGTCGAACGCGACGCGAAGAGTCGTGACGAGTTACTGTCACGACTACTCTCGAACGGATTCGACGCGGACGGCGTGGAGACGCCCGAAGGTGCATTGGTCGCGCTGACTGCGGGAGGCTTCGACGTCTTGTTGACTTCGGAGCAAGCGGAGTCGAGTACGGATGCGAGGCTACTCGATTCGGTCGGCGCAATGGGCGACGCGCCGCGGACAATCCTCATCACCGACGACATGCCAGGACAGTCTGGCGTCCGCCGCGCCTCGCCCGCGGTCAGAACGTTGCCTCGTTCGCACACTCAAGGTGAACTCATGGATGCCGTTCGGCAAGCGGCCAACACGCCCCAAGGCCTCGTCGCCACGCTCACTGGCATCAATCTCATCGACGTGCTGCAGCTGCTCCACTTCAGCCAGCGAACCGTCTTGCTCCGTGTAATGGGTCCGGTTGAAGGGTGCTTGTACTTCGACAGAGGGGAGGTCGTGCATGCAACGTACGGTGACGCCAGGGGGGCTCAAGCCGTCCGGCAGATCCTGCAGTTGACGTCTGGATCAGTGCGAACGGAAGAGACCGCCACCTCGGAACGTAGCCTGAACGTCCCGCTGCAGATGCTGCTGCTGGACGTGATGCGCTTCGAAGATGAACAAGGTCGGGGTGAAGAGGGCGAGCTCGACGCGGAAGTCTCCCGGCAGTCCTACCACGCTCCGTCGCTGAGCGTCATCCCGAGCGCTCTATCGTTGGTACCGCGCATCGAGGTGATCCCCGAGGTCGACGCTGCCTGTCGCAAGGTCGTCGATGAAAGTGAAGAGATCGTCGCGTGCGCCGTCGCAGACATTCAGACGTCGAAGCTCATCGGTCAGTACACGAAGAACGGCTCCGCTGTCCCCGCCGATCGACTCGCTCTGCGCACGATCGACTTGCTTTCGGACTCGATCAGGTTCGGCCTGTCCAGTGGAGAGGTCAGGCCAAACGAGACCCTCGACGTGCAACTTTCCTCGCGGGAACGACTCTATCTAGCCCGAAGCTTCGGAACCTGTCGCGGCGCGCTGTTGCTCATCACGCGGCGCACGACGAGCGCGGGCATGGGTCGTGCCCTCATCGGCACCGCGGCGGGATCGATTGAGCCAATCGTCGAGCGAGTCATGCAAAGCATGTTTGGTGGACGGGGGAACGGTGCACAACATTGATACAGCCTCCGGCTTTTCGACTATCCCTGCCAGCGCGATAGAGTCGTCGCCTGCAGACAGCGTAGCGATCGGGATTGCAGCGCCTCTGCTTCAGCAGCTCAGCGAACTGCCGGCTGACGCAACCGGCAGTCTGCTGTTCGGCCCCGACGGACAGTCCGGCGCGGTGCTGGTCGAAGGTGGACGAATCTGTTGGGCGATCTCGCCTCGCATGCGACGTCGCCTGACAGACTTGCTCTGCCACCAACGCAATCCTCCGTTGGACCGCGCATCCGTGGAAGACGTGATCAGAACCTGCCGGCACGACCACAAGCCGTTCGGCGAGGCACTGGTCAAAGCCGGAATCGCGACTGAGGTGGGGCTGCGCCGGGCTTTGCGTCAACACAATGCCGAGTCGATCGCCTTGTTGGCCAACCACGGCATCGGCCTCGACGGAGCACGCTGGCTACCCCACAAGAATCACCGCTACGATGCGCGATTCACCTTCTCTGCCATGGAGCTGCTAACGACACTGGGCGCGCTCAATGACGTGGAGATGGCCGCACGCGCCCGAGACTGGCTGAAGTACGCGGTCGCTGGAAACGGCATTGGTATTGCGTTTTCTCGGTCCAGTGACGGACGGAGCCTAGTACCCGTTGGCGAGATTGCGGGTGAGCGGCTGCCGCTGGAGGAATTGGAGGAGTTGAGCGAATGGACGCGAACCACGCTCCAGGTCTGTTCGTGTCTTTCCGACAACCCAGTCATTGCCTCTACCTGGAACGGCGGGTTGAGCTCGATCGTATGGCAGCACGGTGAGCTATCTTTCGCCATGCTGTTCTCGGCATCCGGTGACTGGGCTCGCTCCCTGGGCAGAGTGCAGCGCTTGCTCGAAGACGCCGACGGAGCGGTATCGCGGGGAGCGCCCCCCGACCCACCATCCGCATCGGGTGAACGACCGCGAAGGAAAACGACCCTCAGATCCGCCTGAGCGGAAACCTGGCCGAGCGCGCCCCAATCACACTTCGTCAGAGCCGGCTTCGTCTTGCTCAGACGTCGCCCGCGCTCGCGAAGATCTCGAGCTGCTCTCGAACTGTCGCCAAGGTGCCAGCATCGATGCCGATTACGTTCAGAGCGCCCTCGACATCGACGTCCGCCTTCTCGTTGGGAACGCCCAATCCAACGGACTCGGCCAGAGCATCCGCCAACGCCACAATCGCCCCGGCGACCGACCCTTTCAGCACTTGCGATCCATGGTGAACCGCAACTGGCGACAGCTCCGCTGCGAGGTTCCAGCTCTCGAACAGGCGCGAGCCGACAATCTCGTGATGCATCACCAGTGCGGACCACACCAGTGAAACGTCGGGTCGATATTCACTGGGCAGCCTCTCGCTCAAGGCCACTAGGCTCGCGCAGTACCCAATGTCGTGCAGCAAGCCACACAAGAAAGCGTGACCTTCGTCGGCACCGCTCACGATAGCCAGCATGCGTGCGGCATAGCCAACGGTCACGCTGTGGTCGCGAAGCGTGATCATGGGACGCTCGTAGCGCTTGGCTTTGAACACGCGTTCGGTAACGGCAGCCTGAAAAAACAACTCGCGCACGCGGCGCAGGCCGAGCCGTGTGATGACCTCCTCGATCGATCGAAGACTCCGCCCGGTACCGTAGGCAGCTGAGCTGGCCAGTCGCATCAACGACGCGGTGAGCATCGAGTCCTCCTCGAGGACCTTCGAAACGTCGAAAATGCTCACGTCATCGTCACTGGTCAGATGCCACAAGCGCATCGCGATCCCGGGTAGCACTGGCGGCTGGTAATCCGGCGAGTCGAAGCACCGCATCAGCCACGTGGCAATACGTTCTGGCTCTTGCCCCCAGTCATCGGCAAAGAGCAGTGGCGACGGCAACGACTCGGGCTGAGAGGTCACGTTGCGGGAGTACGGCCGGGGCTGAAGGAACGTTTAGAGCGGCCCTGAGTGGGATTCCGCGCGCATCGGAATCGCGAACCGTTACCAGCCGAGCTGAGTGGAGCCGAGTTGCGGAGCGACCGCGGGGCTACTCAACGTCCCGTCACGGCGATGATTGCCGATGGTGAGGTGGAAGTCGGGTTGGAGCCCAACCTTGACCCGGTGGCCCCAAATCACCTCGAACCAATGCAGGGCGCGCGGCCGTGGGAGGATGAGCGGATGCAACTTCATCGCAACCTGTTCGGGATAAGCCAGACGAAAGCGAAAGCGCCTCTCGTGGGCCCACAGCTGAACGAGGAATTGCCGATAGACGGTCAAGTAGTGCCAGAAATGCCGGGCGAGCGCGAGTCGAATGTTGGAAGCCGGTAACGCGCCACCTTCTTCGGTCTGCAGGAGCTTGAGCAACAGCGACACCTGCTGCAGCGCTTCGCCAGGTGAGGGCTTGTTGGCAATTGCGGCAGCGATCGCCTCCGTGTTCGCCAGATCAGCGGGAATGACGGGTTGCAGATTGGGGATGACACCCTCGGGACCTCGACTCAGCTCCCCCGAACGCGCGGTAATCGACCGATCGACGAAGGCGTTGCGCGGGCGCAACCGCTCCACTCCAAACTCGAGCACAGCGCGCTCCATGCCCAGGTCGAACATTTCCCACACCACGCCCAGCCGCACTTGACTCGTCAGTGCAGAGGCGATCTCGCGACGAGCGGCATCCTGGCAAGGACGGACTAGCGGGTCGTACTCCAATAGTGAAGTCGCTGCTCTTTGAATCAACACCGGCGGCCCGGCGCACACCTCGCTGGTACCGATTAGCGCGTTGCTCCGATGCGTCCAGTCCAACAACGTTTCAACCGTCACTGGTGTTCCAATGCCCGACATTTCCTGCGCCATCAAACCGCGAACCACTCCGAGAAATCCCGCCGCGAGCTTGTGCCCGGCGGCTGCCCGAGCTGGCACGACACAGCGATCCGCACGCTGGGCCAGGGCGTACAGAGCGGGCGCGGCCAGCTGATCGACCACCGTCGCAAGTGCCCAAGACCAATCCATCGATGCCGTGCCTCGGATCGCTCGAAAGCTTGCCCACTGTTCACAGACAGCGGGCAAATGCCGCACCAGCTGTTCCAAGGCTGAAACGTTCATTGGACGCCCACGTCGGCCGTCGCGATACGGGCAGGCCTTGAGCACGATGGGAGCGCCCTGTTTGACCGCACTCGGAGCCCGTCGTTCGCTGACCGGCCTGCCCTCGTCGTCCACGAGTAGGTCGACGCCGTACACCACCGACGCCAGGCTCCACGGTTCACCCGCGATCGCCGAGCTCAAATCTGTGCTCATGTCGTCCAAATTCTCCTTCGCTGCATTGCCCGCACCCAACGCGCTCCCCGCTTATACGGATGCCGACTCCGTCCGCTTGCGATCAGCAGGGAGGAAATCCTGGACCCCTCGAGAAAGCCAAGCGAAGGCGCGCTAGTAGCCGGCCGTGTTCTCCCACTGAACCGTTCTCGCGTACTCGGTGAGGTGGCGGCAGTGTCAACAAACCGCGGACACCTCACCACCGTCACGGTTCGCGACCATCTCGTAACCACCGGCATCTATCGACAACAAGTAGCACATCCGGTGGAAGTTACACGCCTGGGGTTTACAAATGACAAACGCGCCGAACCCCGACGAATGGGCGAAGAACACCACGCCATACATGTCTACCCCTTCGAACACTACGCCACTTGGCGAGAGGAACTGCACGCTGACCTCCAGCCGGGCCACTTTGGCGAAAACCTGACGCTCACGGGAGCGGAAGAAACGCGAATTCGCATAGGCGACGTTCTTCGTATCGGCGGCGTGGTGATGCAGGTCGCCCAACCCCGAATTCCATGTCGCAAGCTGGATCAACGCATGGGGTTCAAATTCGCCAAGCGATTCCTCAAGAGCCGCAGGGTTGGATACTACCTGAGAGTCCTGCAGGTGGGCACCCTCCAACACGGTGACTGCGTGGAGCTACTGTCCACGAATCCGACTTCACCCAGCGTCGACGACTTCGTTCGAATCGCCTTCACCGACTACTGGGATGCAGATGCTCTCGAATGGCTGTTGAGCTCCACAGACCTGATGGACGCCTGGTCGGAGATCATCGCCCAAAAAGCGGCGCGTGCGCGAGAAGCCGAAGGTTGGTTTGCCTTCAGACCCTTGAAGGTCGTGCAATGCAATGGTGACGACGGTTGCCTCAATCTGACACTCAGTTGTGCGCAAGGTAAACCCCTCCCCCGGCTCACCGACGGCCAGGTGCTGCCCGTCGCACTTGGCAACGACGCGGAGCGACGAATCGCCGGGCACACCTTCGTCGTGAGGAACGCCCCAACTGCGCCCGGCTCCTACCTCGTCAGCGCAAGCGTCGGGGACGTCCATGGCCAATCAGTCTCGAAGAGCACGCTGTCGTGGAAGTTTCCCGTTCGTCCCAGCGTGGGAGATCTCATTCTGGCCGCGGCACCACGACGTTCGATGCTGCCCGCAAGCACGGATTTCGCTCAGATCCTGCTGCTGAGTGAGGGAATTGGCGTGACAGCCGCCCACGCCGTCCTCGGACAGCTCCAAAGGGCCAAGGCCCACCTGACGTGCATGCACTTCTGCGCTTCGGCGTCCCTCGAACCTCTGCAATCGGAATTGATCGCGCGCGTACTGGAGTGTGACGGACGCGTCGCAGTACTCGCCGCCCCCCTGTCCAGCTCGCTGTCCGCACCCGAATTGCCACAGGACACACTCGTCGTGGCTTGCGGCCCCCGTGAGTTCTTGGAACACGCGCGCTCAGTCTACGGTCAGCGCTGCGCTGCTTGGCACGCCGTCCAGATTGGCTAAATGGGCGAGCACGATTGCTGGGCAGTTTTTCAGCTCCCCGTTTGGTGAGGGCCCGAAGAACCGCCCCGTCGCAGTCGCTTCCTCGACTCCATTGCTGTTGCATCGAACGAGCGTTCACCAATCGCGAACGCTCAACTAGACGACGTCTAGACGCCACGCCGGAACGGGCGATCCGCTCCCTTCACGCCCTTGCTTCGTACGCGTGCTGCAGCACGTACCCGACGCCGCGTACCGCCTCGATTCGGATCGGCATCGCGTCCAGCGTGCGAAGCTTGTTGCGCAGCCGGGACACGCGAAGGTCGATGGACCGATCCAGACCGTCGTAGGGTTGCCCCCGCAGCTTGAGATGCAAGAGGTTGCGGTCGATGGTTCGACCCGGGTTTCGGCAAAGGTATGCCAACAGGTCGAACTCCGCCGTCGTCAGATTGAGCCGCTCGTTGCGCAGCGTCGCGACGCGTTGAGTCGTGTCGACCATCAGATCCCCAAGCACCACCGGGCGGCGCTCCGCCTCGACCGCCGTGCGCCTCAGCAGCGCACGGATGCTCCCCAACAGAGCCGCGGGTTTGACTGGTTTCGTGATGAAGTCGTCCGCCCAGGAGTTGAGTCCCGACAGCCGTGCCGCCTCTTCCTCGCTGTCGGTAATGACCAACAACGGATTGAAGTAGTGAGGACGTACCGAACGCGCCACCTCGATTCCACTCATGCCCGTCAACGCGAGGTCCAGCATCACCAGCGCGGGCTGCCGCGCGAGGATCGCTGCCGTCGCGGCCTCGCCTCGAGGCTCGACGTGTACCTTGTAGCCGTGACTGCGGAGGAACTCGCTGATCGGTTCTGCTACGCGAGGATCGCTTTCGACCAGGACCAAATCGCGCTGCAGTTCCGGAATGATCGACGGCCCGTCTGCAGCAAATACGGCCAGTTCTTCGTTGGTCATCGAGCTGCCAACACCAGAATAGTATGAACGTGTAGTAACGACCGACATGACTAAAGGCACCCAACCTCGGACCGCCACGTACCCACCGGCAGATCCGTTATGTTTCCGCAACAAGCCAACCGACCGCGCCACACCTTGCAGCGGCGGGCGGCATTAACACGTTCCCCACACCGCAGCGCGCGCCCGGATAGGTGGGGCCAGGCGGTGGGGTACACTTGGTCCACACGTCGCCTGATGCAGGATGTTTCCCTGCATGGTTTTCGAAGGTCCCACCCTTTCTGACTGGTGAGGACCTACCCTGTCAACGAGTTTTTGGAAACGCTTCCACTAAAGCGTTTCACTGATCCGGATTGACACCCCAGGTGATGGCGGCAGCGGAGTTGCAGGCGGCTCGAAGGTCGTTCAGCCTGGATTCCATGACCAATTCTCCCATGTTGACGGAATTTTCCTTGATTCACCAAGGGGCGTCGTGGACCAGTATCCGCCCCTGCGAACACGCCGGGTCGACCTCGCCGCCCAATCAGAAACCGACCAAACGAGCTGGCGCCAGCACCAGGCCCCGATGAAAGCGTCTACAGATCGCGACTGAGGTCCCCGCGCCCAACTCCCACGAACGACGCCGAGGAAACGCAATGCCGCAATCACAGATGTTCCGTGCCAACGTCGGAGTCGTCGTGCTCGACTCGAGGGGCCGGGTGCTCGCATTCGAACGAGCCAGCAACGACGTGACCGTGCAAACCGATCAATGGCAATTGCCCCAAGGCGGCATTGACGAGGGCGAAGAGCCGACGGACGCGTGGCAGCGTGAACTCGAAGAGGAGACGGGGTTGTCACGCCGCGACGTGACCGTGCTCGGTGAGTACCCGGATTGGCTCGTCTACGAGCTGCCCGAACACGCCCGCCATCGTGGACACGTCCGTGGCCAGGCACAGAAGTGGTTCTTCGTTCGACTTGCTGACGGCGCGCAACCCGACCCGCTTGGTGCGGCGCTCGGACGAGGTGAACACCCCGAATTTCGCGCCTTCAAATGGACGACGATGACGGCGCTCGCTGAAGAAGTGTGGCCGATACGCAAACCGATCTACGACAAGCTCGCCGAGCATCTGCGCTCCAGCGGCTATTGCTGAATGGACCAGTGCCTTCAGGTTGCGCCGAGACGCACGCCCGGCGCACCTGTGTGTCGTACGACTACGTCTGTCGGCGTGCCGGGGGATGAGCACATGTAGTCAGCGGTGCCGAACTACGACGTCAGCCGCAACACCGGGGTACTGCCGCAAAGAACGACACGCGACTCGAGTATTTCACTAAAATGAGCTTTCGCGATTGGCGAACGCTCATTCGATGCAACAGGGAATGGAGTCGAGAAAGCGACTGCAACGGGGGCGGTTCTTCGGGCCCACACCCAAACGGGGGCCTGAAAAACTACCGACAATCGCGCTCGCCCATTTGGCGCCCATTAGACTCAGCCCCAAGTCGCAGTAAGGTTGAGTCATGAGCAATTGGCTTCAGTGGTGCGCATTGGGAGCAATCATCGCACTCGCGGCGTGCAACGAGGACGCCAATGGCGCAGACGGGGCGACGAACGACGAGGTCCAAGACGCCGACGGAAGTGCTCCCGCGACGGGTGCGGACGGCACCGAGGGCGACCAACGTGCGAACGCACCCCGCGATGGGATGACTGATGGGTCGCCGGGCGTCACCCCCAATCCAACTCCCGGCTCAGTCAACCCGAATTCAGACCCGACTGCCAACGGTCCATCACGCGCCGACAACGGTACGAAACTCAGCGCTGAAGCCGGTGCCGCTGAGACCGGCGACCCGTCTGCGCGTCCGATCGAAGACGCCGGTGCCAACCCCCGCGTCGAAGATCACCCGCCTGCGGTCGAACCCGACCAACCCGAAGGCACCGTACCGATGTTCGTCGCAGTCGGACACGCTGGGCGCACGGTGCTCACTTGCGACGATGGTCGCAGTTGGGTGGGCAATCGCTCCGATGACGACGCATTGCGCTGCTTCGACGATCAGGCTGGGGGCATCGACTGTGACCACAGCAGCAACGCCGGGACGGGTATCGCTTACGGCAACGGCTGGTTCGTCGCGACGTTCGGCTGGGGCAACCCCGGGACGATACGCCGCAGCAATGACGGCATCGATTGGGAAGTCGTTGCGCAGGGCGATGACGAGGACGGGTTGACTTCGAGTGGGCTGGCGTTCGGCAGCGACATGTTCGTCACCGGCGCCCGTAGTCCGCACATCGCCGGCCCGAATGCACTGACCTGGGACCGAGCGCCCGACATTCCACTCGGCGACGTCTGGAACGTCCGCAGGATCGCCTACGTGCCAGTCGACGGTGGCCTCTTCGTAATGTTCGCTCAAGACCAAGAACGAAGACTGATCACCAGCAGCGACGCATCGGACTGGGAATTCTCACCGTCTGGAGCAGAGTACTGCGGTGGAAACAACATCACCTACGGTGAAGGGGTGCTGATGATGATCGGGGATACCGGCTGCCGGTCGACTGACGGCGGTCAGACTTGGGAGCCCGTCGAGCTGCGCGCAGCGGCGAGCACACCGACGCTGTGGACGGGCAGCGAGTTCGTGTACTGGGGCCTCGACGAGGATTACCGCGACGCCCGCTACACGAGCCCCGATGGCGTCGACTGGGAACAGACCCCCGTCAGTGCCGACACGGGCGGGGTGATGCGACTCGGACCCGTTGCGCGCAGTCCCGACGGAACCTACGTCGCCGTACGCGGAGCCTGGCAGCAATGGTACGATGAACAGCGCTTCTATCGAAGCACCGACGGCATCGAATGGCACACGCTGCCCAGCGGTATGTACACCGGCAGCCATCCGCTTCGTCAAATCGTATTCGGGTACGGTGCCCCGAGCGCTGCTTGCCCCACGCCGTAAGGACAGCTCACTCGGCCTGGGGCTCGAGCAACGACTCCAAGGTCAAGACGTCCTCACGGATGCCGCGACGTTCGTCGACGACCCAACGGCGCAACCGGGGTCGAAGCAGTAGCAGCCACACGGCGTAGCTTTGCGTGAATACGTGAGAGAATCGTTCCCTGAGAACCAGAGCGCAGTACGCGCACGTCGGGCCGGCAACCAGCAAGCCCAGCCCGATCCCGACGGAGCCCACTAGCCAGCCCACGACGGCGAACAGCAGCCATGTGACCGCAAACAACAGCAGCCCCCCCGCGGCCTTCACCGTTGCCACGATGTCCTCTTCACCCTTGGCAACCGTGAAGGCCAACCAGTCGACGATGAGATAGGTCGCTGCGTTCATCACGAAGCCGACGATCGCAGCGGGAAGCAGAACGATCACGGTTACAAACGCTGCGATGGACGCGAGAACGACCTCGCCAGCTCGAAACAGCACGCGCTGCTCCGGTCTCAGACCGACGTCTGCAACGCGCGTTTCATAGGAATCGATGCGATGAACCAGCGCGCCAACCGACTCCGAATGTACGTCGCGCAGGCTGGCGTAACCATCTACCAGACGCTGGCGCAGCTGCTTGCGCTCCCACAGCGATGGACTCTTCGGTGGAACCGCTGTACCCCGACTGAGTAGCACGTCGTCTTCTTCGGCGGCTCGCAGGATACGCTCGGCACGCTGAGCCAGCAGCAAAGCCTCCGTGGAATCGGCATTCAGCGTCACTCCGTTGAGTGCCTGTGCCAAGCGTTCGGTAAGCGCGGCAACAGCGTCTCGCGGTGGGTTGAACTGGTCATCCAATGCGACGCGTGGAGTGAGAAGGGGCACTCCGAAGTTGATCAAAGCCCGGCTGCGAAAACGCGATTTTCGCGAGTAGTACAGGCCGATCGGCACCACGTGCACGGGCTCGACGTCCTCGCCGAGGCTGGCAGAGCTGGCACTGAGCGCCATTCGCGCGGCGCCAGGCTTGAGCGGCTTGAGCATGGGGTCACTGTGGGACGTTCCCTCCGGAAATAGCGCAATGGCGTTCCCCGCTCGTAGCAATGCAATCGCGCGCTCGACCACCGCTCGGTTCTTCGCGGGGTCGGCACCATCTGACTTGCGGTACACCGGCAAACACTCGAAGGCCTTGACGAAGTAGCTGACGAAAAACGTCCTGAACAGGGGCTCCTTGGCCAGTAGCGAAACGGGCCGTCCCGCCATACAGAGGATGAACAGTGGATCGAGCAAACCGTTTGGGTGGTTGAGAATGAACACGACGGGACCGCGACTCGGCAGGTTCTCTTTCCCCACGACCTCGATTCGTCGAAAGAAGATCCGCAGGAGCAATCGACAGAGCGCCAGCAACACAACGCGCATGGTACGGCAGTGTAGCGACGACACCGTCCGCTGAGAAGGTGGCACCCCCGTTCTCGTGACGATGCGTTCGGCGCTCGCCCCCAGCAGCGTGAATGCCGCATTCCAGCCACGGGCGCCCCAATCATGCGAGCGCCGCGTGGTCAGGGACAGGCAGTAGTGGCCCGAGCCGGGCTCCGCCCCGGCCCACACGAGGGGGACCGGTGGTCGCCACGTGGGAGCGTCACCAGCTCCGCTGAAAGCGTCGCGCGCGACGCTTTGTTCACTTATCACCACACAACAGCCCAAACCGGCACGCGACGGCAGCCGCCAATCACCTCACAGAGGGCCACACAGAGGAACGGTTTAGT
This sequence comes from Deltaproteobacteria bacterium, assembly GCA_003235365.1. Classification (GTDB taxonomy): domain Bacteria; phylum Myxococcota_A; class Polyangia; order Polyangiales; family Polyangiaceae; genus SZUA-265. The sequence goes on from QJWJ01000430.1 coordinate 75,617, forward strand.
TCTCACGAATGACCCGACCACAACCGTTAACCAGAACCAGCACCGCAACGAAGATGCCAGCCCACCAATCGCAGTGGATTGCCGGGACAATCCCAATTGGAGCACAGCACACGAACCAGTCGCCACGACGCGCTGCGGCTCGAAGCGTTTGAACAGTGCAGGCGTGCTTCACCCGCCGTGCAAATGTCTCGCTTCACCCAAGTCGTATTCAGGGGGGGCGCGCAGCGCGCAAAGAAAACGGACGGCCCGGGCATCCAAAGACATGGACCGCAGGAAGATCGTTAACAATTCTCAGTTCCGAGTCGAACTCTCACCGACGTACACCGACATGCATTGGCGTTCAGCACGACACGCTGCAACATCGCTGCAACATCGACACACACCCGATATTTCCAGCAGACCGCGGAAAAACCAAGCACGGCATTGTGAACCTGACACGAATCCCGCACCATATCTCCACCAGGTTATCGGTTACCCGTCCCGCCCCCAAGCAACCTACCCAACAATCACGGCGTTCCCAATCCCACGCCGTGATGGGACGGTTCTATCTATCCTTCTTCTCGAGGGAACAACAGCAGCCGGTGCTTGGCCCCCGCGCCCATGGTTTGAAAAGGAGGTCCACGAATGTCCGCAACGTTGGCACAATTGGTGGAGCGACAAGTGTTCCTGTATGCGCAGCGACAACGCCTCGAAAGCGTCCGGTACGTCAAGGAGCAAACCGACCTCGACAACGAAGACCGAACCCCGGTGAGTGAAACGCTGGCTCCGAAAAGCGGCGTGAGACACCGAAAGCCGCTTCTGGAACCCTGACCAGCCTACACCTGGCCGGAAGCGGTCTGCCGACCCTCGCCAACCGCGCCACACCCGTGGACAGTGGGACACGCGCAGGTGTGACACCATGAGGGCGCTCGTGAGAAGGTCGTGCAACGTCGATCGCGAAACCCCTGCCTGCACCGGCACCCGTCGAACGGGCGACGATCAGCGCGGGAGGTAGACAATCTGAATCGCGGACGGCGAGGGCAGTCCGGAAACGACATCGCCGAGCGGTTGCAGGTTGCCGTCTGCGCCGATGCCGAATACCGCAACGTTGCCGCTATCCTGATTGGCCGCGATCAATACACGACCCGTGACATCCACATCGAAGTCACGCGGCGAACTTCCGCGGGTGCTCTCGTGACCTAGCACTTCTACGGTCCTGGCTGCCTCATCCACGGCGAAGATCGCGATGGAATCGTGGCCGCGATTCGAAGCGTACGCATACTTGCCATCCGGAGAGAACTCGATGTGCGCTCCAGTGTTGTTGCCGTTGTAGTCTGCGGGCAACGCCGATACCGAATCCCGCGTAGTCAGCGTTCCGCCTTCAGCAACGTCGTAGACGGTAACGCTGCTACTCAGCTCGTTCATCACCGCAGCGAAGGTTCCGCCAGGGTGCAGAGCGATGTGCCGTGGGCCGGCACCTGCTGGACTGGCCGCCGTGCCCGCATTCATCAACGTCCCCTCGGTCGTCAAACGAAGTACTGCCACTTCGTCGTTACCCTTGTTGGGCACCAGCACGAACTGACCGCTCGGATCGAAGCCCACGCAGTGCGATTGGGCGCCGTCTCCGAAGTCGACGTTATCGAGCTCCGGCCCCAGAGCGCCATCGTCTTCTACGGGAAACACTGACACGCTTCCACCGTTGTAGCTGGCGCCGAATGCGAACTTTCCGCTCGGATCAACCACCACGTATGTAAACCCACCGTCACTACCGGTTTGATGATTGATGGGCGTGAGAGTCCCGTCGTCTGCGATTGCGAGGGCTGTGAGCCCGCCGAGATCGTCGTCGCGCTCGTTGGCCGCATACAGGAAGCGTCCGTTGGGGGCCAACGCCAGGTACGACGGATTCGGCCCCGCATCGAATGGACTGCCTCTTTCGGTCAGCGCGCCCGACTCCAGGTCCAAGTCGTAGGCGCGAAGCGGGTAGCTGTCGCTGCCGTAGTCGAAGCCACCAACGTAGACGACCGGATCGCCCAACTCGACGGGCACGGGTTCGACGGGGCCGGGCTCGACCGGATCGCCCGCGCTACCACCTCCGGAGTCCGCACCCGCCTGCCCGCCACCGGCTGTACTTCCGCCGGCGTTCACCGGCTGCGGTATCGAGGGCGCGCCGGGCAACCCCCCAGAAGACGACTCAGCGTCGACCGGTTTCGACGTCGGCGAAACGCTCGGAGCGTCCGAGTTCCGCGGTCCGGGAGAAACATCGGGCTGGGACGGAATACCGCCGGAACCGGGAGTCACCGCGGGGGCGCTCATGGTCACCCCCTGAGTCGGCGTCCCATCGGCGTCCGGCTGGGACGGCAGCGACGTTCCGTCGCCATCGACGGGATCATCGTTCGGTTCCGAGGTGCAAGCCGGAACGTGGGCGAGACCGATGACCAAGGAGAACACGCTTCGACGAGACAATCGCTCCATCGGCACACTGTACGGGGCGACGACGTCGACCGCCAGAGCGAGTCCCAACGCTCGACGGGCAAAGCCCCGCAACCTACGACGCGGCAGCTGCAGCCGCGAGCTGCTGGTTCGCCCAGGCGACGGCTTCCTCCAAAGTTGCCACGGGCTGGTAAGGAAATGGCGCCGGCGATACCCAGTAGATCGCAGTGACCATCCCGCGCAGCAGGGCGGAAGGGGTCACCAACACGAGCCCGACTCGGTAGCGCCGCAGAGCAACGGAGTACCTACTGTTCCACTCCGCGACCATCTTTCGATGCACGCTGTTGAGCGACCTGCCCGCCGTCGCATCGACGATCAACACGTGTGGCTGCCTGCGCGCCAACAGACGCTCCCCCATTAGCAGATAGCCGGCCATGTCCTCATCCGTAGACTCGCCAGAGGCCCGACTGACCACGATCGGCCACGCTGAATCGTCATAGGAGTGAGGCATCGATGACCGCGTAGCGAAGGTGTGGGCCGAATCCCTACAGTTCGCAACCCCGGATGGCCATTTTGGCACCCCGCACTGTTCCATCTGCATTCGGTGCGCTGGCGGCGACACACCAGTCGTTGGTGGGCGTGGCAGCCGACGTTCAGAACGTTGCTCCCACGGCGCGCATTTCCGAGCGACTCCCCTTTGCCGCCTCGCTGCGGTTGCGCCCCTTGGACTTGGCCAAATAGAGCGCTCGGTCGGCGCGTTCGAGGAGATGAGCGCACGTTTCTCCCTGTTCACAGGTCGCGACGCCAAAGCTCGCGGTGACCCGCAACGCGGTGCGTGACGTCGAAATGACGACATTGTTGATCGCAGTCCGAAGGCGCTCGGCGAGTTCGAACGCTCCACGCTTATCGGTGTCTGGGGCCAAGACGACGAACTCTTCTCCCCCCCAACGGCCAATCGCATCGGCACCGCGAACGCCTTGCTGCAATACCGCCACCACGCCGCGCAGGACGTCGTCTCCCGCCGCATGACCATATTCGTCATTGATGTTCTTGAAATGGTCGAGGTCGAGCAAGAGCAGCGAGAATGCCGGACCACCGCTGGCATGTCGATCCAAGTGCTCCTGGCAGAGACTCAACACGAAGCGACGATTGTGAACCCGAGTCAATGCGTCGGTCATGGCCAGCTGTTCGAGTTGTTCGTTCTTGCTGCGCAGAGCGGACGACGTGACGACGAGCATCCAGACTCCGATACCGCTACATACGGCCATCACTGCTCCGACGAGCATTCCCAGCCAGCTCGAGGGAAACTCCCTGACGTAGTCCACGGCAGAAGCCGTGAGTCTCCACCGCTCTCCAGGAACGCCGAAATCGAGCAGATGGCTCGCTTCGGTGAATACGCCGGAGGAGCCCAACCGCAGCGCACTGGTGGTTCCTCGACCATCGAGGTCGGTGAGCACGACGCTCACCCGGAACAACTCGGAGTACTTGCGCAGAATCGCTTCGAGGCGGCCCGCATCGATGACCATGCTGACGTGCCCCCAGTAGCTCTCGGGGGTTGCATTGTCTCCCATCCAAACGGGAGCCCTGATGATCAGGCCAACTCCACCTTGCGCCAACGACACAGGCCCTGTCACGAGGGCATCCCCCAACGCTCGCATCTCTGCCACCGCTTCGCCTTGGACTGAGTGGTGGCCGACGTCCATACCCAGCAATGCGGCGTTGGGTGGAAATGTCGCGGTGATGACGTCGCCCTCGAGCAGCGTCGTCGAGCGCAGTGTCTTGTGCCGCTCGATCAGTCCATGCGAGTAACGCTCGAAGTTCGGGACCACCACGTCGGGCTCGGCGCCGACCCAGAACGCAAGACTGCGCAGTTCTCCCACGGCGACGTCGAGGTCCCGCAGAATTTCGCGGCTGAGATGTCCCAGCTCGCTATCCAGACGGGCGTCGCGTGCACTTCGAAGACGCCGCCCCTCACTCCAGTCGACAGCCACTGCACCACCGAGGACCGTCACAAACGTAACGAGTCCGAGTAACGCCCCGGTCCACGTTGCCCCCCGGCGGGGATTGCGACCTGCGAATCGAAAGGCCATCGCGACCCCACAAACGGCACGCTAAACGGGGGCGGATACCCCTGAATCGACGATTGGCCGCAGGCTGCGGCCGCAGTGCCACGCGGGCGTGTCCCGCTGCGCACGGGCGGCATTCGGGCCGAACCGAAATTCGTCCTAAATTCCGAACAATGGGCATCGGCACGCGGCCTGCACCGAGGTACGCCCATGATTCGTCGAAGAGCTTGGATTGCAGTCCTGTTGGCGCTGCTGGGTTTCAATCGGATTGCCACGGCGCAACCCGCGCCACCGCGCATCGAAGTGGCATTTGCGATGGATGCTACTGGCTCCATGGGGCCGTACATCGACCAGGCGCGCGCCCGCATCGCCCAAATCGCCGAGAGTCTCGCCCAAGGATCTCCCAAACCCGACGTGCGCTTCGGGCTCGTCGCCTTCCGCGACAAGGGGGACGACTACGTCACCCGGGTGCACGACTTCACTGGGGAACTGAAGCAGATGCAGGCGTATCTCGCCGACACGAGCGCAAACGGTGGTGGCGATGCGCCCGAGGCGGTCCTCGAAGCGCTGAGCGCAGCGCTCACGAAACTGTCCTGGTCCAAACCGACTCGGGACGACCCCGTCGTCCGCTTGTTGTACTTGGTGGGGGATGCGCCGGCGCAACACTACGACGACAGCCCGAAGGAGAGCTGGATCGCGGCACAAGCTCGCGACCGCGGCATCGTAATCCACTCAATCGCCTGCGGTTCGTCAAGCGATCTGGAAAGCACCTTCGAAGGCATGGCCCGCCATACCGAAGGACGCTTCTTTCGTTTGACCGACTCCGCCCGCAGCGTCGCCCGCGCGGGGCTTGGCGGCCCACCTCGCAGCCTCGCCAGCACGCTCACCGACACGACACGAGCCTACTCTGGTTCGGTGGGCGTAGACTACGACGGCAAGATCGAGCCACTCGAAATCCGCAAGCTCGAAATGGCTGCGGCACCCGTTGCTTCCTCTGGAGCCCCGGCGCCGACCTTCGTGTCGGGGCTGTTCGGAGCACAGGTGCGTTGGGTCTCGGATGAACGGAGTTGGCGCGCCCTATGGCAAGCGCACATGAGTCTGACCCCGGACGCCGAGAGGCGGCCGGTCCCAGCGGTGGACTTCACGAAGAACGACTTGTTGGTCGTCGGCGGTTCCGACGTTGGACTGGAGATCCAAGCCGTGGAGCGACGGGGTGACCACCGTCAAGTGCGAGTCCGCCCCGCAACGGCCAAGGGAGTGCAATTCGCGCTGATCGCCAAAGCGGGGGCGAAGTGACCATGACGACGTGCAATCGAGCGAGGTGGACGCGATTCGGCGCTGCATTCTGCTGCATGCTGGTCGCGACAAGCGGGTGCGGCGACTCGCAACACGCCCCTCCGCAGGCCGACGCCCGCGACGTCGTCGTGCAAGATGAACCCGTCGAAGACACCAGCGTCGAAACCGAAGCGTTCGTCGTCCAGGAGCCTCCCCAGCAACCGACGAGCGACACCGCAATCGTCGGCGAAACTCGCCTCGTCTACTCCCACGTGGGGGTGCAGGTCAGAGGTGCGAACGTGACCACCAGCGTCAGTGACGTCATCGTGAACGACACCGAGTCCGAAGTCACCTTCCGCTACGACTTCCCATTACCGAACGACGCGACCATCACGCACTTCGCCCACTGGGTGGATGGTCGGCGCGTCGAGGCCGTCGCCAAAGACACGGCCGCCGCACGCGGAGACTTCGAGAAGGCCGCAGCCGAGGGCAAAGCGGCATCACTGAGCGAAAGTCGTGGCACGTCCCGCTTCAGCATCGAGCTCACCCCACTAGCGCCGGGGGCCACACGACGGGTGCAACTGCAGTACGTGCAATCCGTCGAGCGCTTCGGACCCATCCGCAGCTACAGCTTTCCGGCCGCCCACTGGGAGCGACGCGGCGAGCCGATTCTCGACTTCGAGGTCGACGTGCGGGCGGACACCGAGGTCTCGGCTCTCGAATCGCCCAACCATCCAGACGCCCGCGCCGTCAGGCTCAGCCCGAATCACTCCCGGGTCCTCCTGCAACGAACGGCGACGCCACTGGGAGACGATCTGACGATCCGCTGGAAGGAGCGGACGGAACCGCTGCAGTTGTCCGCTCGAGTCGCCCCAGCCCCGGAGGGTGAACCGGGCTACGGCGAAGTGCTATTCAGCTTCAACGAAGACGACGCGGGCGCGTTGCGGCCTGCACGTGATTTCATCTTCGTCGTCGACACGTCACTGTCGATGGCGGGGGACGCGCTGAACCAAGCACGAACCCTTGTCGAACGCGCAAGCGCCCACCTGACCGAGCGGGACCGAACGGCGCTGATCACGTTCGACGACGAGTTGACTAGCTGGGACAGTTTGCTCGAGGCCACGCCGCAGATCAGGTCCAAGCTGGTCGATGACGTCAGGAACCATCGTGCTGCCGGACTGAGCAATGTGGAGGCAGCGATTGATCGTGCCGCCGAATTGGTTCGCCAGGCGACGAACCCGGTCGTGGTGTTCGTGACCGACGGCCAGTCGACGGTCGGCTCCGAGATGGATGCCTTGCAGCCCGCTTCCGGCGCTGCGGATTTCGAAGCCGCACGCGTGACGGTGGCGCTGGTCAACTACCCCTCGAGGCAGCCTCTGTTCGAGCGACTCTTCCCCGCCGCGAGTGTTCGCTTCGTCCCGAGTGGTGAAGCTGGCAAGCAGTTGGTTCAGGACTTGGCACAGCTGGTCGCCGCCCCAGTGATCGAAGACCTCACGATGGAGATCGATGGTTTGTTGGAAGATCGACGCCACGGCAACGTAACCAAGCAGCTTGCGCTCGGTGAGCAGGTTCGTGTGCTGGGGCGACTTCATGCCACGACGCTGCACGCCAAGGTGACGGGCACGCTCCACGGCCAGCCCGTCGCCTTCGAAACGATGGCGCAGCTGGGTAAGAAGAGCGATGAGTCGAGCACGGTACCACTCCAGTGGGCCCGCGCGCGCATCGCGTCGCTCGAACTCGCCGAAAGCTCCACTCACGATCCAGCACTTCGAACCGAGGCGATCGCGCTGGCCAAGTCGTTTGGTTTGGTGTCCTCGTTCACCAGTCTCGTCGCGCGCGACTCGCTGTCGCCCGACCGTGTCGCCCCCGGCGACCCGGAGATCCGCATTCGAGCGCCCCAGTCGGACTCGGAGGTCTACGCGATGTTGCCTTGGGGCGAGCGCGTGGACTGCGGCTGGTTGCCGAGTGAAGGTGTGTGGTACGGCCGCTTTCTGGTGCCTCGGACCGTCAGCGACGGACTGTACCGTGCTCGGGTGTACACCACGAGCCAAGGCCGAACGACGTTGCGTGGCAGCTTGGCGTTTGCAGTCGACAGCCGGCCGCCGCAGTTCGACCTGGAACTCGAGCGGCGAAAGTCGGGACTCGAGCTCCGCGCAACACCTCGGCGAGACGTGTTCGACGTGCACGGCGACGTCATTCGGCTGGACTTGGTCGACGTCAAACGCGTCACGGTCCGACTGGGTAACAAGACCTTCGAGCTGGATCGCGCCGATGAATCGCAGACGCATTGGTCGACCGAGATCGCACTCGATCAGGTGCGCGAGTTGTTGAAAACGTCGGATCAACTGACCTTGGTCGCAACGGACTACGCCCAAAACAGCGCCCAGAGTTTCGCGCGGCTATCGCTCACCACCGACGGCCAGGCGAAACTCACGATGCTCGAAACGACACCTGACCCCAAAGCCCGTGTCGAACTCCTCCGCACCGCCCCCACGTCCGTCTCGCCGGCGAAGGTATCCTTCAACGGGTTCGGTACCCCCGCTAACTGTCGCTTCGGCTACAGTTCGCAGCGTGCGGCGATCACCACCGGCTGGGGTGCCACCGTCGAGTTGTTCGACGAACTAGTTCGCATCGATGGCAAAGAGCTGACGCCTTGTCGCGGATTACCCGAACCGCACCCGACCGCGATCTCGCCGTTCGAAGGCGGGTTCGTGATCGGGTTCCGTTCGGGTTCCGTGTACGCTTGGCGAAGCGAGACGCAGACCTGGCGACGCTTGGTTGCTCTCGACGGGACGAGCGTCACGGCGTTGAGTTGGGCTGAGTCGGGAACACTGTGGATCGGCACGATGAGTCGCGGCATCTGGCGTATCGATGATTCCGAGGTGACCCAGGCGACGCTCGCCGGCCTGAAGAACGAACGCATCACGGCGCTAGCGCTCGACGGCAAAGTACTCCACGTCGGCACCAATCCCCGCGGGGTGTGGCGCGTCGACACCGAGACGTTACGCGCAACCCGAAGGTCGAGTGTCAGCGCGGGGTGTTTTGCGCAGCGCGGGAACGAAGTAGTCGCCCTCGCGGCGGGTGCAGCGTGCCAAGGTGGTAGTACCGTAGGTCGAGTTCCGTCATCCCACGTGACGGCTTTGTCCAAATGGAAGAACCGACTCATCGTGGGAACGTTCGATCGAGGAGTGTACTCACTCGGCGCCGACGGCTCGCTCGAGCCGATCTCCGACGCGCCGAGATACATCAATGCAATGGCTGTCTCTGGTGAAGACGTGTGGCTGGCGACTCCCATTGGGTTGTTCCGATACCGCGATGGGAAGACGACGGCGGTCCCAACCCCCACCGACACCCGGCACGTCAACGGGCTGACCGTGGCGTCTGACGGGACCGTTTGGCTCGCGACGGGGAACGGCGTGGCGGGATGGCGCAACGGCCACTGGGTCGTCCGCGCAGTGGAAGGCTTGCCCAGTCGTTTGACCTACGCCATCGCCGAAGCGACCGACGGCAGCCTTTGGGTCGGCACAGCTGCTGGCGCCGTTCGTCTTTCCCAGGACGGACACCGGATATTCAGCATCGAATCAGGATCGCTACCGCATCGCTGGGTGACCGCCCTCCTGCCCCGAGACAACGCCATGCTCGTTGGAACGTACAGCGGCGGCGTCACGAAGCTGGCAGGTGCGACCTCGACGCCGGAAGTGGACGCGCTGTGGATCAACCCGCACGGACTCTTCCGCGAGGGGGACCAGATCTTCGCGGCAACGCTCGGCGACGGCCTGTGGAGCTGGGCTGAGACGGGTCCCGCGAAGCGAGCACGCATCGGTGGACTGCCCAGTGACGATGTGACTGCCGTAGCCGAATTCGCTGGGAGACTGTGGGTTGGTACCCGCGGTGGTTTGGCGGACCTACCACTGGGTCCGACCACGTCCCCCATCCGCGGCGATTCGATTGTAGCCGAAGCTTTGAGCAGATAGCGGAACGCGGGTGCGAGCCGAGTAAAGCCGCAATCGCACGCGCCCGCGAAAATAGTTTGGACGACTGGCGCTCAGACGGTGATGTTGAATGCGAGGTCGATGCCCGTCTCCGCGTTTCAGTCCGATCCACAATCGCCGTCGAAAGCGGACTTGCCGCTCCACGCCAACGCGTCCACGCACCCGCCGGCAGCGGCATCCGCCTCGTCGAAGTCGCGCGAGGACCTTGCAGAGCCTTCATCCGAGTCACTCGCGACGTCGGCATCGACGACACTGACGGATGACGAACTGATGTTGCGCGTCGCCGCGGGCTGCCGAAGCTCTTTCGCGTGTCTGATGCATCGGTACTGGAAGCCCACCGCGAGCCTCTGCGTCAAGATCGTCCTCGACGAAAACGCCGGCCAGGAGCTGGCTCAAGAGACGTGGATGGACCTGTGGCGCGGGGCGGCGCGTTTCGAACCGAGGGGTGAGTTCGCCGCCTACGTTCGCAAGATCGCACGCCGTCGCTGCTTCAACTGGCTCCGCGACGAAAACCGCCGCCCTCGCGGGCACGCCTCACCGGTGGAAACCCTGATTGCATCCGGACAGCGAGATCCCCTCGAAACACTCACGTTGAGACACGCCGTGACGAGCCTGGACGCGCACCAGCGCGAACTGCTGGCCCTTCGTTTCGAACACGGCTTGTCGTTCGAGGAAATCGCCGTAGAGCTGGCCGCTCCCGCCAGCACGCTGCGCTCTCGTGCTCAGCACGCGCTCACTCAGTTGCGCAAGAAGCTCGGAGATTTGTGGTGAAGAGCTGCCCCTCGGTCGAAGAGTGGTTGTTGTCGATGGGGCGAATGGCGTACCTCGAGCAACAACGCGAATTGCGGCTGCATGCCAGGAACTGCGGCGTGTGTGCCGATCGGCGCGCGGAGGCACAGCGCCTTCGGCGCTGGCTGGCAAGACCAGCGCCCTCGCTCGGCAGCGACGTGGCGATTGCCCGAGTACTGGCGCGGCTCGACGCACCGACGCAGCCCAACACGGGCAGCCCGGGCCCGCGGTGGTGGGAACCGGTGATCACAGCCGCAGCATGTATCGCCCTGCTGGCGGCGCAAGTCGCCCTGCACGATCTGCCCAGCGACGACACCTACTTCGGCGACCGCGTCGACATCGCCGGTCAGGGCGTCGCGCATCCGATCGTTCGACTTCGTTAACCTGACCCGTACCAACGCGCGTCCAGGGTGGTTGGCACACGCCCGCCATCGACTGGGCGCGACCCGAACACGACGAGCAGCGTGTCAGCGGGC